>JBARUR010000403.1:0-9655 GCA_049645845.1 Desulforhopalus sp. | reverse complement strand
AGACTATTGTACATTCACTCTCAGCAAAAGGAAAACATGGGTCAAAGTAATGAATACTCCACCCAATAATCATACCTTCTCACCACCATATTCTTTTTATGACCGTCTTTCACTAAAGGCCAAACTGGTTCTATGTGTACTGCCAATCGCCATGCTTGGCCTACTCACGCTCAGTTTCACCGCCTACTACTACATCAATAACGTAATCGAGAAGCAACTGGCGGAAAGCATGCTGCACTCTGTC
Organism: Desulforhopalus sp.; assembly: GCA_049645845.1. Classification (GTDB taxonomy): domain Bacteria; phylum Desulfobacterota; class Desulfobulbia; order Desulfobulbales; family Desulfocapsaceae; genus Desulforhopalus_A. The sequence goes on along the minus strand of JBARUR010000403.1, from coordinate 9,411 downwards.
GGTAAAAGTGCCGAAAGTATCAACAGGTGGTTGTCGACCATCATGATTGAACCTGAAACCATTGCAGCCACCCCTGCGGCTAAGCAAATCAATGAAAATTTCGCCGCATTTGACAGACAGAACATCAATCGGCATAAAAGCCTTCATAAGAAATATTCCGACATCTTTCAGGACATCTATGCAGCTAACAGACATGGCGAATATCATACGGTGATAGAAAAGGACGGTACGTACTCACTTTTTGTTGGTAATATTGCCAACCGGCCATACTTCCTGTCAATCATGGACGGCGGTTCAACACAGATCACACCACCACTCATTTCCAGAACCACTGGCATTCCGACCATTTTCATGGTTGCACCAATCCTTGATAATAAAAACAGGCCACAGGGGCTGGTTGGCGCAGGTATATCTCTTCAATATATTCAAAAAGTTGCCCAAGAGCTAAAAGCAGGCAAGACAGGATTCGGATTCATCATCAGTAAGGATGGCACGTTTATTTATCACCCGGAATCGGACTTGGTGATGCGTAAGAAAATTAGTGACATGGATTCCACATCGATGGTTGATCTGGGGAAATTGATGCTAGGCGGTGGTTCCGGTATATTCCGCTATAATCAGTTTGGTGTAAACCGAGTCGCATTCTATCATGAAATCCCAATAACCGGCTGGGCTGTAGCATCTGTTTTAAATGAAAATGAACTCTTTGCTCCCGCCATTAGGATGATGAAGATTTTAGCAACTCTTACCGTTATTGCCATTGTGGTTATAGGGATAGCGATACTACAAATCATGAGCAGCCTCACCAAACCATTACATACACTCTCTGTCAGAGCAAAGGAGATCGCCTCCGGTAACCTTGACGGTGCGGCGCTTGAGGTCACATCCCGTGATGAGATCGGAATTCTTTCCACAGCATTCAATACCATGGTTCACAATCTCAAGTCTACCCTGTCTGGCCTGAAGGAAAGTGAACAAAACTACCGTAGTATGTTTGAAAATGCCATTGAAGGCATCCTGCAGACTTCCTATGATGGAAGCATCCTTAACGCTAACCCGGCCATGGCCAAAATACTCGGGTTTAAAAATGTCGAAGCATTGAAGGCCAATGTCCAAGTCCAAACATTATATGCATATACTACTGATCGGGATAAGGTTCTCTCACACTTACTTGCGTTCGGATCTCTCCATGATTTTGAAGTACAGGCACTCACAAATAACAATGAAAAAATCTGGATATCCTTGAGCGCTTTTTTGGTGCGTGATGACGCAGGTAAGCCATTGCAAATTGAGAGCATGATTGTAAATATCAACGACCGTAAGCGGGCTGAGCAAGAACGGGAGGAGCTTTTTGACAGGCTTGGCCAATCACAAAAACTCGAGGCTGTTGGGCAGCTGGCAGGTGGGGTTGCACACGATTTCAACAATATGCTCTCCGTAATTCTTGGTCAAACCGAACTAGCCTTGCTGAGATCCCAGCCATCTGACAAATTCTACAAAGCCTTCACAGAAATTCGGCAAGCTGCTGAACACTCCGCCAACTTAACAGGGCAACTCCTCGCTTTTGCCCGCAAACAGACTACTTCACCCAAGGTTATAGATTTACGCCATAATTTAAATACAGCAATCACTCTCCTTCGTCGCCTGATTACTGAAGATATTGAGTTAAACTTGACAATAGCGGATGATCTCTGGAAAATCCACATCGATCCTGACCAGTTACGCCAGATACTGACCAATCTATGTGTAAACGCCCGCGATGCCATAACTGGTAACGGCAACATAGATATCGCTTTTGAAAATGTTTCTTTGGATAAAAGCTACTCCAAAAATTCCCCCGATTACCAGCCAGGTGATTATGTTTGTCTATCAGTAAGAGATAGCGGATGTGGAATGGATGAAACGACTAAAAAGCATATATTTGAACCTTTTTTCACCACAAAAGAGATGCATCGTGGTACAGGACTCGGACTTTCGACCGTATATGGCATCGTAAAACAGAACTATGGATTCATTAATATCTACAGTGAACCTGGAGAAGGGACAATTTCCAGGGTATATTTCCCAAGGCATGATGAAGAGCCTGGAAGGGAGCCGTTGGAAGAAATTTTTGAGGCAGTATCTGTAGACATCGGGACGGTCCTCCTTGTTGAAGATGAGCCAAGTCTGTTGAATATTATCAATGAAATGCTTAACGAGATGGGGTGCCACGTCCTTGCCGTGGCATCACCTCTGGAGGCGATTGAACTAGCGTCCGACCCTTCCTATGCCATTGAACTGCTGTTGACAGATGTTGTGATGCCCGAAATGAACGGAAAAGAGCTTGCTACCCGTATTCAGGCTATTCGTCCAGAAGTGAAGTGTCTCTTTATGTCGGGGTATACTGCTGATATAATTGCCCATAAAGGAGTTCTCGAAGATGGTCTGAATTTCATTAACAAGCCATTTTCAACCCAGACACTGGCCAAAAAAATTCTTGAAATTACAGGAACTCCACCAAGCTGAACCACCTCCACAAAACTTTTCCCGGTTTATTATACAGGGTTTAAATGATTAATGCAGGCATAGGCAACCTAAGATCATGTTATATTAAGCTTGTTCGTGATAAAGAAATTAAGTGAGGCCATGGGTATGACACAGATGGCAAGTGAACTGGTATCGCCAAACCTTTCGGTTCATACTGGATGAGCTGGACAAGGTAAAAATTGTCAGACAAATGGAGGATGCACCATGAAAGTCAACATGCGAATCATGTCACCAAATCCACTGAATGCTGAAACTCCAGTAGCCAACTTGCAATCCTGGTTACCAGCAATGCCGCGTTTTTTAAGCGAAATAAGGAACCAAACAGAGCCGCCCCGGTAGCACTTGAAAACTGGCAATTGTCGATCCAGGGGCTGGTGCAAAAAACCATTGAACTGAGTTTCGACGATATTCTCTCTATCCCTAAATTAGAAGTAGCAAACACCATGAAGTGTTCCGGCAACGGCCGTTCTTTGCTGCAGCAGAAGGCTTCGGGAAACCCGTGGACCATAGGCGGAGTGGGTAATGCGCTCTGGGGAGGGATTCGTCTGAGTGATGTTTTAGCACGGGCTGGTGTTCTTCCCGATGCAAAACATGTCGGTTTCAAGGGATTAGACAATCCCGCTTCAAAAAACACCAACAATTTTGTCCGCAGTATCCCGCTGGAAAAAGCGCTGGATTCAACCATCCTCGCCGATGAAATGAATGGCGAACCGCTGCTGCTTGAACATGGCTATCCGCTAAGAGCCCTGGCCCTGGGATGGACAGGTGCCAACTGCGTCAAATGGCTCTGTAAAATATCCCTGCTGGATCGACCGGCTACCGGCTATTTCATGGACAAGGTCTATCGAGTATTTCAAAAGGGTGAAGTACCGCAATCAGGACAGGTCGTTACTTCTCTTCCGCTCAAATCGATTATCACCTCGCCTGAGCATGGCACCACGCTTCCAGAAGGCACGGTGATGATTCGCGGTGCGGCTTTCGCAGGTGAAGGCAAGGTGGAGCGGGTCGAGGTGAGCGTCGATAACGGTGCCAGTTGGCAGGATGCTGCCTTTGTCGGCCCACATGAACGGTATTCCTGGCGAAGATGGGAATATTCATGGAAGGCCTCGACACCTGGAGAACATACGATTATGGCGCGAGCCACAGACGACCGCGGCACTGTCCAACCACTGACAGCCAGTTGGAATTATCAATAATTGAAACCATTGTCAGCTCAAATCTATAGTACCGAAAAATTTGATACTCTTTTTCGGTAAATCAACAAGCGTACTCTTAAGGAAAAAAGTTCTTAACTCCTCAGTTTTTACGACATTTCGACAAATGGCACTTGCGTCATTTTGGAATGGTTTAAAATGCATTTATACAGCAACGACGATCCATCATATCGGCAATAGCGATACAATGCCAAGTAAAGATAGGATCAATGTATTTGACTTCTCTTATTCGTTTCGCAATAGTGAGGCCAATTGCCATGTCGGCAACTCTCGACACTAATCTTAAAGAAAACTACATCGTAAAAGTAAAGGCTCAATATACCCCAGGAGGAGTCACAGAGTGAAGAGAAGTAAAAAGATTGTGGTGATGTGTCATTGCCTGTTGAACTCAAACTCCAAGATTTCTGGATTATCATTTTATGGTGGCGCACTTTTACCTGTTGTTAACAAATATCTTGCCACCGGTGCAGGTATCATTCAGCTCCCATGTCCGGAAATGACCTATCTCGGCCTCAAAAGATGGGGAATGACCAGGGAGCAATATGATACACCATTTTACAGACGCCATTGCATTGAAATCCTGACGCCTTACGTGGATCAAATTTTTGAATATATCCATAACGGATATAGCATTGAATGCGTTGTCGGTGTGGACGGCAGTCCAAGTTGCGGTTTTCGTTTTACCTGCGAAGGATACTGCGGTGGAATGATCGACGTAGAACGGCCTCAGTCCTCTCAGGAAGTTCCCGGAAAAGGGGTTTTTATGCGGGAATTGTCCGCTATGCTCAATGAATGCGGCATCTCTTTACAGTTTGATGCAATCAATGAAAACAATCCCTTAAAGAGTTGAGTGTTGTTTCACATCAACTGTAAACTTGAAGAAATAATGAATTTCATCCCCGATCTTGCAACTAAAGCGTATGCCTTGCTTACATTGGATCGGCAAATTGTCGGTATTAAATTTGCTTATACCTTTGAAGATTACGAAAAAATGCCGGCAAGAGCGATGAGGGCGAAGATCGCCTACTGTGTGGTGGTCAAAGCTGCCATGACCGGCAGAAGCGTAAAATTGTCCGGCGAATATTCCGGATGCAACGGCAGCGGCAGAGCTCTGGGTTTTATAGCTCCGACCAAGGCTTTTACCAATGGCGAGCTCTACAGCGGTTTTGGGTTATATAAAGATTTGCCGACCAGTAAACAGGTGGCAAACGGCATGACAGCATGCCGAAAATCCTGCTATGGCATCATGGCCCAGCCCATCGAGAAATACGAAACCGACCTTCCGGATGTGGTAATCCTCGCGGTGGATGCCAGGAATGCCATGCGCCTTCTACAGGGATACACCTATAACTATGGCTCCCAACCTGTTTTTAAAATGACCGGGAACCAGGCAATTTGCGTCGAATGCACATCTCACCCCCTGGAAGCAGACCAGATGAATCTCTCTATGCTTTGTTCAGGGACAAGGTATCTGGCCAACTGGAAGCAGGGTGAAATCGCAATAGGATTTCCTTACCACAAGTTTGTTGAAACTGTGGAAGGTCTGCTGAAAACAGCTAATGCGGTGGAACTCGATCCGACAAAACTCCGCATTCGTGAAAGTCTTGTCAATCAGGGTTTCCCAGATCCGAATTTTGAGTTTGGACACACGTATTACACAGACCTCGAGAAAAAAAAGGCGCTCATGCGTAAGAAACAATCATGAATATGGCAACAAAGCTCAATTCGAACGGTTTTCTCCCCGGTCAAGCGAAATTTGTCGTTCAAAGCTTAAGGCATACATTTACCACTGAAACCGGTGATCCGGTACCGGTCATCGGTGATGTGAATTTTTCCGTCAGACCCTTTGAATTTGTAGCGGTAGTCGGCCCCAGTGGCTGTGGCAAAAGTACACTGCTGAATATCATGTCAGGTTCTCTCAAGCCGCAGTCAGGGACGGTCATCCTTGATGGACAGACGCTGCACAGCATAACTCCGAGAATCGGGTATATATCTCAATCAGACAGCCTTCTCCCCTGGCGGACCACTTTGACTAATGTTGAGCTCGGCATGGAACTCAGAAAAGTGCCTAAACAGGAGCGGCGTGACAAAGCTATGGCACTTATCCGGCAGGCTGATCTCTCCGGTTTTGAAAATGCCTACCCGTATCAATTGTCCGGAGGAATGCGCAAGCGGGTAGATATTATCAAGGTATTGGCAATGGACCCCGAAATCATCTTCATGGATGAGCCCTTTGCCTCGCTGGATGTATTTACCCGTGAAATGCTGCAGACCTATATCCTGTCGTTATGGCAAACAACCCAGAGAACCGTCCTATTTATCACCCATGATCTTACAGAAGCCATAATGCTGTCAGACCGCGTGATAATTCTTACCAAAAGGCCTACACGGGTTAAATCCGAACACATCATTACACTGCCACGGCCAAGGACGCCCGCCGATCTGCGATTTAACCCTGCATTCATTGAACTGCATAAAAGCATCTGGGACGATTTGAAAGATGAAGTAACCTACCGTGAACATTCATGAAGACGATAATGGGTATTGATGCACATGGCAACACCATGCAGATTTTCCTGCGCATAAGCCTTTTCCTGACTTTGATGGGGGTGTGGGAAATTCTTGCGGTTACCGGCATTGTCAATCCGTTTTATAGCAGTCAACCCAGTCATATCCTGATGGATCTCCCTGTTTTCTATAGCAGTGGGGACATGATGAAACACACGGGGGTTACCTTAGCCGAAGCTATGTGGGGACTATTGTTTGGAACCCTGGCGGGTATTGCAGTTGCTTTTCTTTTAGGTCTCTTCGATTTTTTTGGAAAGGTGATCGAGCCCTTCATAACAGCCTTATACGGCATACCCAAGCTGGCACTGGCACCAATCTTCGTCCTGTGGTTCGGACTTGGTATTGAATCAAAGATAATCATGTCCGGATTATTGGTATTTTTTCTAGTGTTTTTCAGCGCCTATAGTGGAATCAAAAGCGTCGATCGCAATATTCTCACTTCCGTCCGGCTCATGGGTGCAACGCAATCACAAATCGTCTGCAAGGTTATTTTGCCATCCTCTGTTCCGTGGATTCTGGCAGGTATCCGCGGAGGCCTCGGCGCTTCACTCATAGGCGCCATAGTCGGCGAATATATGGGTGCCAGCGCCGGGCTGGGGTGGGTGATTTCCTACGCCACCTCCTTTTTTAAAGTAGATCGGGTTATGTCCTGTATTTTTATACTGTTTGTAGTCGGCATCATTTTCAACATGGTTTTGAAGCATGTTGAAAAACTGCTACTGAGATGGCGACCACCGCTAGATTATAGTGGTACTTTATAGCTTTTTAACTGTCGTAACCGGCAGTCTATGTCCGAATCAATGATCTATTAAAGGAGGATTTTAACAATGAAGAAAAACACAAGCCGGCTTGCTTTGGCCGGGTTGACCGGGGTGATAATGATGATGCTGGTGCATAGTGCTAGTGCTACTCCCGAAGAGCAGCCGGGAAATCTCACCCGCCTTACCGTAGCCGAGTTGCGCAGCGAATTTTGGCTCCCTGCCTATCTGGCTGAAACTCTCGGTTTTTACAAGGAAGAAGGACTGGAAATCAAGTTCATCACAACAAAAGATGGTCCGGTGGCATTCCAGGGCATGCATGCCGGAAGTGCCGATCTTACCATGCTCAGCACAGAACCGGTTTTCAGGGCTCAGGCGATGGGTCTTGAATCTATTATCATCATGTCAATTCTTACCAACAAACCCTACATGTTCGTTGGTTCTCCTGCCATTAAGGATGTCAGGCAATTGAAGGGAAAAACAATATTTGCCGGTGCCCCCGGTTCGGCTCCCCACTCGTTTGCCTTGTCTATCCTGGCAAAAGCGGGGATGAAGGACACAGACGTCAACTGGGCGCAAATGGAATATGGTGCATCCCTGGCAGCCCTCGAAAAAGGCCATATAGAAGCCAGTTATATTCGCTCTACCGCCAAAAAAGAGATAGCTGCGATTGGTGCCAATATCCTTGTTGACGTTTCAGACCCGGCAATACATCAGGAGATATACGGTACGTCCAGATACGAGTCAACCATCGTAACCGGCACTAAAAAATTCATTAGAGAGAATCCTGAAACCATCCAAAAATTTGCCAATGCAGTTGTTCGGGCGATGATCTGGCTCGACCAAAACACCAATGAAGCCGCAGCAGAAAAAGCCTTGCCAATGTTTCAAGCAGGGAACATGGGTGCAGATGCTATTGGTTACCTTAGGCCGTCTCTTTCGGTCGATGGATTTATAACACCGGAAGGACATAAAACTATAGCATCTTTTTGCCAGGCGGAAGGAATTATTGACCGCGATATTCCCTACGACGAAGTCAATGACATGTCGTTTGTTAAAAATGCTTATGAGAAGTTTAAATAAAAGCCGGTGAAGGTGGAAAAGGATCGTTTTCATCACAGGAAACGATCCTTTTCGTATGCAGTAGCCAAGTACCGACACCAATGGTATCTTGTGATAAATATTATCTCAAGAGGAGCCGATTACCATGACCTTGCCCATTTATCTGGACTACAACGGTACCACACCTCACGCCCCCGAAGTGATTGCTGCCATGCTTCCCTTTTTGGAGACTGAATTCGGCAACCCCTCCAGTAGCCACTGGTATGGTATCGGCCCTAAAAAAGCCGTGATGGCTGCCCGATCACAAGTTGCTGGAATCCTTGGTTGCACAGCGTCCGAGGTGATCTTCACCAGCGGCGGCACAGAGTCCAACAATCAAGTTCTGAAAAGCATTGCGGGAGGGCGTTACGCCAAGGGGACTCACCTTATTACCTCCAGTATCGAGCATCCGGCCATTCTTGAGGTCTGCCGCTTTATGGAGGGCCATGGTTTCGCCGTCACCATCCTTCCGGTTGATACGGATGGACTGGTCAGCCTATCTGATATTGCAGCCGCCATCCGGCCTGACACCATTATGATCTCCATTATGCACGCCAACAATGAGGTGGGCACCATCCAACCCATCGCCAAGATTGCTTCACTGGCCCGCCGATACGGCATTCTCATGCACACGGATGCCGCTCAGTCTGTAGGCAAGATCCCCACCCGGGTAAACGATTTAGGCGTCGATCTGCTTTCTATAGCTGGGCACAAAATCTATGCCCCAAAGGGGATTGGGGCGCTGTATATCCGGGATGGGATCGAAAACAAGGTTTTCTGCCATGGAGCGGGGCAGGAGAATGGCCGCCGGGCAGGGACTGAAAATGTTCTTGGAATTGTTGGCCTGGGCAAAGCCTGCGAGATAGCTGTTGCGGAAATGGCGCGGCATGCTCAACACATGCAGGAAATGAGGGATCGGCTTGAAGAGGGATTGGCAGCTTCACTCACGGAAGTGCGCTTTAACGGTCACCGGGAGCTTCGTCTGCCAAACACATGCAGTGTATCCTTCCTGGGCCTGGAGGCCAACCGTATTCTCGAGGAGATCGGACTCGACGTAGCCGCTTCAGCCGGTGCAGCCTGTCACGCAGACCATGTGGAGATCTCACATGTGCTGAGAGCCATGCAGGTGCCGGAGCAATGGGCCAAGGGTACCCTGCGTTTCACTACTGGCTGGGACACGACAGCAGACGAGATTGATCGCGCCCTCGAGGTGATAGTGGCTGGGGTAAAGAGATTGCGGAGTT
>JBARUR010000402.1:0-1579 GCA_049645845.1 Desulforhopalus sp. | reverse complement strand
AAGTTCTCTCGAGCTTCAGCAAGGTAGCGTTTTGCTACATCAATTCCAACCACATCATATCCGCGTCTTGCCATTTCGATTGAATGACGTCCGTTTCCACACCCAACGTCCAACACACGCAGAGGTGGTGCTATACCGGTAAGCATCTCAATTCGGTCCACATCTTCGGAGGTTGCACTGGCGTCAGGAAATGGGCACCATTCTGCAAACACCGCTTGCGCGTCCTCATCGTCCCATGTGAAATTCACTATTTTTCTTTTCATCTTCTTTGGTCCAGCGTTGAATTCTGCGGACCCGAGCCGTTTGCGGGGGCCGCAGAAATGACTTGTTGTATAAGTAATTATATTTTTTTCTTTTATCTTTTCTTTTTGCCGTTTTTTTAACGCAATTTCTCTTTTGAAATGCCAGCACCTATGCTGCACTAGTTCGTTTGATTATCAATTAAGGCTAAGCGAATTCCCAGACAAATAAGCATAGAGCCTAAAATTCGGTCAAGCAAGGTAGAGAATCGACTGTTATTGCGGAAAAAAATCGTTGTTCGAGCAGCAGTTAAAACGAGAACAGATTCAATTACCATACCGATTAAATTTACGAGAAATCCGAGTATAAGAATCTGAGCCGGTGCGTGCCCCAGTTCCGGACGAACAAATTGTGGCAAAAAGGCCATAAAAAAAATGGCAACTTTAGGGTTTAGGATATCTATCAGCACTCCCTGCCTGAAGGCTTTCCAGAATGTTGAATGCTCTTGTAATTTAACGGGAATATCAAAAGAGATTCTTTTCGACCTTAAAGCCTTTACGCCCAGATAAATAAGGTATGCTGCACCGACATACTTAACGATAGCGAAGGCCATGGCAGAAGTAGCCAGGATCGCAGAAAGGCCAAACGCTGCTGCAAAAATATGTACCAAAGACCCGCTACAGACCCCCAAAGACGATGCAATTCCAATCTTTCGTCCTTGAGCTATTGTCCTGGAAAGGATGTAGATCATATCCGGACCAGGTGTGATATTTATCGCAATGGCTGCAGATAAAAATAATAACCAATAAGAGTATGGTTCCATTTTATTCCTTTGTTGCCTTGATATAGTTGCTTCTCCGACAGACCTTTCTAAAACGTGGGCTTAACCGGTTGTTTTTGGAGCACCAGCGGGAAAAGCCGTGAAGCATTTGTTAGCCAATTATTAATCTTCCAGTAATATTTTCAGCATTTTTTCAGGGCGATTTAAAAAGTCCCGAGTTATCCGATAATGCTCAGTTTCTTCGTATTCGATGCACTTCAACCCACTTTCTTCTAATTGATAGATTTGAGCATTTGGATAAGACAATATGATTGGTGAATGTGTCGCAATAATGAATTGTGAATTTGCCTTTACCAGTTCATGCATTCTGGAGAGCATAGACATCTGTCGTGTAGGCGAAAGTGCAGCTTCCGGTTCATCGAGTATATAGAGCCCATTACCTCCAAACCTATTGATGAGTAAAGCCATAAACGATTCACCATGAGACTGTTCATGTAGGGATATTCCACCATATGAATCAATTATTGGTGGACCAAAACCCGACTCATCGAGTCGTTG
>JBARUR010000401.1:0-3322 GCA_049645845.1 Desulforhopalus sp. | reverse complement strand
GGCAAAAGAATATCCAGGATGTCTGGAGGAAAATCTATCAATGCCTGCCGTTCGATATCGGAAAGCAGATCAAGCACCTGATAATGGCTGAAACTTTTACCAAAGAACGCCGAGGCAACATTTTCCACATGGTGTGCCTCATCAAAGATCACTGCTTCATATCGCGGCATTAACTCACCAAAACCTGCTTTTCTAAGGGCAAGATCGGAGAAGAACAAATGGTGATTAACAATAAGCAACCGGGCAGCCCCGGCCTTCTTCCTCAGCTGATTAATGAAACAAATGGCAGCTTCCGGACAATCTCCGCCGAGACAATGATTGGATTGGGATGATATTTTTGACCACAGCCCGGATTTTTTGCTCAGCCAATCTAATTCAGCCCGGTCGCCTGTCGCGGTATTGTGCATCCACTTGTCGATTTTTTCAACCCATGGATCATCAACAAGTGAAAGCTGAGGATTCGCGCAATATTGAAACCACCGATAATGGCAGAGATAATTTTCTCTGCCCTTTATACACAGAGCAGATATTTCTTGATCTAAAACTTTTTCGACAAGCGGAAGATCTTTATTAATAATCTGATCCTGCAGATTTAAAGTTGCGGTTGACACTACAACTCTTTTACCAGACAAAACGGCGGGGATGAGATAAGCAAGAGTTTTGCCGATTCCTGTTTCGGCTTCAACCATCAGAATATGTGATTTTTTTTCACGACTGCCGTCTTCTTCGCCATCACAGGACAAAGTTGCCGCAACCGCATCGGCCATAGCGCTTTGTCCTGCCCGGGACTCAAAATTTTCAAGACAGGATGCAAGCCTTCCTCCTTGTCCGAATATATCAACTAAATGTATCATTGTACGGCATCGCTCCTCATGATGAAAACAGATGTTACTATATAACAGAATTAACGATGCCGGTAAACGTTCACCAGCACACCATATGTGCGCAAGCAAACCCTCATGCACAGAACTATCGAAATCTACACTTACCTGTCCGGGCGCATGTACTTATTTTGTATGTATTCCGGTGCATGAATAAGAAAAATCGTCATAACAGTTAAATACTTTTGCAGATACCACGACTTCTGTGCTAAAACAAAAAGGAAGATACAATATTTTATACTTTTTTTCTTCCCAACTGGTATGACAATTCACTTTTCATCTGTTGACATGGTAGATATCCTCTCACCGCAAGATTCCGTTTCATCGATGTCGGCCTCAGAGCTCCTCTTTGCGGATGAGGTTGTTGCGGTCGTCGATGACTCTGCAGAAATTGTCCTCCTGCTTACCCACTATCTTAAAAATCAGGGGTTCAAAGTTGTAAGTGCCGGAAGTACCAGGGAATTTCTAGAACTTATAGCCAGAGAAAAAGTTGCCATTGTACTGCTGGATATCGGGCTTCCTGATAAAAACGGCAATGAAATTCTGAAGGATATCGTTCCGGCTTATCCTGATCTCGGCATCATCATGGTCACCGGGACCACGGATATTGAAGTTGCTCTTGATTGTTTACGCCAGGGAGCAGACGATTATCTCACCAAACCGATCGGACTTGAACAATTTAATTACACAGTCCGCAGTACCCTGGAAAAACGTCGAATGGCGGTTAATAACCGTATTTTTCAACAGGAACTGCAAATAACAAATGCCAGGATGCGCTTTCTTCACCATCTTAATCTGAAGATGAACACGGCCTATCTGAACACTGTCGAACTCCAGGGTATTCTGCAAGCCATTCTTGTTGGTATAACCTCTGATGACGGCTTGCGTTTCAACAGAGCCTTTCTTGCTCTTTTTGATAAAGACGGCAGTTTCCTGGAAGGCAAACTTGCAATTGGTCCTGCGTCACCCGAACATGCCGGGCAGGTTTGGAGCTCAATTAAAGAAAAGGGCCTGCAGCTCGACGATATTCTGTCAACTATTCGAGGCAATCTGATCACTAAAGACGTCGAAGTGAACAGAATCATCAAAACCCTCAGGATTCCGGCCGATGATGTAGACCATGTGCTGCTCAAGGCCAGTCGAACAAAAAAATCGATACTCGTTCGAAACGGTTCTGCAGAAGGCTGCAGTATTCCCGAAGCCCTTATTCGTATCCTCGGTGTATCCTCTTTTGTCGTAGTCCCGCTCTATTCTCCCAGTAAATAACTGGGGGTAATAATTGTCGATAATTTTGTTACAGGTACCCCCATTTCCGCAGAAGATATCAACGGCTTGGAAATTTTTGCCAGTCAGGCGAGCCTTGCAATTGAACATAGCCACCTCTATTCGGAAATGGCTGAAAAGATTGCGGCACTCGAAATGGTTACCCAGGAACTCGATAAAAGCAAGGACCTGCTTGTTGAAGCCGAACGCGCAACAGCAATCGGCCAGATGTCGGCCCAGCTCCTGCATGCCATCAGAAATCCTCTCACTTCGATCGGCGGAACTTCCAGGCTGCTGGTTAAAAAGATTCAGGATCCGTACATTTCAAATTTTCTGAATATCATCACCCAGGAATCTTCCAAAATTGAGATTATACTCGAAGACCTGTTCAATTTCGTCGAAGACACCGAGCTGATCCTTGAACCACAACATCTCTTTCCACTTATCCGTAAGAGTGTGATGATATTCTATACTACAATGAAAAATTCGAACATAGAATATGTCCTCTCCCTGGAAGGCCCAGGTCCTCTTCTGCTGATTGATGAAAACAAAATTCGTCAGGTCTTCCTTCATCTTATCAGAAACAGCCTGGAAGCGATGTCGGAAGGTGGATTACTGCATATTAAAGTCGAGGAAGATGATCAATTTTTAACAATTTCGCTTGTCGATTCCGGCCAGGGGATCCCCACAGAAAACCTTCCTCATGTGAAAGATCCTTTTTTTACCACCAAAACCTACGGAAATGGCATCGGGCTGGCTCTGGTAGAGCAGACTGTCCATGCACATGGCGGTAAATTTGCCATTTTCGATGCGCCGGGCGGAGGAACTCAGGCAACAGTGTCTCTTCCCAAGATCTCACCTCCGACTCATTGAAACTACGCCTCCGAAAAAAGCCATAACCGCTGCCATAACAAATGTTACCCGCAGAGCCAGAATAAAACTGAGACTTTCTGCCGCAGTATATTCAGCTAAATTTCCCCCGCCGCTAAAAAAACTATACCACCAGGAAAAAATGGCCGCAGCCAATGTTGCGCCGATCACCATGCCGAGGTTTCTGGCGGTTGCCAGAATACCTGCGCTGATTCCCAGATATTTTTCACGAACCTGGGACAAGACTGAGGCACTGTTGGGAGAAAGAAAAATCGATTGACCTGCCCCAAGAAGGGCCAGCTTCACAC
>JBARUR010000400.1:0-2922 GCA_049645845.1 Desulforhopalus sp. | reverse complement strand
TGTCAACCTGGAAGAGGGACTGCCAACCGAATTGGCGGATACCATTCCAACTCATTACCTTAACACAGAACTTCAGGGCTTGGCACGATGGACGCGCACGCACGAAGGAGAAGAAAATTTTTTGTTGGAACCGCGGTTGGAATACGGCATCTGGTATAATACCCAAGTCTCCCTCAGTGTTCCTTATGAATTCGGCGAAGCTGTAGATGAAGATGAAATAAAGGATATAGATCTGGAACTGTTCTATAATTTCAATCAGGAGACTTTGGTCATCCCTGCCTTTGCCCTTGCAGGAGTGGTAATCTACCCACCAGTGATGAGGGCGAAGGTGTTGATACTACCATCAAGCTGCTGATGAGTAAAACCATCGGCGCCAGTACACTTTTTCATCGCCTGCACCTCAACGCTGCCTGGAACAGGAATAACGAATATCATATCTATGTTGAATGGGAGGCCGGAAAATAGGTTAAAATAAGCATCCTACACCTTATTCCGAATAAAATCGTTGATCCGACGTCAGTAATCGTCCTTTATCTTTTTTAGAGGAGTGGGAATGAAATCCATCATCATTTTCGGCGCAGGAATAGCGGGATTGAGTGCCGCTCACGAACTTAGCCATTTGGGATATAAAGTAACCGTTTATGAAGCCATGGATCAACCTGGGGGATTTTTCAGAAGCGCACGACATAGTAATTCCAACATGCCTTCAGAATATTCCTGGCATGGCATGGGCCCCTGGTATCACAATACCTTCGATCTTATGAAGCAAATTCCCTTTTACGATCGGGGGTCTCTCTATGACTCTGCCCTGTCACGTCCTATCGACTTCGGCATTTTTCCAGATGATGCGGAAGCCCGGTTTTATGATAAGGGCTTACGAAGTATTCCCAAAATGTTCAGAATGAATCAATGGGAATTTGTCAAATGGTCGTATGTCATGCTCAAAACGTGGGCTGCCAATGATCGCAGCAAGAAAAAATACAGCAGATTGAATGCTGCAGGGTCATGGCAACCCTTCCTCGGAAATACGGCCTATAGAACCTGGCGCTCCTGTTACGGACCATGGATTGGTTCGGACTGGTCGAAAGTTTGTCTGCACACTACAGGCGATTTTTTCAGAAAACAGCTGACTACCAGACCGCCAAACCACCATAAGGCTGATAAGGACGGTCCGGCATGGACCCAGGGTGCAGGAGATGGCTGGCTGCTGCTTAAGGGGCCCAGCAATGAATACTGGTTTAATCCATGGGTTGAATACCTGGAACAAAAAGGGGTGGATTTTCATTGGCGCAAGCCATTGACCAAACTGGAGTTTGACGGCAGGGAAATCACCTCTGCGACAGCAGGCGATGAAAGAGTAGCTGGTGATTTGTATATTCTGGCCATAAATCCTTTTATTACTTCGGAAATATTAAGTAAGACGCCTGAGCTTGAAAAGCAGGCAGTATTGCGTTTGTTCCACCCCCTCATTCAGGACGGGCCTCATGTACAGGTTTCTTTCAGGATAGCCTTTTCGGAGGAAATTAATTTCCCTCGCGAGCGGGTTGCGGTAGTCGTTTGTGATTCAGAATTCAACCTCACCCTCTTTGCCGAAGAACAGGTGTGGGACCAGGATGTGGATTTGGGAGAAAGAGTAAAATCTCTCTGGACAGGCACCTCCTGTATAAGCAGCGTTCCCGGAAGGATCTACAATAAACCGGTCTCTATCTGTACAAAAGAAGAATTCATCGAAGAGGTAAAAGTACAGATCTTTAGCTGTGATGCGCTTGATGCATTGATTCAGGAAGCCAATGACGGCAGGTCGCTGAAGGATTTCCCGATCATCAGTATCGAAGTCTGGCATGAGTGGGAATTCTCCGCGGAAGGAATCAACCATTTTCAACCCAAATGGGTTACCACCACCAACACGCATGGCTTTATGCCATCCCAGATAACCCCGCTGGGCAACCTGTTTCTTGCCGGTTCACACACCGCAACCCAGGCTCACGTCTGGAGCATTGAAGGAGCGGTTGAAAGCGGCAGAAGAGCCGCAAAAGCAATAGACTCCCGTGTAAAAGTCATCGACCAGTACGTGCCGCCATGGCTCAGGATAATTAATAAGATTGATGATCTATTATATGCCGTTAAAGGTCCCCATGTAATGGATCTGACTATTGCAGTTCTTGTGTTTTCAGCTCTGTGGCTTCTTTTTTAATTATTCAGACTATTCAATGACTCATCATTAAAGCTCTATTTAATTCGCTACAATAGCAAATCCCGTAACGGCTATCCAGCTTTCGCAGCCTTTATGGTCGCATTAATAACCAATGAATTAATTTGTTTCTGTTCGCACTTCTGTTTTTTTTTTAATAAAAATGTTCGGCACCGAGCGCCATGAGGGAGCATACCATGATGTTGGAAATAATTGCGATGTCCGAGTTGTGGTCACTGAGAATTACCGGACTCGGGGATGGGATGGTCATCATGGCGAAGGTGGCGGCAAGATCCCCAAATTAAGCGCGAATTTGACTTTAAATGTATTCAATCTGTCTATTATTACCTTAGAAATTGATTTCTTGTTTTCGCCCAAGAGCGGTGCTGAAAAGAGTAAGAAAGAATTTCGTGAAGATACGGATACCACCTTATGAAGGATGAATCTAGTTGAAATAACGGTCGATACATTCCTCAAGCTTGTTATGCAATAAAGCTTCATCCTCGATGCCAATTTCTTTGTAAAGTTTCTCTGCGCATTCACTGAACAACCACACAATAATCGGATCAAAATGGCTTCCCTGTGACTCTTGGATGACTTTTACGGAGACCTTAAAGCTGAATGGTTCCTTGTAAGGCCGTCTGGAGGTGATGGCGTCGAAAACGTCTGCCACGGCGAAGATGCGTGCGTTCTGGGGAATATCGTCCCCCGCTAGTCGACATGGGTAGCCA
>JBARUR010000399.1:0-13738 GCA_049645845.1 Desulforhopalus sp. | reverse complement strand
ATGCGGGGCCGGTGACCACCAAATTCGGCATCTACCAGGAGCAATTTGCGGAAGCACTGAAAGTTGCGGCTTCTTTCGGGCTGACAATCCGAAGAATCCACTTTCATACCGGATGCGGTTACCTGACCGAACAGTTGCCGCAATGGGAGACGGTCGTAGCAAAATGCCTTTGGTTTGTCGAGCAGGTCCCCACGGTGCAGCAGGTCAACATCGGCGGAGGTCTCGGTGTTCCGCATATCGCCTCCGACCAGTCGATAGATCTGGGAAAATGGGCGGCAATCATCAAAAGGTCCTTCACGGATCGTGATCTCGTGGTCAATGTCGAACCGGGAGATTATCTGGTTAAGGACGCGGGACTTCTGCTTCTCGGCATTACCTATTTAGAAAAAAAGCAGCAGACCCATTTCCTGGGGGTCAACGGGGGCTTCAACCTGGCGCCGGAACCTGCCTATTATAATTTACCGTTTCAGCCGGTGTCTCTGTTTTATAACGGAACGGATCAACTGGCTCCGTTTCAAGTGGTTGGTCATATTAATGAAGCACTTGACGTCTGGTCTGAGAGTATCCTCCTTCCCGACATGACTGAACAAAAACACCTTGCCTTGATCAATGCCGGAGCCTATTCCTCATCTATGGCCTCAAATCACTGCATGCGGGGTTTCTTTAAGGAGTATCTGCTGTTGTAGTACTAACGGGAGCCCAGGAGGAGGCTCCCCTACGGTGAATTGATGATGGAATTATCCTGTAGGCGGGCCCCTGTGCCCGCCTACAGGAGTTCCGGCTTATTTCCCGTTTAGGAATAACACAATAAACAATTGAAAATTGCAGCCGTTATTGCTACGCTCGAAGGGATTATCAAAATATTGCCATTTCATTGACGACCTTGCGCAACAGCTTTTTCAATTAAACCTGGAGGCAGAAATGAAACTCAGATATTTTTCACATTCTTCATTTCAGATAACAACTGATGCCGGACATGTTCTTCTTATCGATCCTTTTCTCGATGACAACCCGACATCACCAGTCAAATCTGCTGATGTTAAAGCCGATTTCATAATTCTGACCCATGGCCATGGGGATCATGTCGGCGATGCATTTAAGATAGCCAAACGAACTGATCCGCTTTTTATCTGCGTCAATGAACTGGCTAACTACTGTTCCGAGAAAGGTTTCCGCGCTCACAACATGCACATTGGCGGTTCCCATATGTTCGAATTCGGCAGGCTGAAATTTACCATCGCTCACCATGGTTCAATGACTCCGGACAATACCTATGGCGGAGAACCGGCCGGCGTGGTACTGACTATCGACGGTAAATCATTGTATCATACCGGCGATACCGGCCTTTTTTACGATATGAAACTGATCGGAGAGATGACCCCGCTCGACTACATGCTCTTGCCGATAGGTGATAACTTCACTATGGGAATAACGGATGCGGTAAAAGCCGTCGAACTTGCATGTCCAGGTGTCGCCATCCCCATGCACTACAACACTTTCCCGGTCATCGAGGCAGATCCTCATGAATTCAGAAAAAGAATCGAGGAGGTCGGTGAAAAGGCCATTGTGATGGCCTTTGGCCAGGAAATCGATTTATAAAAAGAATTGCCGCCACTGCGCTGCATTCTTTTGCCTTCATCATGCCGATTTCAGAAGTGTTTCTTGGTATAATCCTTCTCAATGAGCCTGTTGCCCTACATTTAACAGGCTCATTATCCTTGTCGTTACCGGTCTTCTTATTCGTTAATAAAAAGAGTGCAGGCCGCACAGGATGATGTATCGTATTCAGCTCACCTTCAAAAAATTGAGGACTTCATGCTTGGCTTTATAAAGAAAATTCTTAACTCATCTCCTGAGACGTCTACCGACAAAGATTCTGCAAAAGATGCTGATATAGCCTTATGTGTTCTTCTGCTTGAGGCATGTCATGTAGACGGGGAATGTTCCGACGAGGAAATGGAACATGTTGTTTTAACTCTTATAAAAGAACGCAATATCCCCCGGCATGAAATCGATGAACTCATAGCATCCGGTCAACAGGAACGAAATGACTCTGTGGACCTTTTCCGTTTCACCAGGTATATGAATACAAACTTCTCAAAGGATGAGAAGATAGCCGTTATGGAATCCGTCTGGCGCATCATCCATCTAGACGCCCACCTGCAAGCTCATGAAGATCATTTTGCCCACAAGCTTGCCAACCTCCTGCGCCTTACCCATAAAGAACTCATCGATGCCAAAATAAAGGCAAAAAATCAGCTGAAGTAAAACATCCGGAAAATGAAAATAAATAAACGATCAATTTTTATAGCTCTTGTTCTTGGCTTGGCAGCCATATCTTTGCTGTTCGCAATACCTTATGTTTTAAAGCTTGACAACCAGATTACCAACCGGTTTGAAGGCAGGCAATGGGAATTGCCTGCCCGTATTTACGCCAGGCCCTTAGAATTATATACCGGCAAAACAATGTCTGTGGGACTATTGGAAAAGGAACTGATCCAGTTGCGCTACAGCAAGCGCGACATTCCTGAGAAACCTGGTGAATACAACATAGAAGGAAGCAAAATTACGATCTATAGTCGTAATTTTCATTTTCCTGATGCTATACAACCTGCAACCCTTTTTGCGCTGACGATCCGGGACGGGAGTATTTCCACCCTGTTTGATCCACATACCAAAGAAGCACTGAGCATGTTCAGATTGGAACCCGTTCAGTACGCATCGATCTATCCAAAACATAATGAAGACAGATTGTTGGTAAAACTTGAAAATGTTCCTCAGCTGTTGATAAGTACACTCCTTCTAATAGAAGACGATAATTTTTATTCCCATTTAGGGATCCGCCCAACTGCAATTATCAGGGCAGCCCTTGCCAACTTAAGAGCAGGCAGGACTGTGCAGGGTGGCAGTACACTTACCCAGCAACTGGTAAAAAATATTTTTCTTACCAGCGAACAGACCCTGTTTCGAAAAGTAAATGAAGCTATTATGGCGCTTCTCCTTGAGTATCACTACAGCAAGGATGAGATTCTGGAAGCATATCTCAACGAAGTCTATCTCGGTCAGGACGGAAAAAGAGCCATCCACGGCTTTGCCATGGCCAGCCGCTTCTATTTTGGCAGGGACCTGGCCGAATTGGAGTCGGAACAGCTCGCTTTACTGGTTGGAATCGTCAAAGGAGCATCCTATTTCAGTCCCAGACACCAACCTGAACGAGCCAAAACACGGCGCAATCAGGTTCTGGAAATCCTTGCAGCCGATCAACACATTAGCCGGGAAGAAAGTGAACAGCTAAAGACCAAACCCCTTGGAGTGACAACTCTAGCTCCATCGGGCATCACCCAATACCCGGCATTTCTGCAGTTAGTACGCAGACAGCTGGAGCGGGATTACAAAGATGAGGATTTACGCAGCGAAGGATTATCGATTTTTACAACTCTTGATCCAATTATTCAGCAAAAAGCGGAGAACAATCTCATCAATGAGCTCAAAGCCATTGAACAACGCAGAGGAAACCAAGCCAAGGATACCCTGCAGGGAGCACTCGTCATCGCTTCGGTGGATCAAGGCGAGGTTGTCGCTGTAGTTGGCAATCGCCTTCCCAGCCAGACTGGATTCAACCGGGCACTGGACATGAAACGGCCGATAGGCTCCGTTATTAAACCTGCTGTTTTTCTGGCAGCCCTGGCCCGGCCGGAAACATATAACCTCTTGACCACGATCGATGATGCTCCTCTT
Organism: Desulforhopalus sp.; assembly: GCA_049645845.1. Taxonomy (GTDB): domain Bacteria; phylum Desulfobacterota; class Desulfobulbia; order Desulfobulbales; family Desulfocapsaceae; genus Desulforhopalus_A. Next base: position 10,000 of record JBARUR010000399.1, on the reverse strand, counting down.
TCAGTGCCGGTAGAGGGTGGTAAATCCTGGCAGCCTGAAAACTATGATCATTTGTTTCATGGCCCGGTTACCCTAATGCATGCATTGGTTCATTCATATAATGTAGCTACGGTGCAACTGGGAATGGATCTGGGACTGGACGCCGTTATTGCCATGTTGAAAAAACTCGGTATGCAACAGACAATACGCTCCTATCCTTCTCTACTGCTAGGCTCGGTTGAACTTCCTCCCATAGAAGTTTTGCAAATGTACCAGACCATTGCAGCAGGAGGTTACCAAACTCCGCTGAGAGCCATACTTGCCGTAACGGATCAGGAAAACAATACTTTACAGCGTTATCCGCTGACAGTTGAACAAACTGTAGATGCAGCTGCAGTATTCTGCCTGACACAGGCACTGCAGAGCGTTACAACTGAGGGCACAGCAAGCTCCCTGCAGCGACTTCTGCCGCAAGGACTGACCGTAGCCGGCAAAACCGGTACTACCGATAATTTACGTGATTCCTGGTTTGCAGGTTTTAGTGGGATGCATGTTGCTGTCGCCTGGGTAGGGCGCGACGACAACACATCAAGCGGTCTCACCGGGGCAACCGGTGCTCTCGGAGTCTGGGCTGCAGCCATGGCGGATATTAATACAACTCCGCTGCTGCTGCAGCCACCTGATACTATTAATTGGTATTATACAGATATTGCTGCGGGTCGAATCTTAAATGAAAATTGCAACACCACCCAAGCGACTTTACTGCCTTTTATGCGTGACGGATCACTGCCGGAAGTTGTAAATTGCAGGGAGGAAGACAACATCAGCCTCGAACGAACCCTGAACAATGGATTGAAGAACATTTTTCAATTTCTTCGATAAAGGATATTTCTCGGTGAATAATTATTGTTTCAGCCAACTCTACATTTAAACAACCATGAAAAAAACAATGAAAAAATCGTTCAAATTATTATCCTTATGCTTGCTAAGTGCCGTACTCTTCCAAGGCTGTGCTGTTTATTCTCCTAAACAGCCAGTTCAAATGCCACCACCAGTTCCGGAAGGCTATCCGCCTCCACCACCTGCAGTACAAAAGCCTCCGGCACCGCAAACAGAACCGCCCAAAGAGACACCGGCGCAAGTCAACACCATTGCAGCTGACTTTAGCCGTCAGGCTGAGCTGCAGGTAAGTCAGGGACAAACTGATCTTGCTGCAGCAACTCTTGAACGGGGTCTGCGGGCTGCCCCCAAAGACGCCATGCTCTGGTCTCAGCTGGCCGAAATAAAGCTGAAACAAAAACAATACCTGCAGGCTCGATCACTCGCAGCCAAATCAAATTCTCTGGCAGGTTCAAATACAGCCATCGTACAAAAAAATTACTGGATAATAGAGGAATCCTTAAGAAAAGCCTCCGGTCAATAGATACAACGATGGTATTCAAAGAAAATCAGCCATCCCAATTCATGAATCCTCCCACGCTTAACGACTTCAGGGAGGATTCACCGATGAGTTAAGGTTGTTACAGTTTAGTCGGAAAGGAGCTTGAAAGAGAGTTTAACGCGCGCCCGAAAAGCCGCGGCTTTACCATCCTCGATCTTCATATCCAGTGTTACAACCTCGGCTATGCGCAGATCGCGCAGACTGAGACCTGCAGCCTTGACAGCATTTTGAGTAGCTTCTTCCCAAGACACTGGGCTTGATCCAACTAATTCGATGATTTTATACACACTTTCAGTCATAGACATTCTCCTCGGGTAAGGGTTTAGGTAGGATCTGCCTGATCGTCGATGTCCTGCCGGTGGTCCCTGTAGAACATCGCCTGTTCTCAAGTAATTCCATACCGTGGGTGAAAAAAATACTGCATTCTGAAAGCCGACAGGTCTGTTGCCGGGAATGAAGATGGATAATTAGTGCCTTACTCCAGATGCACAAAGCACGTGCAGTGTAAAGAGTCCCCACTAAGCATGGGGATTAAAAAGAATCCCCCTTACGGGGTGTTAAATATGATGTTAATCCAACAGACCGTTATGATATAGTAACGCTTTGCTGAGAAAATTTGAAGAGTAATTTCTCCTGTCTATTGTAAAATATGGCTGAACTTATTGTGATGGCGTCGTAAAAACTCTTCATCTGCGTTGTTACTGCAAATGAAGTTTTTTACTTAGCCAACCGAAATTTTAGGTTTTTTTACGAGCTTACCTTACCTAAAAACCTTGAATCCCATTTATTAAGGAATATTTGTGAAGAACAACGATATATTGCGGAGAATACGTTTTACCTTCGACTTTAGCGACTCAAAAATGATGGCAGTATTCGGTTTGGCCGGATATCGTGTTACCCGAATGCAGATCAGTGATTGGTTAAAAAAGGAGGATGATCCCGCTTATAAAAATTGCAGCGACATCCAGCTGGCTGCTTTCCTCAATGGTCTGATCATTGACAAACGGGGAAAAACAGAAGGCCCTCAGCCTAAACCGGAGAGCCGTTTGAATAACAATATTATTTTCAGAAAATTGAGAATCGCTCTCAACTTCAAGGATGAAGATATACTTAATATTCTCACTTTGACAGATATATCGATGAGCAGACATGAATTGAGCGCTTTTTTCCGTAAATCAAATCACAAGAACTACCGTGCCTGCAAGGACCAGATTCTGCGTAATTTCTTACAGGGGCTGCAACTCAGATACCGCCCTGATCTTCAACCGGAACCCGAGTTTAAATGGAAATAGTCGACTTCATCTGGAAATAAAATGCTTTTAAAAACTATTTTACTTGCATTACTTTCAAAAAAAAGTATAATGCGCCCTATTGAACCAAATTAAGTAGGAGCACATCCCTTCAGGTAGTCCTCGTAAACCTCGTTGTTACTCAAGCGTCGTTCGTTGCCCGTCGAAGTACATGCTGATTACTTAAAACAGTAATGGAACTTTTTGTCGGAACTTTCTCTCACATCAACATTGATATTGATTTTGGCACCACTTCAAGCTTAGCCGCTTCGTTTAGAAAATTTGAACGAGACCGAAATTGCTTATCAACCAAAGAGAATCAGCTGCGTACAGATGATGGTCAAACAAACTCCATCTCCATTTGAACATACTATCGAATTTTCAAGAATTACTAACGAATCTATTGAATTACAAGATTCGAAGATCGAGAAATTGAGGAATAGCCTCGGCATCTCACCACGAAATATAATGGAGTATTAATGAGTTTTAACGATTTTAATTTTCACCCTAAGGTAAACGCCGGCATTACTGCCTGTGGTTATACCGCCCCTACCCCCATTCAGAAAGACGCTATCCCATCGATCCTTGCAGGTCGTGATATGCTTGGTCTGGCTCAAACCGGCACCGGCAAGACAGCAGCCTTTGTTCTACCCTTGCTGCAGCGACTGCTCGACGGTCCCCGTAAAATTGTGCGGGCTCTGATTGTGGCACCTACCAGGGAGTTGGCTGAACAGATCAATGAGAATATCTGCCAGATGGGCAAAGCAACAGGACTTCGCAGTGTTGTAGTCTATGGTGGAGTTGGAAAACAGCCACAGATAAGAACAATTCGCAGCGGTGTTGAGATTGTTGTCGCCTGCCCCGGTCGCTTACTCGACCTGCTCAACGACAATGCTTTCAACCTGAGAGCTGTTGAAGTTCTGGTATTAGATGAAGCTGACCATATGTTCGACAAAGGTTTCCTTCCGGACATTCGACGTATAATTAAGCAATTGCCTACAAAACGACAATCGCTGGTGTTTTCGGCTACGATGCCTCAGGAAATTCGTCACCTTGCAGAAGAAATTCTGTACAAACCAGTGACAGTGCAGATCAACCATACTCTGCCTGCTCCGACAATTTCCCATGAGCTTTATCAAGTTGCTAAGACAAGAAAAACCTCTTTACTGAAAAGCATTATGGAGGAGCGGGAGGAAATGACAAGTACCCTCATCTTCACCCGTACAAAATACAAGGCAAAAGGATTGGCTCTGCAATTACAAAAAGCCGGTTATAGCGCTACTTCGCTGCAGGGCAACTTATCCCAGCAAAAAAGGCAGCAGGCTATGGATGGTTTTCGTGACGGCACTTTTAAAATTCTGGTCGCAACAGATATTGCAGCAAGAGGTATCGATGTACTTGGCATTTCCCATGTTATCAATTATGATGTGCCGGACACTGCCGAAACCTACACTCATCGAACCGGACGTACAGGCCGTGCTACCAGAAGCGGCCATGCATTAACGTTTGCTGATAGGGACGACAGCAAAATGATCTCTCTCATCGAACGCAACCTGGGTAAAAAAATGAACCGTGAGGTTGTCCCTTCTGGTTTTGCTTGTATGCAAGACGACGAAGAAGTAGTAAGAGAGAAGAGAGAACATTTTTCTCAAGCAATGCCGAGAGGCAAAAAACCGGCAGCAGCCAACAATGGCAAAAGTCGACGAAGCAAGGCTTGCTCTTTTGATTTCGGAACGAGTAAACCAGTACGAAGATAATCTGATTTGTCTGGATATTCCAGACTTCCAGTCGAAGTATCAAAGTGATGGTTCGGCTATATACAAAAGGGTTCCAGAAGGAACCCAAAAAGAGGAGTAGTACAAGATGGCTGAAGGAACAGTAAAGTGGTTTAACGATTCAAAAGGTTTTGGTTTTATTGAGCAAGATGGTGGCAACGATGTATTTGTTCATCATTCAGCGATTCAAGCTCAGGGCTTCAAATCTCTTGAAGAAGGCGCGCGAGTGACCTTCGAGGTTGTCGACGGCCCCAAAGGTCCTGCTGCTGCGAATGTAGTTCAGCAGTAAGAACTGAGTTCGACCACAAAAAGCCCCCGCATCTCGCGGGGGCTTTTTTTTATCCCTATGATTTTTTAAGCCGAACACTAACCAATATAAGGAGAGAGTCTTGGCCAGAACAAATTATTCATATGAAAAACGACAGAAAGAAATAGCAAAGAAAAAGAAAAAAGAAGAAAAGAAACTGCGCAAACAGGAAAAGCCGGATGAGTCTATCGAGATCACAGAACCACCTGCTCCCGTAGAAGAATAGTTCTTGTAGCACCCTGCATTTTTTTCCACGAACACTCTATGCCATGGGAAGTATCCTTTTGGCTTTCATACGAGGAAACTACCATGATTACCGCATCCAATATTGCCCTTTCCTATGGCAAACGAATTATATTCCAAGACGTCAACATTAAATTCACTCCAGGCAACTGCTATGGACTGATCGGCGCAAACGGTGCCGGAAAGTCCACCTTTCTGAAGATCCTGGCAGGCAAACTTGATGCCGATCGAGGCGAAATTTTCAAAGGGCCCGGTCAGCGTATAGCTATGCTTAATCAGGATCAGTTTGCCTTTGACGAATATTCTGTATTCGATACCGTTATCATGGGCCACAAAAAACTCTATAAGATTATGGCAGCCCGTGAAGCCCTCTATGCTAAACCTGACTTTAGCGAAGAAGATGGTATCCTGTCGGGAGAACTGGAAGTAAAATTCGGTGAAATGAACGGATATGAGGCAGAGGCGGAAGCATCCGTATTGCTTAAGGGCCTCGGCATCCCCGAAGATATGCGCCAGAAAAAAATGAAGGAACTCGAAGGGAGTGACAAAGTGCGGGTGTTGCTTGCCCAGGCGCTGTTTGGTAATCCTGACATTCTCCTTTTAGATGAACCAACCAATCAACTTGATCTCAAAACCATAAACTGGCTTGAAGACTTTCTCTCCCGCTTCAATAACACAGTAATTATTGTTTCCCATGATCGGCACTTCCTCAACCAGGTCTGCACCCATATGGCAGACATTGATTTTGGAAAAATTGAGATTTATGTCGGTAATTACGATTTCTGGTACGAAGCCAGTCAACTTCATTTCCGCCAGAAGGAGACCGAGAGCAAAAAGGTTAAGGCAAAAGCTGAAGAACTTAAAGAGTTTATCAGGCGATTCAGTTCCAATGCTTCCAAAGCAAAACAGGCAACGTCACGAAAAAAACTCCTGGAGAAACTCACCATCGACAATATGCCCAATTCTTCCAGAAAATATCCCTATATCGTCTTCAAACCTGAACGGCCATGTGGTGATATTATTTTGGAAATTGATGGTCTTTCTAAAGAAATCGACGGGGTTACCATGTTTAAGGACCTCACTCTTACTGTTAATAAAGGTGATAAAATTGCTTTTGTCGGACCAAACGGTCTGGCCAAAACCACCCTCTTCCAGATTCTCGCCGGTGAGATTGAGCCTGACGCAGGAAGCTTCAGGTGGGGAGTGACCATTAAAAGTGCTTATTTTCCAAAAGAAAACACTTCTTACTTCGATAACGATGAACTTGACCTTGTCGGTTGGTTACGACAATTCGCTCCGCCCAAACAAGATGAAAGTTTTATCCGGGGCTTCCTTGGAAAAATGCTTTTTTCTGGCGAGGAAGCAACCAAAAAAACCTCGGTTCTCTCCGGAGGTGAGAGAGTACGCTGCATGCTCTCAAAAATGATGCTTTCCGACAGCAATGTTCTCATTCTCGATGAACCAACCAACCATCTTGATCTCGAGTCAATTACCTCGCTTAATAATGGTTTGATGGCCTTTACGGAAGTAGTACTCTTTGCCTCCCATGATCATCAATTTGTTTCCACCGTGGCCAACCGAATTGTTGAGATAACCCCGGATGGTATAGTCGATATGATGATGGACTTCGAGCAGTACCTTGCGCTGAAAGAAGCTAACGCAGCCGAAGAGAACACATATCACGAACAAAAAGTCGCGGCTTAACAGCAAGCTGGTTTTTCTATTTGATTATCAGCACTCATGGCAGGACATCAATCCTAAAAAACGAAAAGCCCGACATGCGGATACCGCAGTCGGGCTGAGCTTGAGCTTGAAAGAGTATTCTAACACCCCTCAAGGGGGTACTCTTCTAAGTCCCCATGCTTTGTGGGGGACTCTTTACAGTGCCCGTGTTGTGCGGGTACTCTTTTTAGTCCCCATGCTTTGTGGGGGATAAGTACCATGGAAATCACTTTAACATGTTGATTTCAAATATTTATTTCCAGCTTTCTTCGACTTTGCAGCAAATTCTGAAGTATGGCACTAATTATCTCTTTTGTTTTTAATGTTTTTATCTTTTTTGACTTTCTTTTCCTTCTTGTCTTTCTTGTCCTTCTTGTCTTTCTTGTCCTTCTTGTCTTTCTTGTCTTTCTTTTTTTCGCCGGCCTTACAAGTAGAATCTCCGCAACATTTTTTTAGGGAATCTTTCTTTACTTTTTTTTCTTTCTTGTCCTTTTTTTCTTTCTTCTCTTTTTTCTCTGACATCCAGCTTCTCCTTTCTTGAATTTTAAAACGACTGCTATAAAGTTGATAACGTAATTGGACATAACCTGATAGTATTGTCAAGACTATCTCCAAATATTATTGGTTATTTGTCCGTTATTCTGATGGCTCCAGATGTTTTAATGAAGTTAGCTCCCCAAATGATTCGGGTCAGCCTTTGCTATACTGATCGCTTAAAAAGGTCAGAAAATTTTCTTGCTGGGCTGGACTTTCCTGGCAAACAGTACAACTGTGTACTGTGGCTAACCTGATATAATGGCTAGCTCTTCATTTGAATATCCTGTAACAAGCATATTAATCAAATTAACAATCGATAAAGGGGGAAACATGTCAGAATATCATGAGCCGGCTGAAGCTTTAAGTAACGAAACCAAAGACTTCTCCAGAGCTTTAAATAGCCTTAAAGAAGAGATCGAAGCAGTTAACTGGTATCAGCAGAGATACGATGTGACGCAAGACGAAGAGTTAAAAAAGCTTTTAGCCCATAATCGTGATGAAGAAATTGAACATGCGTGTATGGCTCTCGAATGGCTCAGAAGAAATATGCCCGGCTGGGATGAAGAACTGAGGACGTATTTATTTCAGGAAGGTGGCATAACTTCGATCGAAGAGAATAAAGAAATCGGAGAAAAAAGCAGCAGTAACACGGAACCTTCTCAATCCATCGATGATCTCAATATAGGAAAAATAAAATAACAGGAGTGACAATGGATATTCTAAAAAAAAATCTGGCTCCGTTAACTCAAAAAGCCTGGGAAGCAATTAATGAGGAAGCAAAAAAAATGTTTAATTCTTTGCTTACGGCAAGGAGATTTGTCGATATTCATGGTCCAAAAGGCATCGACTATGCTTCAGTTCCGTTAGGCATCCTGGATATGCCGGAAAATAACGAACAGAATGAGGTAAAATTCGGCGTCCATAAAGTAATGCCACTAATTGAACTACGGATCCCTTTTACCTTGAATATCTGGGAACTTGACAATCTTGAGCGAGGAGCCAAAAACATTAAACTTGATAATCTGGAGAAGGCGGCACTTAAATTATCCAAATTCGAGGAAGAGGCTATTTATAATGGATTTAACAGTGCCTTTATCAAAGGATTAAACAATGACAGCGCTCATGATCCGATCAGTTATTCAGACGATGTAGAACAACTTCCAAAGGTAGTTTCGGAAGCGATGACCATCTTGAGCAACTCTTCTGTTGAAGGCCCCTATTCATTGATAGTCAACAATGAAAAATGGCAGCAAATTTCCGGAATTCATAAAGGCTATCCATTAAAAAAACAGATTGAGTCGTTGCTTGGAGGTTCAATCATTCGAAATGCTTTTATCGATAATGCTTTTCTGGTTTCTGAAAGGGGAGGAGATTTCGAAATGACCATAGGCCAGGATATTGCTATTGGCTACGAGCATCATGACACAAAAAATGTTCAATTATTTTTCACTGAATCTTTTACCTTCAGAGTTTTAGATGATAGAGCTCTGGTAGTTCTGAACTAGGTAAACGTTCATTAGCCCCCCATATGCGCACGATCAGGCCGCCGTGCATAGTACAGCTATAGCACGTCGGCCTGCTCTTACACCTATAGAGCAAAATAAGTCGTGTCAGACAAAACAAGCTTTTTTCAGGATATTGCAGTGGTTGATTGTCCCTTTTCAAGCGCCGCATGGACTCTATCTTGCTATATCCGGAAGCGGGAGGTTAGTATGTGGAACATCCAGACCACCTACCAATACCTCTCATTCGCATCCATAACTTCTTAGTACCATACTCTCGACAAACTACCACTTAGCAGTATCTTTCTTTCTTTATTTAACCTGGTCTTGTTTTTCTGTACCTCGATTTTTCCTTCTCAGGGTTGTTGCTTTCCTCCATATGAGGACTACATTACAAATCGAAAAGGCATGGATTGTCTCTTGTCGGCAACTTCCTGTTGTAGCGAAAAAATCAGAAGGAACATCACCAGTAAGGAGGTATATCATGACTAAGCCTATCCCGGAAGGATATCAAACCCTTACCCCTATGTTAATATTCAAGGATGCCCGTAAGGCAATAGACTTCTACAAAAACGCATTTGGAGCGGAAGAACGGTTCATTATGCCCGGGCCGGATGGTAAAGGCGTGATGCATGCCGAGATCCAGATTGGTTCTTCACTTGTCATGATGGGAGAAGAAAATCCACAGTGTCCCGGAAAAAGTGCAGAGACTATTGGCGGATCCCCGATAAGCTTTTATGTTTATGTCAAGAACGTGGATGAAGCATTCAAGGTGGCGGTTGGTGCAGGAGCCGAAGTACGAATGCAAATCGAGGACATGTTCTGGGGAGACCGTATGGGAACCGTGGAAGATCCTTTCGGCTACAGCTGGAGCCTTGCCAGCCATACCAGGGATCTGATACCGGAGGAAATCGAGGAAGGAGCAAAGGCCGCTTTTGCCAAAATGGCTCAGTAATTGCGCCCAGAGTGTTCAATAAAAAATTGGAGGATCCAGACCATGAATCTCCAGGGATTATTACGGGTTTTTCAGTTTGTTACAATAAGTCTTCTCCTCAGTCCAGTCTTCTTGCTGGCTCAGGTGTAAGCCGCCGCATTATTCGAATCCGAATACCACCTTTCTTTCCGAATTAGTTTGACAACATTCTAAAAATATTCAAATTATTCTGATCTGTTCTGAAGGCTATATAATTAGAAAACAAAAAAGG
>JBARUR010000398.1:0-1557 GCA_049645845.1 Desulforhopalus sp. | reverse complement strand
TTGATTTCCCCAAGAGTTACGCCAAGGACCGAAATAACGGGAATAATGAGCGCGACAAGATACATTACCTGATACGATAGAGTTTGTGCCAGCCAGCCTCCAATCCCGGCGACCATCGCACTTCCTCCAATAATTGCAATCCTGCCCAACGTCTGCATGGTCGTATGCATACGTTTGAGATCATCTTCCGTCCGAGGGTTGCCAAATTCATCATGCGTGGGCACGGCCTCTACAGTCATTGCATCAGCCACGACATCCTGAATGACAAAACCTACAGGAGACATCAATGTCGCAATAACATACCAGATGTCCGCGGGAAAGAACCGTTCCAGCAATTCTCTATAACCGGTCAATCCCACCATAATCAGCAGGCTGATTGCCATGAGAAAGGCACCAAAATAGACAAAGAGAGCTTTACGTCGCCAGAAAAGATCAACCAGGTGTCCGATCGGCATTTTCAAAGCCCATGGCAAGCCTGCCCAAAAACCAAGCCCTGCCAGAAAAGCTGCTGTAAGACCCAGTTCTTCCTTCACATAGAAGCTTTCGATAATCCCGGTGAATCCTGATATCCCGGCAGCGAAATAAACCATCAGAGGCGGAACATAGCTCAGCCGCATCTCGGAAATGATGCCGAGAAAATCTTCAAAGAACCAGCGTCGGAGCCGTGCTGCAATGGTTGGCTGTGGCGGGATGGGTTTCAATTCTTTTTCTTCCGACATTCAATGCCTCATAAAAATTGGAGCATTTCTTGGTGAAGAAATTTTCTTGAGAAATGATGAAAGTCAATCGGGGATATTCCCTTTACCATGATTAACTTAATATGACAGAAGCTTTAATGAAACAAGGCTAACCCACATTTCTCATGAACATTGTGTTGATTTTCCAGATAATATTGGTTTTTCAAGAGGTTCGACATTTTTCAATTTTTCTCTTAATCAACACAATGTTCACCAAAGGTCAGTCCATGCGGCGCCATCTTCGTCAGTATTTTGCCAGTGAACATAGCCTACTATGGTTCACACCAAAAACTTTGAAGCTGACACCGCCTGAACTGATGAGATATGCGGGCTAAGAATAATTCAGCGGAAAATGCAGGGCCTTAAATCCGTGATATTTAAGGGCGATTCAAGGAGCCGGATTGCGCTCTTCCATTACTTCTGTTACTTTGTTGGATATACTCAGCAGCATGATGAAAGATCTTCCGATGCCCCGCCAGGCATTTTCAGGGACGACATGCAGAAGAGAAGAAGACCTTGTACTCTGAAGAGTCCATGTTCTTTCATGTGCAGCATAGCAGCATGAACCTCTTTCGACTGAGTCAGAATTACACCCATGAAGGATAAATAATATGGCTAAAAGAATACCTAATCTTTTTTCTTACATCGTGACAATTGATAATGGATTTGCGCCAAATCCTTTTGGAGAAATCTGCACACTCGCTTGTGCAAAACCGAATATACGCAGAAATGCTAATGTAGGTGACTGGATTATCGGCACAACGCCTCCTCCCAACAGAGGAAAACTTGTTTTTGCTATGAGAGTTGACAGGGGACTACC
>JBARUR010000397.1:0-5028 GCA_049645845.1 Desulforhopalus sp. | reverse complement strand
GTCACCATCTCTATTCCAAATGGTGAGGAATTAGCCCAAAAGACACTCAACAATCGACTGGGCATCCTCGGCGGCTTGTCGATTCTCGGCACGACCGGCATTGTTCGCCCCATCTCTGCCGATGCCTGGACCGCCACCATCAAGGCATCGCTCGATGTTGCCAAAGAGGCCGGCCTGGAAGACGTTGTACTCTCCACTGGCAGAACCTCCGAAAAAGGTGCCCAGCAACTCCTCAGTCTTCCGGAAGAAGCCTATGCCATGATGGGCGACTACCTCGAATTTTCCTTGAAAGAGGCTGCAATTCGAAACTTTACAACGATCCACCTCTCCGGAATGTGGGCAAAAATCATGAAAGCCGCATTACGCATTCCACAGACCCATGTACGTAATGGCGCACTTGAGGTAGCGGACGGTGCCCGACTCCTCGCCGGCCTCGGTGCAGAAGGTGAGCTATTGCAAATGATAGAAAAATCAAATACTGCAAGGGAAATGTTAAGCCATATAGAAGCTGCCGGGAAAACTGGGCTGGTTGAAGCGGTCTGTCTCAAAGCCCGGGATTATTGCCGGGAAACTACCGGTACTGCGGTGAAGGTCTATCTGGTCAATCATAAGGCGGAAATCATCACCCATGTGTAATCTCTATATCCTTGGCATTACAGATACTCTTCTGACAATCGATCAGGAGAACATACTTTCCGGCTGCTCTCTTATTGTCGGCACAAAACGGTTTGCGTCATTAGTTGCCCACCTTCCCTGCAAGTTTATTGCAATTGCTCCCCTGGATTCAGCTCTCGAGATTATACGAAAAACATTGTCTGAGAGTAATGTGGCGGTACTTGCCAGTGGTGATCCTCTTTTTTATGGCATAGGCCGTCGACTGCTTGCAGAATTTCCAAAGCAAACTATTGAGATTTATCCCGCCCTCTCCTCTCTGCAAAGGGCCTGCGCCCTGTTTCAGGTTTCGTGGGATGATGCAAAAATTACCAGTCTGCATGGCCGTACACACAACCATATCCCCGGTTTACTTTTGGCCAACCCAAAAAACCTTGTCTTAACCGATGCAAAGAATAGCCCGGATCGAATCGCCTGTCAGCTCCTTGATTACCTCCACCTCATCGGGGAAACTTCTTTACCGGAAAAAATTAAAATGTTGGTTGCCGAAAACATCGGGCTTGAAAATGAAAAAATATTTGGCGGCAATCTTGCAGGAGGATGCAAACATAGTTTTTCTCCTCTGAATGTTTTATGCCTCTTGGTTCCCTCTGAGTCGTATAACAGCTCATATAATTATCGTTTCGGGCTGACGGAAGATTCAATCCAACATAGCCGCGGGCTGATTACTAAAAGTGAGGTTCGGGCAGCCACCCTGCATCAACTCCAGTTGCCACCAAATGGAATCCTTTGGGACATTGGTGCCGGCAGCGGCTCACTTTCCATTGAAGCGGCGAGATCAAATCCTGGTCTGACCGTCTATGCGATTGAGCATAAGGCGGAAGAACTGGAAAATATAAAAAATAATATTGTCAAATTCGGTTGTTACAATATAGTACCCGTTTTTGGCAGGGCTCCTGAGGCGCTCGACCAGCTTCCAGATCCGGCTCGGGTCTTTATAGGAGGCAGCAGCGGCTCTCTCCCCGAGATGGTTGAATTGATTGACAAACGTTTAAAGAGTGGCGGTCGCCTAGTCGTCAACGGCGTGATCGAAAGAACAGTCCAGGTGACACCGCAACTGATGACAAAACACGGTTTTACGGTCACATCTTCAGTTATTAAAGTTTCCAGAACCGAAGCCGACGGCAGGACTATTGATTTCAACCCGATAACCATTATGACAGGAACACGATGAATGACGTAAGTGGTGAAAAAGAGACAGTACCAGAACAAAGACACTACATCCATTTTGTTGGCGCCGGACCGGGTGATCCTGAACTAATCACGGTAAAAGGACAACGTTTACTGAGGGAAGCCGATGTCGTTATATATACCGGCAGCCTCGTCCCAAAAGCCCTTATCACCGGCCTCAAAGCCGAAATCCACGATTCAGCCGGGTTAAACCTTGATGAGGTATTCGCAATCACGATGAAATCATGGCAGGCGGGCAGAAAAGTTGTACGACTGCATACCGGAGACCCTTCGATCTACGGAGCGATCAACGAACAGATCGCCCTGCTCAACCTCAATGATATCCCTTTCAGAGTTATTCCCGGCGTCAGCTCAGGAACAGCATCGGCTGCGGCCTTGAAAACAGAGTTGACCCTGCCGGAGGTCTCACAGACGGTGATTTTCACCCGCCGAGGAGGCCGAACCCCAGTGCCGGAAAAAGAAGACCTAACCCTGCTGGCCTCGCATCAGGCGACTATGATGATTTTTCTCAGTGTCGGCATGATAGAAGACGTAGTCACCGATCTTCTTGCAGGCGGATACCCTGAAGAAACGCCGGTTGCCATCGTCGAAAAAGTCAGCTGGCCGGATGAAAGACAAATCAGGGGAACTTTGGCCACCATTGCAGCACAGGTGAAAGAGGCCAATATCACCAAAACGGCCATTATTGCAGTCGGAAAGGTGCTGGCCGATGGTCCGCCCCCCGCCCTTTCCAAACTGTATGATGAGGCATTCACCCACGGCTATAGAACAGGCAGCAACCGTCCATGAAATCCGGCGTTGTTGCCATAACCAGAGGCGGCAGGGAATTAGCAGTAAAGCTATGTGAGTTGCTTGATGAAGCCACTCTGCTGGAACAACTGCCTGGGGAAAAAATTGCCGAAACGATCGCGGCTAACTGGCACCGTTTTGATGGTTTTATCTGCATCATGGCGACCGGAATTGTAGTGCGGGCTATTGCACCGCTACTCGAAGATAAACTTACTGATCCTTGTGTCGTCGTTCTGGACGAAAAAGGCCGCCATGCGATCAGCCTCCTTGCCGGACATATCGGTGGCGGCAATAAACTCGCCGTAAAAATTGCCGGTCTTCTTGGTGGTACACCGGTTATTACCACCGCCTCTGATACTTTGGGCCTGGTTGCCCTTGATGTCTGGGTCAATGAGCAAGGTCTTTTCGTTCAGAACCGGGAGGATTTAACCTCATTATCGACTCTTCTCGTCAACCGGAAAACGGTGCTTCTATATGCCGATGTGCAGGTTTCTTCCTTACCTAATGGCATAGTTCAGGTTGATGATCCCGGCAAGGCCGATTTTGTTGTTTCTCATTTTACCGGTCGTGTTCACACCTGTCCGACATTTAGACCTCCCAATCTGGTTGTCGGAATCGGCTGTAATCGAAGCACCCCGGTGCATGAATTTGAAGAGGCCCTGGATGAGCTTTTCATAGAATTACGTCTTAGCAGGGCAAGTATCCGAAACCTGGCCTCCATCGATAAAAAAAATGATGAAGTTGGCTTGTTACAATTCGCAGGTGATAACTCCTGGCAGCTTGATTTTTTTGACAGCGATACAATTAATAAACTGAAAAATCTGGAAATTTCCTTTGCAGCACTGCGAGCGGTCGGCGCCATCGGCGTTGCCGAACCGTCAGCACTTCTCAGTGCGCAAAGCAATCAACTACTCAGCAGGAAGAAAAAATGGAAAAATGTAACCATGGCAGTGGCTCAGGTACCCTTTTCGTTGTCGGCACAGGCCCGGGATCTATCAAAAACATGACCCTTGCCGCAAGCGAGGTTCTTGCTAAAGCCGAGGTCATTATCGGCTATAAAACCTATCTTGAGCTCATTCCTGAATTTCTTATCAATAAGGAAGTAATCTCATCAGAGATGATGAAAGAAGTGGATCGTTGTCGAAAAGCTCTTGAAACTGCCTCCTCAGGAAAACAGGTTGCTCTTGTCTCCGGTGGTGATCCCGGAATCTATGCCATGGCAGGACTGGTTTTTGAAATGGCCAAAGAATCTGGATATCTCTGCACAATTGAAATAATTCCCGGCCTTGCGGCAATCAACAGCTGTGCGGCACGGCTTGGTGCCCCACTCATGCACGACTTTGCGGCTATCAGCCTGTCCGATCTTCTCACTCCATGGGAGCTTATTGAGAAACGTCTGGAAGCCGCCGCCGATGCCGACTTTGTCACCGCAATCTACAATCCCAGATCCAAACGACGAACCGAACAGATCGTACGCGCAAGAGAAATTTTTCTTTCCCACCGCGATCCCAAAACTCCTGTTGGCATCGTCACTGCCGCAACCCGCGAAAATGAAAAAATTGTTATTACCACACTGGAAAATATGCTGAATAATGAGATAGGAATGCAATCAACCGTCATTATTGGCAATAGCCAGACTTTTTCCTGGAATGACTTGATGATAACTCCTCGGGGATATGGGAAAAAATATCAGTTATAGCCAATGAATTACAATAATATTACAATCTTGAATTGGCCATTTAAAACCACCCAATATTATGTGTAGAATAACAAGATGATGGTCAATATGCACTCGACTCTAATCTCGCATTTGCAATAAGGCTTAAGTCTTGTAATACAGGTTAGAGTCTAACCCGCATTTCTCATGAACATTGTGTTGATTTTCAAAATATATTTATTTTTCAAGAGGTTCGATATTCTTTTAATTCGTCTCTAAATCAACACAATATTCACCAAAGGTCAGTCCATGCAGCGCCATCTTCGACAGTGTTTTGCTAGTGAACATAACCTACTATAATTCACTAGCAAAAAATTTGAAGCTGACGCCGCCTGAACTGATGAAAAATACGGGCTAAAGGTTGTTATGAAAATGACCATGACTGTCTCTTTCTTTTTGCTGCTGGGCCCCGATCAATTCAATAAAAACTAAACAACCACCGACTAGAAGTCGGTGGGTTTGAAAGCGCGGACTGAAAGTCCAGCTATACCGGCTCTGCCGGTTTATTCGCTGTCACATTTGTCATTGGGGTCCTTCTCTAAGTGGTGAGCCAAGTAGTCTGGGATCATTTCTTTAGTTAATTCCCCAGATGTTACACAAAAATAGCCGCGAGCCCAAAAATGACGGCCCCAATACCGTTTTTTCACATGAGGAAATAC
>JBARUR010000396.1:0-17137 GCA_049645845.1 Desulforhopalus sp. | reverse complement strand
AGGCTACTTTGGGTTCTATAGAGGCTAACAACACCTTCATGTATCGTTAGGTTTTTAAGGCAACTTCTGATTTCAAGATATAGTAGAAAACTCTCGTTGTTGTTCTGTTGCATTTACGAGACGTGTTCTTTGGTAAGGTAAAGTCTGCAGTTGCTCCATTTTCAACAAAGCTGAGCAAAATAGTCAGGTCTACCTTTTCAGGAAGAATGTTAATTTGCAGGTTTTCTTAAATGGTTAAGCTTGGCAAGAGTCATCTCTTCCCCTGGATAATGTGGATGGATTGATTGAAGATATAGGGAGGGGCAAGAATAGTTCATCGGTAAGAAAAATGTCAGTGCTGCCAGTTACATTGCAGCCTTTGTCAACAGCACAAAGGGACTGCAATGGATTGGAGCGACAAAGCGGAAGTATATCGGGGCAGAAAACCTCGGGAGTCACCGTTGTGGCAACTGTTCAATCATCACTTTGATGAGTTCGAGTACCGGTACGACGATCTTTTCTCTCGTGAATATGGCTTCTTCCGCCCGGTAATTTCCCATGTAGTGGATCTTCTGTCGGAGGACTTAAGAAATTAACATCTCCCCATCAGTGTGACACATAGTCTTCCGCCTGAGTCGTGCCGGTAGCAGATATATCCGCCAGAATC
Source organism: Desulforhopalus sp. (assembly GCA_049645845.1). Classification (GTDB taxonomy): domain Bacteria; phylum Desulfobacterota; class Desulfobulbia; order Desulfobulbales; family Desulfocapsaceae; genus Desulforhopalus_A. Next base: position 16,491 of record JBARUR010000396.1, on the reverse strand, counting down.
CGAAATAATATGAAAAATACTCATCATAGACCCTGGTGAGGGTTTCAATATAGTCCTTTGCGCCATTAATAATCCTGATCTTGAGGGTGCCGGGACTACCTCAGTCCTAAATAGCTTGCTACGAAAAGCACAACAACAACAACACCAATGATGTAAAAAATATTCATGTCAGTTTCTCCTCTCTTTCGCGCTAAATTATCCTTAATTTGAGCAGTTACATCTACTTTCGTCTCCTTCAATAGTAACCGCCGCCCTCGCCGAACAACAGGATCAACACTACGACCATGATGATGAGCGTTGTAGTACTTATGTTAATTCCCTGCCTTTTTGTATTCAAATTTCATGCCAGAGCTCAATAACTTAATTGTTTGTTGTGTAACATTCTTATTTATATAAATAATTTGCTTAAAAAGGACTCTCAAAGCAGGGGCAAACAGGCGCAGAATCAGGTCATATTTGACCCTCATTATAGATATCTTCAAAGTTGTATGGGGGATGATGACAGGGCAAAAAGGAATGCTTTCACTGTTTCGGTTCAAATGCCTCGGAAAATGGTATTCTCAAATTTTGAACTCTCTTATATGGGGTTCTAAGCCCTGTCTGCAAGCGGAAATAGGGTCAAATATAACCATAGGTCAAATGCAACCATTTTCTAATGGCTGTTATGATACTTCTCCTCTTGTTGCACCATTTAGGCCATGGTCAATGCCAAAAGCCGACAATGCTCTTGCAGATAAACCGATGCTGACGATGGGGAAACGGTTTGGAGTCGGCTTGTCCGGTTCGACAGTTACTACGTGATCTGGAACCATGACTTTCTCTGCAATACCTGATTTGTTGACCAGAATAAATGCTTACGTATCCAGTCGGTTCTCCTCACAATACTACATAATGGCCCTCCTTTGTCTAATAGTCTAGAAATTGTTGAATGTGTCACAATCGTCCATGTCGCCACTTTCGAGACCAATTTTGAACCATTTTACCCGTTGTTCCGCACTGCCATGGGTAAACGAATCGGGGCTTATATATCCTTGTGACTGTTTCTGCAACGTGTCATCACCGATGGCGCTGGCAGCAGCCAGTCCTTCCTCTATATCACCTTCCTCGAGGAGTTGCCGGGTGCTGTTGGCATGATTGGCCCAGACTCCTGCAAGGCAGTCAGCCTGTAGTTCCTGTTGGACGGAGAGCTTATTGCCTTTTGCCGTGCTCATTTTGCTTTGAGCCGCATGGACTTTGCTGGAGATACCCATCAGGGTTTGAACATGGTGACCAATTTCGTGGGCAATGACATAAGCCTGGGCAAAGTCCCCCGGTGCTTTATAGCGATTTTTCAACTGGTCATAAAAACCCAGGTCGATGTAGACATGGTGGTCACCTGGACAATAGAAGGGTCCCGTGGCTGAGTGAGCCATTCCGCAAGCAGATCTTACTGTATTCCGAAACAGGACTAGTTGTGGCTCCTGATAGGTTTTACCCTTTTGTCTGAACAAGGCAGACCAAGTTTCTTCGGTATCTGCCAGAATGACTGAAATGAAGTCCACCAGTTCTTTTTCTTCCGCAGTTTCTCGAAGCGGTGCTTCGGACACACTGGTGGCGGCATCTTGTTGTAGACCAAGGACCGCTAAGATATTACCAAGGTTTCCAGTAAATAAGCCGTAAGCACCAACACACACTGCAAGAATTACAGTACCTTTGAAACCTAGAAGCTTAAAGACGATGGGCAGTAAACGTAACATGCCACCACCGCTTGAGCCACCAAGTCCGGATACGCTTTCACTACGTCGATCTTCTACATTGTTACTTTTACGATTTCCGCGCCAACGCATAAATATTCTCCCAATGTATTGGAGTTACGGCACCGTTGTTTTTAGTGACAACGCGCGTATTTCGGCCTGGCCCGCACACAAGCAGGCACCATAAATGAAAACGCTTCCGGAAACATAGATCCACAGTAGCAAGGCCATGATCCCGCCAAACGCTCCGTAGACTGCGTTCAATGTGGCGAAGTTCTTTAGATAGAGGATAAATAGACTCTCACTCGCTCGCAAAAGTACCGTGGCGCACAAGGCGGCGGACCAGACTTCGGCAAACCTAGTGGGCCGGCTCGGAGTGAACCGGTAAAACAGGCAAAGACCGAAGAATACCACCACCAGCGGGATAAAAAAACTGCCCAAGTCATACACCCAAGAACGGAAATCGTGCATTGGAAACAGCCAACCCCTGGTCATTCGAATCATCACCGGCACAGCCATGCCGAAGAGAATCGATCCCGCTGTGGTGCCGAACAGCGTTAGACTCTTTAACGGCAACCGCCACCAATTGTACACCTCACTGCCCCAGGCACGATTGGTTGCCACAATCAGGGTGGTGAAACACTGGATGGCTGTCCAGACCAGAACGAGAGAGGCGATCGTGGTTGCCTTCTCGCGCGAGTTGATGACCCCGGAGATAACGGTAAAAATGTAATCTTGCATTTCACCAGTGATCGGCACAAAGCTTTCAATGTAGGCAATGACCTCCGCCGCGGCGATGTTTCTGTCAATAAAGGACGAGACAAATGTGACAAACAGGATCATCAACGGAAACAGCGAGAAAAAAGCATTGAAAGCGAACGCTCCCGCCCTCTGTGTGCCATCAATGAGCAAAAATTTTTTAAAGGCAAGACCAAGTATCGCGGAAATTTTTTGAATTTCCAGGACAAAACTGTCTGCCCCGCTTGGCAACGGTGCAGACTGCGTCGTGTGTGATTGGTCTCTGGTAATTGTCATAAGAAAATCTGCAGCACGCCGCTGTGTTTGTCTTCTCTCAACTCGTTCGGGCTGTCGGTCGCTATCATGCTTTGTTGCTTCCGTATTCGAAAGTCCGGTCGCAGCGGAACTGAATTGTATCAATACTTTTTCAGGAGGCCTACTGTTCCAGGCTTTGCTCTTAAGGTTTTCGGTTGCGACGTATGATGGAATCATGCGGTACCTTCTCTTCTTCATTCAGCCTTTGCCACAACCTGCGCAATTCGGACAATTTCTTGAAAAATACCCTCAAATGAAAGAATAAAATCAATACAGTCGCTGGCTATTGCGCTCTCAGGCATATCGGGTTGTCCAGCTGTGTCGAGCTTCTGGCCGATGGTAATACCAACCATTTCTCTTATGCTGAACAGCGCTACCGCGCCATCATATCCGGAGACGATGACAGCAACGAGGTTGCAGTGTTGCGTCAGTGAACGCATGAAAACGGTAATCACGTCGGGCCATCCCCATGGCTTTGATATCGGCTTGAAACGGAATTCTCCATGCAGAACGTGCAAATCACGTTTTTCCGGAATGATATACAAATGATTGGACTCGATCTCTAATCTCCGCGGTCAGTTCAACAGGCATCTAGGTGAAGTGCCGGAGAATCTCGTAGAGTTGAGCGGATACGGTCATATTTTGATGTGTCTCTCCGGCTTTTATCGGTATGGTTTCATTCTTTGAAGCGGGGCTACTATCATTTACAGCAATAACCGTTCCACTGGTGGAAATTTGTTTTAAAGGGGTCTGTAACAAAAAGCACGACCTGAAAATCGTTCGGTGGGGAATGAATAAAAAATAGCCCCGAATCGAAAAAATGAATCGAGGCTATTTTGTTGATGAGTAACAACAACGACTACAAAATATCGCACCGCTCAGCATTTCTCCTGCGACCAATACTGGCCAAGCCAATCAGGCCAATGCCAAAAAGCATCGTTGCCAGTTCAATGAGGTGGATATTTATTAAGGCCATATTAAGGAAAGATCAAATATCGATATCTAAAGATTGTTAAAGATTGCTAAAGCTAACCTTCTGCCAACCGAAATGTATGCCAGGTTGATCTTACTACCGTGAGTTTACTGGGATGCATGTCATTGCAATGTCGAAAATGGGGAGCTCCCCATTTTCGACATTCATTTGCTACGCATCTTTTATACAACGGCTACGACCTCTATACCATCAGCCAACTTCTTGGTCACACCTCAATAGAAACAACCACGATCTATCTCCACATCGTTCCGTCCAGATTTGCTGATCTTAAAAGTCCTCTTGATTTCCTCGAACCGGAAAAGGAGGATAATAATGCAAAAAAATGAAAGCAAACCAGAATTAGCGGATATTTTCCGTAAATATGGGGCAGATTATCGACGTAGCCACTTCTTGTCTACTGAACAATCCAAAACAATGTCCCACATCGAAATCTGCCGTACTGCTCTACTTGGAGGACATACTGAAGCCTGTGATCACTGTGGTTTTAAAAAGAATGCTTACATCTCATACAGAGACAGGCACTGTCCGAAATGCCAAACACTTGTGAAGGAAAAGTGGCTGGATGCTAGGAAGTCTGAAACTCTTGTCGGCGGTGAATTTTTTGTCTTTCGTTTCGGCCAGGCGACGTATTTCGGCGAGGCGTTCTTCTGACGATATCAGGTTTGTCATTGGCGGTGCCTCTCTATCTTTTTTCACTTCTTTAAGACTAAACTCTCCAACTCATTTTTAAAGTGTAACATGCAACGGAAACAAATGTAACGCTTCTGTTGCATGTTACATTCTTTTTATTGCAGCAGAGGTTATCCTGCTCGGGAGATCTTGTCGTATGTCGCTGTGAATAAGCAATATATTCTCTGCCAGTTGTATTCTCATCGATCCGGGCACAATAATTGCTCAAAGAGAACAACTCCTGCAAAAGACTGCAGTGGTTGTCTGATCAGGCAGAACGTTATCCGGAACAAAGACAGAGTAAGGTGCAAAATAGCACTAACAATACATCTCAATTAATCTATCAAGGAGCAACAACATGAAGAAAGCAACAATCACTTTTATCACGTCGGCAGCATTAGCCTTTGCCATTCCACTCTATGCCGCTGATGAGCCTGGTTTGAAATCCGGCTCTCAACCGCAGACAGGTGTAACTCAGCAGCAGACCGATCAAATGCAGTCCGGTCATATGATGACTGCCGAGAAGCTTCAGGGAATGGAAGTAGTGTCCCAAATGGGAGAAGAGATTGGCGAAATCGAAGAAGTCATGATCGATCAGCAGACCGGTGAAGTAAAATTCGTCATTATTTCCAAAGGCGGCATTCTCGGCATTGGCGGCGAAGAAGTTGCGGTACCGCTGAGCGCCTTTGAAATTATCAATGAACAGGCCAGAATGACAGTTAACCAGTCTAAGTTCGAAAATGTTCCACAACAGAAACCAGAAGTTACAGACAGCGACTACCTGCGCGACCTGGAGAGTCATTATGGCGTGGCTCCAGCATGGGAGAAAGGAGATAAGGTCGACACCCCCCAGACCCAGCAAATGGATCAAGCCCCTACTGAACCACGGAAACTAGATACACAGAACTGATAATCTTTCTTTCTCGGCAGTCTACGGCGCTGCATCAGTGACGTTGACGAAGACATTCATTACTGCCGGCAGAAAGGGGTGCCCATGGCACGTCTTTCTGCTTGATGACGGCAAGTTAAGAAGCTTGTTGGCCATCCTCTTGTCTTTCCGCTGACATAAGGTGAGAACATATTGCTAGGAAAAATTTAACTTCCAAGGAGTCGAACAATGAATAAAAGAGCCTGCCTTTTAATTACCGCAGATATGTACAATCCCGTTTTATTGCTCACCAGTCAACAGGATGACCCTGCAGAAAAATCAGGGAAAAACGTTGATAATACTCTTCTGAAGTGGGCAAAAAAATCGAAAAAACCAGTGATGCGATAAAAGATAGAGTCGAAAAACCTTGTCATTCCTTGATGATGCTTCCATTACCAAGGTTATTAAAAATGAAAACCGCCGATTACAACCATAACCCGAATAATAGCCCGACTGCACGACTTGATTCGAGCCAGAGCCGGCAAGCCGAAAAGGCAATCCGGATAATGGAGGAACCGCAATCGGACTTGGCTGAACCGACAGTTCTTCGAGTTGTCTATGACCTCCGGGTGCATCAGATTGAGGTCGATATACAAAACAAGGAGCTGCGAAGCCTCCAGCAAGAACAGGATGCTCTAAAAACGCGCTTAAAAGCCTCCTGCAACTTCCCTCCGGCGGGAAATAGTAAAATCAGTGGCATAAATGACGGCATGCGACTGGCTGAAGAGAAAAAAAAACTGAAAGCCAAATGCCGGGACCTCGATAATGCTGAAAGCCTCGGCCGGATGACCGGGGCCATTGCCCACCATTTCAATAACCTGTTGGGTGCAGTGATAGGCAATCTGGAACCAGCTCAGTACGGTACAGTTAAAGAACCGGAATCTAGAATAAACATCTCTTCGGCCATGCACGCGGCACAACGGGCTGCTGAAATAAGCAGTTCGGTGCTTACCTATCTCGATCAATCCTTTGTGCAACGAGAACATCTGAATTTTGCGGCAACTTTCCGCACCTGTCTTGCCGGACGACATATAGTTATGCCGAAAGAAATGGATTTAGCAATAGATTTTCCCACCGACGGGCCGAGTGTCGATACCAATGTTTATCAGGTTCCTCAGGTGCTGAAAAAATTGATGACTACCGCTTGGGAAAGTCAAAATCGGCCCAGGAGTACCATCGACCTGAGCATGAAAAACTTCAAGCCTGAGAATATCCCGGCAACACGCCGTTTTTCCAAGAATTATCAATTTGGGCACCGATTTTATATCTGTCTTACAGTACAGGATGCCGGGTGCGGTATAGCCGAGCCGGAGATCGAGAATCTCTTCGATCCCTTTCATACCGGCAAATTTTTCGGACGGGGCTTAAGCCTTCCTATAGTTATGGGAATTGTCAGAGCACACAGCGGGTTCCTGATGGTGAGCAGTAAAGTAGACAGGGGCAGTCTTTTCAGCATCTTTTTGCCGGTCTGTGGGAGTGAAGTTTTCCCTAAAGAAGAAAGGTAGTCGGAAACCGGGACATTACCGTAGAAAGCGATGATACTTTTGTGAATTATTATCGACCGCATGCCGAGAAACAGCAACCGCTGTATCAGCTGTAGTAGCGGGTAAAAGAAGAATCGTGTTCCTGACCAATTCAAAATGCCCGCTTGGCAGCCGGCTATACAGAGACCCAGGAAATGGGTCGTAAACACATCCTGGTAGATTGAACACAAACCGGGGCAAACAGGAGAAAGCACCATGAAATCAAGCACAAGAGACAACGTGAAAGGTAAGATACACCAGGTAAAAGGCAAAATCAAAGAGACTGTCGGAAGAGTAGTCAATGATCGTGATTTGGAAGCCGAAGGAATCGTCGAAAATGTCGGCGGGAAGGCTCAGGAAAAACTCGGCGAGATCAAGAAAGTTGCCGGAAAGTAGATTTTAACAGCAAGACACCGGAAGGAAACATCGACAATGAAGTTCAGCCCCATAATATCTATCCAAAAGCTTTTTCATTTTTCAGAATTCTTCAACAAGAAAGGCTCACCGGAGCGTAGTGTCGCGGAAGAAGCGCCACTACGCTCGGAGCTTTTCGGCAGCGATCAGATGAATCTGCATGGCCGGATTTTGGCAAGCGGACATGCGTTGCGTCCCGATCATCTCCCGGACCGGCTGCTGTCAAGGCTTGCTGAAAATGAGACTGTGCTGATAGATGTTTGTCGACTGTTGACTGAGGCAATCTCCGAAAACCGATCGATTGCCCCAGCCGGGGAATGGCTGCTCGATAATTTTTATTTGATCGAAGAACAGATCCGTACAGCTAAACGCCATTTGCCAAAAGGATATAGTCGTGAGCTGCCTCAATTAATTAACGGGCCGTCTACCGGTTTGCCCCGAGTATACGACATCGCTCTTGAGACGATCTCACATGGCGATGGACGTTTGGATACGGAAAGTCTCAGCGGTTTCGTCGCCGCGTATCAGAACGTCACCGTCTTGAAATTGGGTGAGCTTTGGGCCATCCCGATCATGCTGCGCCTGGCCCTCATCGAGAATCTTCGGCGTATCACCTCGCGTATCGCCACCGACAGAATCAACCGGAATCTTGCCTTGCACTGGGCCGACCTGTTGACCAAAACAGCCAATGAAGAGCCGAATAATCTGATTCTGGTGATCGCCGATATGGCCAGGTCAGCTCCACCGTTGGTCAGCTCGTTTGTTGCCGAGCTGACTAACCGCCTCCAGGGCAAAGGTCCGAGTCTGGCCTTGACACTCACTTGGATGGAACATCGATTATCCGAATCCGGCCTGACCATTGAACAGATGGTGCAGTCGGAAAACCAGCAGCAAGCGGTCGACCAGGTTTCGGTGAGCAATAGTATCGGCAGTCTTCGTCATCTCAGCGCCATGGACTGGCGAGAATTCGTTGAAACAATGAGCATGGTCGAACAGGTCTTGCGGGAAGATCCTGCCGATGTCTATGGTCGGATGGATTTTACCACCCGCGATCACTATCGCCATGTCGTTGAAAGGCTTGCGGCGCACAGTCCCAGCTCCGAGAGCCAAGTGGCGCGTCAGGCGATCGACCTGGCACAGGAGGCTGCGGCTGACAAAAACTGCGATGACCGTGCGGCTCATGTCGGTTTCTACCTCATCGATGCGGGACTTCCTCAACTTGAACGAAGGACTGAAGTACGGTTAGGTCTCACGGAAATACTTAAAAAAAACTGCAGCCGCTTCCCCTTGTCGGTCTATGGCGGGACGATCCTGCTGCTGGCCGCATTTCTGACTGGATGTCTGACCTACAGGGCATTTGCCGACGGCCTTTCTTCCTGGTCCCTCGGGCTGTTAGGACTGCTTGCCCTGCTCTGTGCGAGTCAACCGTCGGTAGCCCTGGTGAACTGGCTGGCTACTCTGCTGGCGACTCCGCAACCCTTGCCGCGCATGGATTTCTCTAAAGGGATCCCGCCGGAAATGCGAACGCTGGTCATAGTTCCGACAATGCTGACCGGTATCGATACTCTAGAGAAACTGATAGAGGCTTTGGAAGTGCGTTTTCTGGCAAATCGAGATAAATATCTCCATTTTGGTTTACTCACCGACTATCGTGATGCAAACGAAGAAAGTCTGGCTGAGGACGAACCACTTCTCGAATTGGCCCGTCGGAAAATAGAAGAATTAAACGAAAAGTACAAGACTGCGGATGGCGACATATTTTACCTGTTCCATCGCCCGCGTCTCTGGAATCCACGGGACAAAGTGTGGATGGGTTATGAGCGCAAGCGCGGCAAGCTCGCCGACTTGAATGGCCTGCTGCGCGGCAGCGGCAATCAGGCTTTCGCCCTAGTGGTCGGTGACACGACAATCCTCGCGGCGGTAAAGTATGTCATCACACTCGATACCGACACCCAGCTGGCCCGTGATTCGGCCTGGCAGTTTATCGGTGCAATGGCCCATCCTCTTAATCAGCCCGTCTACGATAAAGATCGGCAACGAGTTGTCGCCGGGTACGGTATCCTTCAACCCCGAGTGGGGATTAGCCTGTCCGGCACCACACGGTCGCCTTATGCCCGCCTGTGCGGCAGTGACCCCGGAATCGATCCGTATACCCGAGCAGTGTCCGATGTATACCAGGATCTCTTCGGCGAAGGGTCTTTCATCGGCAAGGGGATATATGAAGTCGATGCATTCCAACAGGCATTGGCCGGTCGCTTCCCCGACAATCTCATTCTAAGCCACGATCTGCTGGAAGGCTGTTATGCCAGGGCCGGACTGCTGAGCGATGTGCAGCTGTACGAGGAATATCCGTCCCGCTACAGCATCGATGTGAACCGCAGGTATCGCTGGATTCGTGGCGACTGGCAAATTGCCCGCTGGCTGTTGCCGTGGGTGCCGGGCCCGGGAGATAACTTGCGGAAAAATCCTCTGTCTATGCTGTCGCGCTGGAAGATCATTGACAACCTGCGGCGTAGTCTGATGGCGGCGGCTTTATTGCTCCTGCTGCTGCTCGGCTGGACTGTACTTGCTTCACCCTGGTTCTGGACATTGGCGGTGATCGGCATGATCGTGGTCCCGTCTTTGCTGGCCTCGACCCTGAATGTCTTGCACAAGCCTGTCGAGGTGACGTTTCGCCGCCACCTGGCAACCACCATGCAGGCGACCGGCCGCAACTGTCTGATGGCGGTATTTACCCTGGTGTGTTTGCCATATGAAACCTTCTATAGCTTGGACGCGCTGCTGCGCACGGTCTGGCGGACGCATGTCTCGCGCCGACGACTGCTTGAATGGAACCCGTCAGGTGACGAGGTTGGCGGCAATCGTAATGACCTGTCCGGCTCCTTCCTGTCGATGTGGAGCGCTCCGGCTATTGCGGTCATTACTGCCATAGCGATTGCCCTGCTGCAACCCGTCGCCCTTATAGTTGCCGTGCCGATTCTGATTTTGTGGTTTTTCTCACCGCTCATCACCTGGTGGATCAGCAGGCCGCTCGCCCGTCGTGCCGAAAAGCTGACTACCGAGCAAAATATCTTTCTTCACCGCCTGTCCCGCAAAACCTGGGCCTTCTTCGAGACCTTCGTGGGTCCACAGGATCATTGGCTGCCGCCCGACAATTATCAGGAACATCCGGTCGGCGTGATCGCCCACCGAACTTCGCCCACCAACATTGGACTCGCTCTGCTGACCAACCTGTCGGCCTATGATTTCGGCTACATTTCCGCCGGTAGACTCATCGAGCGTACAGCCGGCACCCTGCACACCATGGACACCATGGAACGGCATCGCGGCCATTTTTACAACTGGTACGACACCCAAACCCTCACGCCATTGTTTCCACTCTATATTTCGTCGGTAGACAGCGGCAATCTGGGTGGCCATCTCCTGACTTTAGGGCCCGGCCTACTGGGACTTGCCGATCTGCCGATTGTCGGCAACCGTTTGTTTCACGGACTGAGCGACACCTTAGGCGTCTTAGGCGATATAGCCGGAAACAGCCTGTCCGACCGCCGGACCGAACTGCAGAAGGATTTGGATCAGGCGATAGCCGTCCCACGGCCGACCCTCACCACAGTGCGTATATGTTTACTGCAACTGTCCAAGTCTGCCGCCATAATGATTACCGAAGCGGGTCCAATTGAAACCGACTCCGCTGATCAGTTGCGTTGGTGGACCAAGGTCTTTGCCGAACAGTGCCGGGACGCCCTGGATGAACTGAACCTTCTCGCGCCGTGGACAGAGGCTTTATTACCCGACACCCTTGGCGACTTTCCGCATCTCGATACGATCCCAACTCTCCGCCAGGTGGCGGAAATGAAAACTGAGCTGCACAGTTCTGTCTCGATCGCAGCCTCGCATGCTCTGATCCGCCTTGCGAACATCGAGGATCTTGCCCGCCTGGCAAATCGGCTCGCCCAAATGGAATACGATTTTCTTTTCGACACTTCTCAACGCCTGTTGACCATCGGGTACAATGTCGGCGAGCATCGACGCGACACCAGCTGCTATGATCTCCTGGCTTCGGAGGCACGTTTTGCCGGTTTTGTAGCCATAGCCCAGGGGCAATTGCCGCAGGAAAGCTGGTTTGCCCTCGGACGTCTGCTCACCACAACCGGCGGAGAGCCGATTCTTTTGTCGTGGAGCGGCTCGATGTTCGAATATTTAATGCCGCTGCTCGTCATGCCCACCTACGAAAACACCCTCCTTGACCAGACTTGCAGGGCGGCGGTGGCCAGCCAGATCGAATACGGCAAAAAACGCGGTGTTCCGTGGGGTGTATCGGAATGCGGCTACAACGCCATCGATGTGCAACACAATTATCAATACCGCGCCTTTGGCGTTCCCGGGCTGGGACTGAAACGAGGGCTCGCCGAAGATCTGGTGATCGCACCCTATGCCACGGTGATGGCCCTGATGGTTGCGCCCGAGAAGGCTTGTCTGAACCTTGAGCGCTTGACGGAGGAAGGCTTTGCCGGAAGGTACGGGTTTTATGAAGCGATCGACTACACTCCCTCACGCCTGCCGCCCGGACAGACAAAGGTTGTGGTACGCTCTTTCATGGCCCACCATCAAGGCATGAGCTTTCTCTCTTTGGCCTATCTGCTACTCGACCGTCCGATGCAGCAACGATTCGAAACGGAGCCGCTGTTCCAGGCAACTATGCTGTTGCTCCAGGAAAGAATACCCAAGGCAACGACTTTCTTTGCCCACACTACTGAACTTGCCGATAAACAGATGGCTGCAGGTACGCAGCAGACGCCGATGCGGATTTTCACCAGCCCCAATACTGCACATCCGGAAGTGCATCTCCTCTCAAACGGCAGATATCACGTGATGATCACCGCTGCCGGTGGCGGTTACAGCCGCTGGCAGGATCTCGCCATCACCCGCTGGCGCGAAGACAGCACCTGCGACAACTGGGGCACCTTCTGTTATATCCGCGATGTCGCCAGCGGCAAGTTTTGGTCGACGACGCATCAGCCCACCCTGAAGCAGGTTAAAAATTTTGAAGCGATTTTCTCCGAGGGCCGGGCCGAGTTCCGCTGTCGACACAACGATTTTGACGCCTATACCGAGATTGTCGTATCGTCAGAGGATGATGTCGAACTGCGGCGAATAACCCTTAGCAATCGCAGCCGATTGCCAAGAGAGATCGATGTGACCAGTTATTCCGAGGTAGTTCTGGCAACGCCCATCGCCGATGCCCTGCACCCGGCCTTCAGCAATCTCTTCGTCCAGACGGAGATCGTCCCGGAGCAGCGAGCTATCCTCTGCACTCGTCGGCCACGCTCCCAGGATGAACAACCACCCTGGATGTTTCATTTAATGGCAATCCATGATGCCGACGTCGAGGAAGTCTCGTACGAAACCGACCGCCTGCAATTCATTGGCCGCGGCAACAGTGTAGCCAACCCACAGGCCATTGGCAGTCCCGCAGGAAGCAGCTGCGCCCTTTCCGGCAGCCAGGGTTCGGTGCTCGATCCGATTGTCGCCATCCGCTCCCGGATACTTCTTGCGCCAGGCGAATCGGTGACGATTAAGATGGTTACCGGTATCGGGGCCAGCCGTGATGAGGCAATGAGCCTGGTGGAAAAATATCAGGACAGATATCTCGCTGGTCGCGCTTTCGATCTGGCCTGGACCCACGGCCAGGTTCTATTGCGACAGATTAACGCCATTGAGGCCGATGTCCATCTCTATGGTCGTCTGGCCGGAGCAGTACTTTATCCCAACGGTTCGCTGCGAGCCGATCCGAACATCCTCAAAAAGAACAAACGCGGCCAATCCGGTATGTGGGGCTATGCCATTTCCGGGGATCTCCCCATAGTATTGCTGCAGATTGAAGATGCCGCCAATATCGATCTGGTGAGGCAACTGGTGCAGGCCCACGCCTATTGGCGGTTGAAAGGACTGGCTGTGGATCTGGTGATCTGGAATGAGGATCATGCCGGTTACCGGCAACTTCTCCACGACCAGATCTTCAGTCTTATCGCAGGCATTGATGCCAATGTCTCCGAACGCCCAGGCGGCATTTTCGTTCGCTCGGGGGATCAGATATCCGAAGGAGACCGGATCCTGTTCCAGGCTGTTGCCCGGGCCATCCTCACCGACAGCCGGGGAACGCTCGCCGAACAGATCGATGGTCGAAGTCAAGTGGGGATTATTGTGCCCCCTCTCGTTCCCAGCCGAACCCTTCGCCCCGAACCGCTGGTTGTGGCACCTCTGCCGCGCGAGGATCTTCTGTTCTTCAATGGCCTTGGCGGTTTTACCCCCGATGGCCGTGAATATGTCATTACCTCTGCCGAAGGACTGCAGACTCCGGCACCCTGGGTAAATATACTGGCCAATCCGTTGTTTGGCACTGTTGTCTCCGAGAGCGGTCCGGTCTGCACCTGGAGCGAAAACGCCCATGAGTTCCGACTCACGCCCTGGCCAAACGATCCGGTCAGTGATACGAGCGGTGAGGCCTTCTACCTCCGCGATGAAGAACGTGGTCACTTCTGGTCCCCAACGCCTTCACCCTGTCGCGGGAATTCTCCCTACGTCATCCGCCATGGCTTCGGCTATACCGTGTTCGAATGCTCTGAGCGCGGCATTCACTCCGAACTGTGGCTGTACGTGGCGCTTGATGCGGCGATAAAATTTGCGGTACTGAAAGTGCGTAACGACTCGGGCCGCGCCAGGAAACTCTCGGCCACCGGCTATGTGGAATGGGTGCTGGGCGACTTGCGACCGAAAACTGTTATGCATGTTGTTACCGCTATTGATCAAAAAAGCGGCGCTCTGCTGGCGAGTAACTCCTACAATGCCGAATTCCCTGACCGGACTGCATTCTTCGATGTGGATGAACAAATTCGTAGCGTAACCGGGGATCGGACGGAATTCTTGGGCCGCAACGGGAACCTGGCTGCTCCTGCGGCGCTGAGCCGAACCCGACTGTCCGGCAGGATGGGGGCGGCTTTTGATCCGTGCGCTGCTATTCAGGTGAGTTTCGATCTGGCTTCCGGACAGGAACGTGAGGTTATTTTCAGGCTTGGGGTGGGAAGGGACAAGGGCGAGGCTGAAGGACTCGTAAATCGTTTTCGTGGCTCTCAAGCGGCTAGCGCCGCCCTCGATAAGGTCTGGCAACACTGGACCCACACTCTCGGTGCGGTCCATGTCGAAACACCCGATCAAGCTCTTAATGTCCTTGCCAACGGTTGGCTTCTCTACCAGACCCTGGCCTGCCGACTTTGGGCGCGCTGTGCAACCTACCAATCGGGCGGTGCCTTCGGTTTCCGCGATCAGCTGCAGGATGTGATGGCCCTCCTCTACGCCAGGCCGCATTTGGTACGCGAACACCTGCTGCTTGCGGCATCCCGCCAGTTCGAGGAAGGAGATGTGCAGCACTGGTGGCATCCGCCGACAGGAAGAGGAGTGCGGACCCACTGTTCCGATGATTATCTCTGGCTGCCGCTGGCCACCTGCCGTTATACCCTCACCACCGGCGACAGCGGGGTGCTGGATGAGCAGATCCACTACCTTCAGGGACGCCAGGTAAGGGCCGATGAAGACTCGTATTACGATCTGCCCGTCCGCTCCGAAGAAGAGACAAGCCTTTATGACCATTGTGTCCAAGCCATTCTGAACAGCCTCCAATTCGGCTCCCATGGCTTGCCGCTGATCGGTTCCTGCGACTGGAATGACGGAATGAATCTGGTCGGCGAACACGGCAAGGGCGAAAGTGTGTGGCTGGGATTTTTTCTATATGAAGTACTTATGCGCTTTGCCGAAGTAGCAAAATTGCGAGGTGACATCACCTTTGTCGAACGCTGCACGAGCGAGGCGGATATATTGCGTCGCAATATCGAGGAGCATGGTTGGGATGGCGAATGGTATCGCCGGGCGTATTTCGATGACGGTACGCCGCTCGGCTCCTTTCAGAACTCCGAATGCCGGATCGATTCGATTGCCCAGAGCTGGTCGGTGCTGTCCGGGGCAGGAGACCCTGA
This sequence comes from Desulforhopalus sp., assembly GCA_049645845.1. Classification (GTDB taxonomy): domain Bacteria; phylum Desulfobacterota; class Desulfobulbia; order Desulfobulbales; family Desulfocapsaceae; genus Desulforhopalus_A. The sequence goes on along the minus strand of JBARUR010000396.1, from coordinate 1,147 downwards.
ACGTTCGCGTTTAGCCATGGAAGCGGTAGACAAACATCTTGTTCGCCGGGCCCACGGCCTGATCCAGCTTCTTGACCCACCATTTGACAAGTCGGAGCTGAACCCCGGCTATATCAAAGGTTACGTTCCCGGCGTGCGGGAAAACGGCGGGCAATACACCCACGCGGCGATCTGGACGGCCATGGCCTTTGCTCGCAGGGGCGACAATCGGCGGGCCTGGGAGCTTTTCTCTATGATCAACCCGGTGAACCACGGTCGAACGCCAGCCGAGATAGCCATTTATAAAGTCGAACCTTACGTTGTTGCGGCCGATGTCTATGCAGTACCGCCGCACACAGGCCGCGGCGGCTGGACCTGGTACACCGGTTCGGCAGCCTGGATGTATAGGCTGATCGTCGAATCACTGCTGGGATTGCGGCTTGAAGTCGATAAGCTGCATTTTACTCCCTGCCTCCCCGCCGATTGGCCTGGGTTTACCATGCACTATCGCTATCGAGAGACGGTCTATCACATCTCCGTCTTAAAAGTGGTTTCCGAAAGTAGCGAGAAGCTGATCACGATGGACGGCAAGGAGTTGAATGATACAGCTATTCCACTGGTAGACGACCATGAAGAACACTGGGTTGAGGTGAAGATTAGCGCGGCAGGCAATTAGTTAATGGAGACCTTCACCGTTCAGGTACTTGGAGGGAGAAGCTGTACATAATTGTGCCAAAATCTTACCATTGACCTTGCCAGTCGCAATGTCAGATAAACATCAGCATCCGGTCCATTTGAGATTACCACTGTATACGAGATATTGCTCTCCCAAAATCCTAACAAATAATCCGAAATCTGAGGTTTAAGATAATCCAGGAGAAGGTAAGGTGTCCTCAAACCTAGTCTCCATTACCTTTTTTCTGCTCAGTTTCGATTTGATCACAGCCCAAATACATGCTAGAAATGGAGCATTCTTTCAGTTAGAAACATTAACGAGTGTTGTTAAAATATCTACTGAAAATGGAGCGTCATGCGAGTAAAGATGCTTCCAGATTATTTCTGCAGATCGTTTCAGGGCGAGTGTCAGGCAACGTAGTTGACAGTAACTGATTCTCAGTTATCGCGCCCGAAACAACAAAAATCCTATTGCCCGGTTCACGTTGAAGCT
>JBARUR010000395.1:0-60083 GCA_049645845.1 Desulforhopalus sp. | reverse complement strand
TGATTTTTAGATTATATTCGTTTTTCAAGAGTTTAGCCATTGTTTCAATTTTTCTCTTCACCAAAGGTCTGTCCACGCGGCGCCATCTTCGTCAGTATTTTGCCAGTGAACATAGCCTACTATAGTTCACTACCAAAAACTTTGAAGCTGACGCCGCCTGAACTGATGAGAAATGCGGGCTAAGCATAATAAAAAATCACTGCTTGGCATCTGTTGCAGTTTGCCAGAAAGGCACAAAGTATCTCTCCAGCGTGAATCTTCCTGTTTCTGTTGTTCTGCCAAAAGTGACGATAGAAGGTTGATTTCTTTCCATGTCACTTACCAGAATTACTGGATCAATTACTTTACCGCCTTGTTCCGGATCGACCCCAACATTCATTTGTCCGAGATCCTCTCTCCTGATTGCGAGACCATAAAACGAAAGGTCGACAGGGTCTAGCCGCTCAGCGTAATCCTGCTCATGCAACAAGGTATTTGCAATCTGATTCCATGACGGTAAAGCTCCAGCAGATCCACTGATACGACTTGAATTACGTCGCATCGGGTTGTTATTATCAAATCCGACATACACGCCCACAGCATAACCATTGCCAATGGTCATTCCGGCACCATTCTCAGCAACTCCCGGCAGATATCCGAAAAACGACGCATTTGAATAATTATTTGATGTACCGGTTTTGCCGAGCAAGGGAACAGATAGATTTAGATCGGCTATCCCGGCCTCGGTTTTCTCGTCATTGTCTTGAAACCTGACCTCTTTATTTGCCGCTCGGCCAGTACCGAATTTTACTACATTTTCGAGAATATTACCAATCGCCATGCTGACCTTTGCGTCAACTACCTGTCGTTTGTACGGCTTAGGCTGAAAAAGGATTTCCCCGTCGGCTGATTCAATACGATCAAGAATGGACATTGAATCATTACTTTCCTCTCTTTCACTGTCTCCAAAAATTGTTACGTTTCCAGATACCAACCCTTCGTACATTCTCGTTCCTTCAAGTAAAGTTACAACATTTGAACCAAGTGGAAATGAAAGCACGGGATCCAAATCGCTCTTTATTCCGAGGTTTTCAGCCAACTGAATAAGATAATAAAGCCCCACAGTAATTCGGAAATCTTCTACTTGTGAAAGGACCTCAATACTATAAGGAAGCTCATCACTCAGTTTTTTGTATTCATACTCAACCTGTTCAGCAACCATGTCGAAGGCAGCCACAGTCAATGTAGCATCCAACTTGATATTTTCCCAAAATCTCATTTTTTCGCCATCATCCATCCAGGCTAGATGATTATAGAGTTCAGCTTGATCCATATGTACCAGACTACCCGCTATATCCTGAGGTCGCATAAAATAAAACTGATTGGTCTGCCGGTCAACATAGAGTGATGCTGCACCGGTAGAAGAATCAATGACTCCGGACAGAGAAAATCCCTCAACCGGTTCGGCTATAGACCTGAACATAGTCAATTCCTCGCGAAGCTGTTCGAGCTGGAGATAATAACTAGAAAGCAAGGACTTTCTGAGTTTGAGTTCGGTCATTTCCGATCCCGAAAGTGTGGATCTTTGCTGTGCAATTTCTCTATCAATTTCGCGGCTGAAGTCAGCAAAACCAAGGCCATAAGGGAGTTCTTTCAACAATTCGTATTCTTGCATCATCCCATCAAAAATAAAATCCGTTTCCAGATTATCGATAGCCAAACGATACGCTGTAGACATAAGAACTTCACGGTCAACATGAATGCCGTATCGATCACGAATTCTGGTTCGATAACTCCTGTAGGGTTCTATTTCCCCATCGATAGTATGCGGACCCAGCCCTACTTTATCAGCGACATCCATCAATTGCTGGAGAGAAAGCTGATCACAAAGATGCGATAACAACCACACGGAAGCAACATTTTCTGAATGAACTCCAGCCCAGTTCATGGAAACCCAGTCATATGGACTCGTATGGTCAGGTCTAGGGAAATAAGGTCTGCGTTGATAGACAAAAACATTTCGACGATTATTCAGGTTATCGGCACTATTCCAACCCAATTGAAGTGCTGCTGCATAAACCAGGGGTTTGAACGCTGATCCCATTTGCCTTCGCGCCTGAACAGCTCTATTAAAGAACCTGTTCTCTGTCCCACCTACCATACCTTTAATAGCGCCATCTTTAAGAATCAGGGCTGCTCCCTGTACCTCCGGGTATTTTTGTAAATCGAGTGTCACGATTTCATTTACCGGTATTTCTCGAACACTAACCCAGACTTTATCTCCAGGCAGCAATTGCTTTACAAGATTAGCCTGGTCTCCCTTTTTAGTTTCACTCCATCGATTTTTCTGCCATTTCAATCTTGCCGTAACCAACCCGGAAAGTCCTTCTGAATCAATGACACCCTGCCCTAATTGTTTATCCAGGGTAACTAGAATGCGAATATCTTTATCGCTCCCTTCAATATTCTCAATAGTACCAAAGAGAAAAGCTCCCTTTTTTAATGCTGAATCACCGGTATAATCGAGCTCAGCCAGTTCATTCAGCACTTCTTTACGTTCATAGCCCCTCATTCGCACATCCAGTCTTGAGAGTTCTCCGCGCAAAATTGATAACGTATTCTCCTGAAGCTCTTTGTCGATAGTGGTGATCACCCGTACTCCGGATGTAGCAATATTAGTAATCTCATGGGCTTCAAGAGCCTCAAGAACTTCTGTCGATGAAACTGCCTCCCTGACTAATTCCATAGCATAGTCGAGGTCATAGCCAACCTTTCCCTTTTTAAACCCAATTTCTGCGTTAAGAGATTCGTTATAAATAGAAGTGTCTATCATTCCCAAGTCATACATATTATTAATGACATAATTTAATCGTGTTTTCGCACGTGACCGGGCCAGCTCCGAAGCCTCTTCCGTTTTCTTGATAAAGGGGTTATAGAAATTTGGCCTTTTTACACTTCCTGCGATAAAAGCACATTCGACCAGCGACAATTCGCTTGGTATTTTATCAAAGTAGTACCTGGCTGCAATTCCCAGCCCATGCCCGTTTCCACTCACATAGAATTGGTTGGAATAGAACTCAAATATTTTTTCTTTTGAATAATAATATTCAAGTCTCAGAGCAAAAAGAAGTTCTTTGAGTTTTGCTTCGATAGATCTATCTGTTCTCTTGAAGAGATTTTTGGCTGTCTGTTGGGTCAATGTACTGCCGCCCTGCACTACTCTGCCTGCTTGGATATTTTTAAGCATAGCTCGACCGATTCCTGCAATATCAAAACCATAATGATCAAAAAACTTGTTATCTTCAGAAGCAACCATAGCATTGACGAATGCCTGAGGAATGTCGGCGTACGAGACATATTGACGATGCGCTGTGTCAAAAAAAACACCGAGTTTCGTTTTTCCATCACTATAAAATACATGGCTCTCTTTGCTCAGAATCTTATGGATATTTTCTCTTTTAATCTCATCACCTGGCTCTACCACAACAAACCAATAGAGGTATCCGGTCACAGAAGCAATAAAAATGAAACTCATTATCGTTACAAAAAGAATTATTTTTTTAAGCATGATTCCTGAAAATATATGGGCAAAAGACACCAAAAACGGCACCTAGAGCGACACTAACAATGTATTGGGTATAAGCCTTGCAATTACTTAGCATTTCGTTTTTAATTAGTAAGTTAATTGTATCAAACAAACCGACAGGTAAGAATGTACATGGTTAGCCAACATATCTCAACAGGCTAATTTTGAAAATACTTGTCTTTTTTATCCTCTTTTTTACAACCACCGACACTACAGCAAATGACCTCTCTATCAAAAACGCTTGCCAAAGGTATTATTCTGTCTTTTTTTGCAATGCTTCTCTCCAGCTGCGCAAGTGACAATAAATTCAGTAAGATGACCGATTATTCCTTCAGAGGATCAATGGAAAATTCTGAACCGGCAGAAAATGAAGGAGAAATTGAAATTAGAGAGTCTGGTGTATGTCTCAACGAAGAACTTGCTGCCCTGAGTAAAACTGGAACCTGGGACGAAAACTCTTTATCGGATAACGTTCCTTTATCCGAAGATGTAATTTTTGATTTTCCAGTTGTACTGAACAATAAAGTCGATATGTACTTGGATCTTTTTCAAAACAAGCAAAGAGCACAATTTAGCCGCTGGCTCGCACGATCTGCAATGTATCGACCAATGATGGAAAAGGAACTTGAGAAAGCAGGTTTACCTAAAGATCTCGTCTATTTGGCAATGATTGAAAGCGGGTACAATGAATTGGCCTGCTCCAGCGCAAAAGCTATCGGCCTCTGGCAATTTATGAAGCCCACCGGCAAGCAATACAATTTGCACATCGACAAATATGTTGATGAACGTCATGATCCTCTCAAATCCACTATGGCAGCCGCATCCTATCTTTCTGATTTATACAGAGAATTCGGGGACTGGTATCTCGCTGTGGCAGCCTACAATGGTGGCCCGGGAACTATCCGCGGAGGACTGAGAAAACATAAGGTTGACAACTTCTGGGATCTGGCAGGAAAAGACTATTTGCACCTGGAAACAAAGCGTTACGTTCCAAAACTTATTGCCGCACTTCTCATAGCTAAAGAACCTGAGAAATATGGATTTACAGATATTTCTTATTACAAGCCTCTTCGCTATGACACTCTCACTGTTGGACCCGGCATGAGCCTTGAAGCTATTGCCCTTATCAGTGACAGTACCTCTAAGGAGATAAAAAAACTCAACCAGGAGCTGAAGTTAGGGAAAACACCGCTCAATAGAGAACAATATGAGGTGAAAATCCCCCAGGCAACTGCAGAAATTGCGATGAAAAACCTCTCTCGCTTACATAGTATCGTCAGTACTGGTTACAAAAATCATAAAGTTAAAAAAGGGGATACTCTGTCGAGTATCAGCAAAAAATATAATATTAATAAGACGACATTACTCAAGGTAAATGCTTTGCATAACAGCAAACTCGCTCATGGCAGGATCTTGAAAATCCCATATAATACGATAGCTTATCAGCTTCTACCCGAAGGATCGCAAGCAGTTGCCGCTTACAAGGACAACCTAATTCTTCACAAGATAAAACCTGGCGATTCTATATCAAAAATATCCAAGCAATACAACGTACCTCCGGAAATGATTGTTGGCTGGAATGGGTTAAAAAATGTTCACTCTATACGGGCAGGCCAGCAACTGGCTCTGTATATAGATTATGGCAGTGCAAGAAAGGCGAAAGGCATTATTGCAGAAGTCGCATCCGTGACAGCAGACAAAAAGAAATCAAAGATATCGATATCCGAAGCCGCATATCAATGGTACAACGTTCAAAACGGTGATACTCTCTGGACAATATCAAAAAAATTCAGCACATCAACAGCCGATATTAAAAAATTAAATAATCTAAAATCTAACCTTATTCATCCTGGTTCTCAGTTGAAACTCAAAAAAGTTTAATTCTTGTAACCGTTCACCAGCACCCTATTTTCGTCCGATCAGGCCACTTCACATAGTCAACTATAGTTTGGCGCCTGCTTAAACGAATCCGGAGCACCGGATGAACGCTTACAGATCCGGGTTATGCAGTCTGTGTACCGGAGAACGATTACTAATACTGAACGAGAAACCGTTATATTTTACACTTCTCCTTTCCGAATTTGAGTGACAAAAGCTTTAATAATGCCTAGTTTGCTTGCTTCCATAACTAATCGTGGTACAACACAGCAATGTTTTTATCAAATTTCTAAATTATCCCCTGGCCGGCCTTCATTATAATCGAAAATATATCATGCCAAATATCAACGTACCTTTCCCAGCCCATTCCGACTACGGTACTGATGTCCACGTTGTCGGACATGGTGACAAAACAATTCTCCTTGTGGGCACTGCACACATTTCCCAGGAGTCTGTGCTATTAGTCAAAAAAGTCATCGAACAGGAACATCCGGATTGCGTCTGCCTTGAACTTGATGACAAACGTTATCAGGCATTAACACAAAAAAAACAGTGGGAATCTCTTGATTTAAAAACAATTATCAAAGACAAACAACTCTCAACCCTGCTGGTAAGTCTTCTCATGGCTTCATATCAGAAACGACTTGGCGGTAAGCTTGGGGTGACTCCAGGGGCAGAGCTACTCATGGCCGCTCAAACTGCAAAAGAGTTGCAGATACCGCTCTCACTTTGTGATCGTGATGTACGTATTACTCTTCGCAGAGCTTGGAAATCTACTTCTTTTTTCAAGAAAGGGTACCTGCTCGCTTCGTTGCTGGCGAGTCTCTTTGACAAGACTGAGTTATCAGAAGATAAACTGAAGGAACTCAAACAAAAAGATGTCCTTACCGAGATGATGGAGGAAATGGGAGAAGCATTACCCGACTTAAAACGGGTGTTGATTGATGAACGAGATCTTTATCTTGTCGAAAAGATAAAATCTTCTCCCGGTAAAAAAATTGTTGCTGTGGTTGGTGCTGGTCATGTTGCTGGTATGCTCAAAAAATTTGATACGGACAATAAGGAAAAAATTGCTGAGGTGACTATTATTCCACCGGTATCAAGAGGATATAAAATTTTCGGTTGGGCTATCCCATTGCTGATAATAGGCTCTCTTGGAGTTATTGGCGTCCAAAAAGGAGCTTCAGTAGCAGGAGATAATATTATATTTTGGATTTTAGCGAATGGAATTCCTGCTTCTATTGGCGCTCTGTTGGCACTAGCTCATCCATTGACCACCCTAAGCGCTTTTGCCTCAGCACCGATTACCAGCCTTACTCCAGTAATTGGTGCTGGATACGTCACTGCCTTTATTCAGGTTCTAGCCTGCCCTCCAGTTGTCAAGGAATTTGAAACAGCTGGGGAAGATATTGGTTCTTTTACCGGGTGGTGGAAAAATCGACTGTTGAGAGTCTTCCTGGTTTTTATCCTCACTGGTCTAGGTTCTGCGGTAGGTACCTGGATTGGCGGGTATGAAATTTTTAAAAATCTGATAGCTTAATATTAAATAAATCATCTAAATTCACAATGAAGGATTAGTGTAATGTCCGAAAAGAAAATTCAAACAGCACCAACATTAACCGCCAGGCAAAAACAGTTTCTCAAGGGTCTTGCTCATTCACAAAATCCGCTCGTTCAGATCGGCAAAGAAGAACTATCCGCAGGTGTTCTTGAAACCATTAAAACTGAACTTATCAACCATGAACTCATCAAGGTGAAAATCGGCAATAATTGTGGTCTTGAAAAACATAGTACTTCCACAACAATTGCAGAACAGACTGCAAGCGCGCTGGTACAATTAATAGGTAAGACAATTGTTCTTTATAGGCCCAATCCCAAGAAACCAAAGGACAAGAGAATTATTTTACCTAAAGCATAATGCCGCTCTGTCCTGTCACAAGGACACACTTCCACAGTGCCTTTGGCCAATAATATATTGTCCATATTGGGTATTATTCTTGTAGCATATCGATTATTCCACAAACTTCTTCTTGTATACCGGGAAGAATAGTTTTTTCTTTGCCTCCTCTCAGAGGATTTCATAAGTGAAATAGCGCTGTTGCTTTTTCTTGGCACGCAATAACAAGAGAAGTATCGCCCCATTCCTGCATGGTATGCATAACTGATTCTTGAGCAAGTTCGGGGGTGTTATTCGTTTCACTGAGATGTGCCAGAACGACTGTCCGAAGGTGATCTCCGATGAGACTTGCCAGAAATACTGCTGCATCTTCATTGCATAAATGCCCTCGACTGGATCTTACCCTCTGCTGAAGAGGCAAAGGATAAGGTCCGTTTTTTAACATCTGCAGATTATGGTTGAATTCCAGAATCAAACCATTGCATTTAGCAAGTCTTCTACACATCAAATGAGAAACCTTACCTGTATCTGTACAATAGCCAACACTCACTTTTCCATCACTAACAACATATCCCACAGGATCTGCTGTATCATGGGAAATCTGGAAAGATCGGACTTGTAAGTCTCCTATCTGCAGAATATCACCCGTATCAAATTCCTTTCGAGCAAAAAGCTTACCAAGTTGTTTTTCCCCTGCTAAAAATGTCCCTTCATTACTATAAGCTGGAATTTTGCACCTTCGTGAAAGTACGCCGATTCCCCGGACATGGTCATTATGTTCATGGGTAATACATAGAGCTTTTACAGCTGACACATCGCGGTCAAGAGACTTCAGGCGAATATCGATTTCTTTACCGGAAAACCCGGCATCAATCAAGATACCGGTTTGGCCGCTTTCTATATAAACTGAGTTACCTTTACTTCCGCTGCCCAATACAGAGAAACGCATTTATATCAAACTCCTGTGTGGCCAAAACCACCTGAATCACGTTCAGTTTTATCAAGAATGGATACTTGAGTAAAAGTTGTCTGCAGTACCGATGCCAGAACAAGCTGAGCTACACGGTCGCCTCTATGAATTGTGTAAGGATCATGGCCAAGATTTATCAAAGCGATTTTAACCTCACCACGATAGTCGGAATCTATTGTTCCAGGGCTATTAATGATGGTTACACCATAGTTGATAGCCAGACCGCTGCGTGGACGGACCTGTAATTCATATCCTTGAGGAAGTGCCACGCTAAAACCCGTTGGGATAAGGGTTCTTTCTCCAGGCTGTAAAGTAACAGCAGCGTGTATACCCGCTTCCACATCCATTCCAGCGGCGCCAGTCGTCTCGTAGTTGGGCAGATTCAAGTCTCGTTCGTCTTCTGGAATAAGCCAGCAAATTTTTATTTTAATTTCGTTCATCCGGCTACCCGTTGTTATTATCTCGTTGAAAACACAAAAAGCCGACTTTCTCAAATTAGAAAGTCGGCTTTAAAGTTATTTAATTACACAGGTGAAGTACTATTCTTCAAGTAAGGCCTTGCGGCTTAAACGGATTCTGCCTCGATTGTCAACATCAAGAACTTTTACTTCAATAATGTCGCCTTCCTTAACAACATCTGTTACCTTAGCGACCCGTTTAATATCCAATTCAGAAATATGAACTAATCCATCTGTACCCGGAAGAATTTCGACGAACGCTCCAAAATCTTTAATGGTTTTTACTGTACCTTTGTAAACAGCACCAACTTCAGCTTCGGCAGTAATCGCTTTCACTTTTTCCAGAAGAGCGTCAGCAAGATCACCACTCAATGCAAAAATTTTGATAAGTCCGGAATCATCCACTTCAATTTTAGCATCGAATTCAGCTGACAATTCCTTGATAATCTTTCCACCAGGTCCAATAATATCACGAATTTTATCAGGACTGATTTTATGGACCATATATTTCGGTGCATGATCTACAACTTGGGACCGGGCTTTTGTTATCCCTTTATCCATTTCTGCAAGTATATGAACACGACCCTCTTTTGCCTGTTCAAGGGCTTTTCCCATTATTGCCCGATCGACACCGTCTATTTTGATATCCATTTGCAAGGAAGTAATACCATCACAAGTACCAACCACCTTGAAGTCCATATCGCCGAGATGATCCTCATCGCCAAGTATATCCGAGAGGATGACAACTTTGTCGCCTTCTTTTATGAGTCCCATAGCAATGCCTGATACCGGTCTTTTTAATGGCACACCAGCATCCATCATGGCCATGCTTCCACCACAGACTGTTGCCATTGAGGAAGAACCATTAGATTCAAGAACTTCAGAAACAACCCTGATCGAATACGGGAAATCTGCTTCAGAAGGCAGGACGGCTTCAAGTCCTCGTGTCGCAAGTGTTCCATGACCGATATCACGACGTGAAGGACCCCGCAGAAAACGTGCTTCACCTACACAATATGGAGGAAAATTATAATGCAGCATGAAACGATTCAGTTGTTCACCGCCCAGGGTTTCTACACGCTGTTTATCACGTTCACTTCCTAGTGTAGTGGTTACCAACGCTTGAGTCTCTCCACGAGTAAACAGGGCAGAGCCATGTGTCCGTGGAAGATATTCGGTTTCACAATTAATCTCACGGATTTCATCAAATTTTCGTCCACCAATCCTAATTTCACCCTGGACTGTTTTATCGCGCATGAAAGATTTTTTATAGGTGGATAGCAAGTCTTTGACTTCCTCGCGCCTTTCACCTTCTGGATCAAGCGTGGCTAGTACCTCCTCTTTTAGAAGATCGTAGGCGCTGCCTCGTTCCAATTTGTCTGATGTATTGAAAACCTTCTCCATTCCTGCAGCAGCAACTTCACGGATTTTAGCAAGAAGCGATTCATCAATCTGGGGTGCCTCAACTGCTATTTTAGGTTTTCCTGCAGACTTTTGTAACTCTTCCTGCATGTCGATAAGAGGTTGCAGTTGCTCAAATGCATAAAAAATACCGGAAAGGACTTCATCCTCACTGAGCTCATCAACCTTGCCTTCGACCATGACTACAGCTTTTCTTGTGCAAGCGACGACAATATCCATGGAAGATTTGGTCAATTCTGCGGCTGTAGGATTGATTACATATTGTCCATCGATAAAGCCAACACGCCCCCCAGCCACAGGACCGGCAAAAGGTACATTGGATATAGTCAAGGCACATGATGCCCCGGTCAGGGCGAGAACGTCCGGTTGGATATTTTGATCTGCCGAAAGAACTGTTGCAATAACCTGGGTTTCCGCAGAATATCCTTTAGGAAATAACGGGCGAAGGGGACGATCAATTATTCGACAGGTTAGTATTTCATTGTCACTTGATCGCCCGATTTCACGGCGAAAATAGTTCCCTGGAATCCGGCCTACTGAGGCAAGTTTCTCCTGATATTCAATCGTCAAGGGTAAAAAATCAGCGTCTGGTTTACTTTTTCCTGCGCCTACTACAGTGACGAGTACAATTGTGTCACCTGAACGTATGACAACAGACCCAGATGCCTGTTTGGCAATTTTTCCAGTTTCGATGGAAATATTTTTTCCACCAATTTCAGTTTCTACTTTATTAAACATGTTTTCTCCAGATGTTTAGCATCAGGGAAAGGCGCAGCGCCAACTTTCCGACTGGATTATCCACCAGCCCCGTATGCTCTATTTTCTCGGACTTCTTAATAACAATACCTCAAACAATTCCGGAAATAAGGCGCTGTTTGAGGTATAGATGGCACTATGCCCAGGTCAACAAGGGACCTGTCGGCAACAAAAACCTACTTCCGCAGACCAAGTTCCTGCAGCATCGTTCTGTATTTGTCGACGTCTTTCTTTTTTAGATAATCAAGCAAACTCCGTCGCTGCCCAACAAGCTTGAGCAACCCCTGCCTTGAATGATGATCCTTTTTATGTATTTTAAAATGCTCAGTAAGGTATTGAATCCGATCTGTTAGAAGAGCAATCTGCACCTCGGACGAACCGGTGTCTGTTGGATGGATCTTGAATTTCTCGATTATTTCATTTTTATTAACTGCTGACTGTGCCACGACAATCCTCCTGAAACTGTATAGTAAAATATCTGATAGTTAAAATTAATTGCTTCACAATACTCTATAGTCCAAAAACAAGACTATTTTACTTATAACAACAATAGGTTTGCGAATTTGGTGGCGAACCCTGCAAACCAGCTAGATACTTTTTTAACAATGCATTTGTTTTCCAGTTTGGAAAACTAAATATGCTCTTGTATTTTATTGAAAAAATAATTTCTTTTGAACAACTATAATCATTTAATAGAACTATAAATCGACAGAAGAACATTTTTGCACACACTAGCCAACTCAAGTGATTATTGCAATAGTTTACATACATGCTCAACTGTTATCATTTTATTAATACAACGATTTAACGCTTCGTCGTCGCTTAAATCATCCCAAGACAAGCTATCTTCAACATTGAAGAATCCGCTTCTTGTCCTGCGTAATTGGACAAGATGTGCTCCACAGCCTAAACTTCTTCCTATATCAGCAGCCAGAGTCCGAATATATGTCCCTTTACTACATACAACCCTGATGCTGAGATATACCTCATCTCCGGAAAGCGGCTGGCAACCATCTGTACGCTCTAGCGTTAGTATATCAATTTGCCGTGCATCCTTGACAACAGATATTCCTTTGCGAGCATAGTAATAGAGGGGCTTACCATTGTGCTTCAGAGCGGAATATGCCGGCGGAACCTGCATTTGTCTGCCACGAAATTTCTGTAGACACTGCTCTACATCGTGGTTTGATATTACACCTACAGGCTGGCATTCAGTTATCTTACCTTCAGTATCTTGCGTCTCTGTTTCAATACCCAATCTAAGCGTGGCTTGATATTCTTTTGTTCCATCCATGAAATGGGAAATAAGCCTCGTCGCAGGTCTACCGGCACACACGATCAACAACCCTGTTGCAAAAGGATCGAGAGTCCCTGCATGCCCGACTTTTTTCATCTTCAGAATTCGGCGTAATCTGCTCACGACACCAAAAGAACTCATGTCAACAGGCTTATCAATAAGAAAAATACCTGCTTCAAATGGGGGTATAGTTGTCGCTACCATGATAACCTGTGATCGAGCCGTCTATTCCTGGAAATATTTGCTCAGTTTTTTCCATTCAAAGCTCTGGAGAGGACATCTTTGACTTCCTGACGCACCTGATCAATAGATTTGCCAGTTACTCGAAACCCTGCTGCATTGCGATGACCACCACCATCGAAGTGCTTTGCTACTTCCGCTACGTCACACTGTCCTTTGGCGCGCAGGCTTACAGAAATTGAATCTTTACTCGCCTCTTTTATCAGAACAGCAACCTTGACCGATCGAAGTGATCTTGGAAGATCTATAAATCCCTCAACATCCCGTAATGTGGCACCACTCTCTTCAACCATATCGACTGATACATGCATAAAAGCAATCCGATCGTCTTCAAAAAGACTCAAAGTTGAGAGCACTAATTCCATAAGCTTCAATCTTTCCCGGCTTGAATTGTCATACAAATGGCTGCAAACAGCTTCAGGCCGTACACCTTTTTCCAGGAGCTCAGCAGTAATCTGCATTGTTCTGGGACGTGTTCCTTCATATCTGAATGAACCGGTATCTGTGCTAATGGCAACATAAAGATTATAGGCAATATTGTAACTTATAGGAGCACCAAGTAACAAAGCCAACTCATATATCATCTCACCGGTCGAGGAGCGGCCGGTTTCAACCCATCTGGCAGTTCCGAACTCTTTATGGGACTCATGGTGATCGATAACGATAAATGGAGAAACGTTCAAAAAATCGTGCTTTGACTCACCTAATCGATCTTCATCTCCGCAATCGAGAGCGATGCTCATTAAATTCTCACCTGCTGCATCGACAAACAATCTATACTCCTCAGTACTGATATGGGCTTTAGAAATATCAGGTAAAAAATCATAAAGATAAGAAACGGGTTCTTCCAACATACAGAATACATTCTTGCCTAAAGCTTCAAGAATACCAGCCAATCCCAACATCGATCCCAAAGCATCTCCATCCGGATGGGTGTGAGTTAATATAACTATATTATCGATAGTTTTGATATCTTGAATTATTCGTTCAGGAATCATCTTTTCGAGAGTTTCTTTCATTGGCAATTTCCTGGAATATTTCATCTAGCTCAGCGACTTTTTCAACGACTTTATCGTATTTAAACTGAAGCGCCGGCGTAAATCGCAAATTAAGCGTTTTGGCGATATGACTTCGCATAAAACCTTTTGCCCGCTCTAAGCCTATTCCTGCTTCCTTAACTTCTTTGGGTCCACCAAGAACTGTAAAAAAGATACGGGCAAGGCTCAAGTCTTCAGGAACTTCAACTCGCGAGATACTCACTCCCTGAAGCCTGGGGTCTCTCACCTTACTGATCAAGATTGTAGAAAGTTCAATTTTAATAGCCTCAGCCACCCGCGATGAACGTTTTTGTTCACTTTTTCCACCAATCCCAATGGAGTCCAGTGTTTGTTTTGGATCCCAGCTTGCCACTGTATAACCTTTTTTAGAGAGTTGCCTCGATTTCTTTCATTACAAAAGCCTCGAGAGTATCACCTATCTTGATATCGTTAAATTTCTCGACACCGATACCGCATTCATAACCAGACATCACTTCTTTCACATCGTCCTTGAATCGCCTCAGGGAGTCAATTTTACCGGTGTATATTACAACGCCTTCGCGTAAAACTCGAACCTTGGCAGTCCGTAGAATTTTACCATCCAGTACGAAACATCCGGCGATTGTTCCAATCTTTGGAACGCTGAAGGTTTCTCGTACTTCTGCAAGTCCAATAACCTCTTCTTCAAAGGTAGGTTCAAGCATACCGACCATAGCCTTACGAATGTCGTCGAGGGCATGATAGATAACATCATAAGAACGCACGTCAACATTTTCCTTAACCGCGAGTTCTTTTACTTTAGTACTTGCTCTGACATTAAAACCAATAATAATTGCGTCAGATGCGGAAGCAAGAAGAATATCCGATTCAGTGATTGTTCCGGTACCTTCGTGCAGGATTTTCACCTTGATCTCTTTTGTAGAAAGATCTCCTGCAGCCTTTGCAAACGCTTCCAAGGTTCCCTGTACATCAGCTCTCAAGACTACTCTAAGCTCCTGAACGTCACCCTCGCTCATCTGTTCAAACAATTTATCGAGAGATATTTTACTGCTGGAGCCAAGTTCGCTTTCTCGTGCTTTGAGAGACCGTACTTGCGAAACACTTCTTGCCATTTTTTCATCGGTTACTACGATAAATTCATCACCCGCACTCGGCACACCGGAGAGTCCCTGAACTTCAACAGGAATTGCAGGTCCCGCTTCCTCTATCTTCCGTCCTTTGTCATCGAGCATTGATCGCACTTTACCGCTAAACTGTCCGACAACAAAGTGTTCACCGAGACGCAAGGTACCATCCTGAATGAGCACGGTCGCGACCGGCCCTCTGCCTTTATGAAGCTGAGCTTCAACAACACGCCCTCTTGCCTTTCTAGTACTATCCGCCTGTAACTCAAGCACTTCTGCAAGTAACTGAATAGATTCGAGAAGATTATCTATACCAATACTATTCTTGGCCGAAGTTTCACAATATATCGTTTCTCCACCCCAATCCTCGGGCATGAGATTAAGATCTGAGAGCTCTCTCTTGACCCTATCAATATCGGCATTGTCTTTATCAATTTTATTGACTGCGACAAGAATCGGTACTTCAGCAGCCTGGGCATGGTGAATAGCTTCTCTGGTCTGTTCCATAACGCCGTCATCCGCAGCAACAACAAGAACTACTATATCAGTAACCTGCGCGCCGCGCGATCGCATTTCTGTAAATGCAGCATGTCCTGGAGTATCGACAAAAGTTACATCTCCTGATGCAGATCGAACATGGTATGCACCAATATGCTGTGTGATACCGCCGGCTTCCCCTTCTGCAACATCGGTTTTGCGAATTGCATCAAGTATTGAGGTTTTTCCATGATCAACATGGCCCATTACAGTAACAACCGGCGACCTCGTCTTTTTCACCCCACCTTCTTCTGACAGGTTGAGCATCTGCATACCTATTTCTTCAGTTATGCCTTGTTCAACCTCATAATCAAAGTCAGCTGCAATAAGTATAGCGGTTTCGGTATCAACGGCCTGATTAATTGTTGCCATCACACCAAGTCCCATCAGTTTGGCGATTACGTCACTGGCTTTAATTTTCATCCGTTGCGCCAAATCACCAACAGTGATGGCGTCGTACACTTTAAAACGCTTCTTGCTTGCTTTCATTTCAGCTGGTGGAGAAATAACCTTTGAGGCTTTCCTACTTCTCTTGCCCCGACGTCCACCCTCTTTGCCTTGATAGTCTTGAGCAAAATGAGTAAACTTGACGTTTTTCTGACCCTTCTTTCCTCCACGACGAGGTTCAACCACTTTATCCTCTTTGACCGGGATACTTTTCTTGCCTTTTTTCTTGGTTCGCCCTGAGTCATCAGCTGTCGGCGGAACTGGCGTTCTTGAAGGCGCAGGTGTCGATGGTCTTTGCTGGACAGGTTTTGTCGGCTTCTTCTTTACGGGACGCTGAGGAGCTTGACTTTCCATATCAGGCAATTCGATGGTTCTCACGACTCTGGCCATCGGTTTTTTTTGTGGAGGTTGCTTTATCTTCTTGGCGGGGCGAGCTGTGCTTTGCTTCTTTACTTCTACCTTTGATTCCACATCTTCCGGCACCTGGTCGGTAATTTGCACATCAGGAGAAGTACTCGGTTTAGGTCCAGTCAATTCTTCCTCTTCGGTCTCGGCTTTCTTGACAGGAACGTTTTCCGGTTCACTTTCCTGTTCAGTTACAGGTTCTTGCTCTTTTATCACGCGTTCATCGGCAGGTTTTAGAGGAGCAGGCTTTTCTTCCTCTACAATCGTTGTGGATTCCGGCTGAGAAATTTCTTGCTGAGGCTTCTCGGCAGAGATATCAATTGCGGGAACCTCTTCTTCAGTCACACTCGTAGTGAGCTTTTCTTCTGGTTGCTCTTCCGGAGTGTCCTCAATTGTTTTTGCTCTGCGCCTTATGACTGTGGACCTGCGACGTATCACAGTTGGACCATCCTTATCGCTATCAATACGCTTTTCAACAAGCTCGGTATTTGCCGATTTCAAAATAGTATTCCGAATCGTTTCAGCCGCTTCGTCGTCAACAGACGAACTATGGCCTTTGATATCGAAGCCCAGTTCAATCAGTTTATCCGTCAACGCTTTACTGCTCATGCCGGCCTCCTTGGCCAACTCATACACCCTGATTCTGCTCATTCTTTACTCCCGTATTGCATCGCAACAGTCATTTCATTCATTAAGAAAAATCGTATTCATTATCCTTAATAAATCATTTTAATTCTCTATGTTCAAAGACGAAACAATCTTTTCCATTTTTTTTTCTTTTCAAATAACAGCCGAAAACATTGTTCATCCTTACAACAATAGACCCCCCTACCCGGTTTAATTTGTTTGAGATCGTTTTCAATCTTTTCATTAATCCAAACAAAACGCTGAAGTGAGTATTTCGGTTTCTTCGTACCACATGAGCAACAGGTCCTCAATGGTACTGTCATTCTTCAGGATTATCGATCTTATCGGTCGTGCTTGCCCCTTCTTCTTTGCGTAAATTTTCAGCCAGGGGGCTACTTTCTTTGACTGCGCCACCTACCGGTGACTCCGTTTTGAGTTCATTCACTTCAACGGCATCCTCCTTTGGCTTTTCTTTTGCTACAAAGGGGATTTTTTTAGCTTCCTCAATGAGTCTCTCTGCAAATTCCTCATTAATCGATCGGATGACAACCAGATCATCAATGCTTTTTTGAGAGAGTACCGCAGTCGAGAAAATATTTTTACCAAATAATTGGTCCGCCAACGATTCATCAACACCCTGCAGCTTCAAAAGTGACTGATATCCTTCATCTGATAGATTGTTATATCTTTGTTCACTCTTTACGTCGATCCTCCAACCAATCAGCTTTGAAGCCAAACGTACATTCTGACCCTGTCGACCAATAGCAAGGGAAAGTTGGTCGTTGGGTACGACGACCAAAAGCGAATTCGCGTCTTCATCGGCCATTACCATACTTACGTGCGCAGGAGCCAAAGCGTTGTATACATATTTTGCAGGATCAGGGCTCCAGGTGACAATATCAATACGCTCACCCTGTAACTCCTGCACAACATTTTGCACTCTGGAACCTTTCATACCAACACAGGCACCTACAGGATCGACATCTCCCTCAGAAGAACTGACAGCTATTTTGGCTCGAAATCCCGGTTCTCTGCTGACGCCCATCACCCGAACAATGCCTTCTGCCATTTCAGGGACTTCCAACTGAAACAGTTTTCCAAGAAATTCATCGCACGTTCTGGACAAAATAAGCTGCGAATCACGACTGGTCTGGCGAACTTCTTTCAGATAGGCTCTTATTCTGTCGCCCTGCTTAAAAGAACGCTTTGGTATCTGCTGATCTTTAGGCAAAATAGCATCAGTACGTCCGAGGTTCACTATCATATTTCCTCGTTCAAACCGCTGCACTATACCACTGACCACTTCGCCGACACGATCCTTGAACATACCGTAGATCACTTCCCGTTCAGCGTCCTTCATCCTATGAATAATCACCTGCTTAGCTGACTGTGCTGCTATCCTTCCTAAGTCAGAAATGTCCTGCATCTTTTCGCCAAGCTCATCACCGACTTGCACTTCGGGGTCAAGTAATCTGGCTTCATCAAAAGATATTTCAGTCTGTTCGTCTTCAGCATCTTCGACAACAATTCTAAACTGAAAAACCTCAACTTCGCCAAATTCCTCATTATACCGAACTTCCATATCACGACGGCTGCCGTATTTCTTTCTGGCAGCAGACTGGACCGCTTCTTCGATGGCCTCTATCAGTAATGTTTTATCAAAACCTCGATCTCTGCTGATCTGGTCGATTATACGTTTCAAATCTGATAGCATTCTCTTACTCCGTCATTATGACTTTCAGCTCCGACATGCGGAGAACATTACACTCTTCAAACAAGGTGGCCTTTTTATCAAATTGCCAGCCTGGCCTTGTTTATCTTCTCAAAAGTAAACTGTATGGAACGACCGTCATTCAGCTTCAGGTTTATCAGCCCCTCAGCATCATCAGCAACTTCTTCAATTATACCTTCAAATATTTTTTCACCATCAATAGCTTCGTGTACTTTTACCCTGGCCTTCTTGCCGAGGTAACGAGTAAAATCATTGAGTGACCGGAGAGGTCTTTCCAGACCAGGTGAGGATACCTCTAAATGATATGCATTATCGATCAAATCTTCCACATCAAGATAACGTCCCAGTTCACGACTGACATTACTACAGTGTTCTAACGTCACTCCTTCTTCTGAATCGATAAAGACACGTAAAACCCAGCCATGACCCTCCCGTCGAAACTGAACATCAAAAAGTTCAAGTCCCATGATTCCCAACAGGCTTTGCAGAAATCCTCGTATTTTATCGATAATTAATTCACTCATTACTCTATACCTTAACTTCACAGGATTTATCCCAGTAGAGACAAATCCTTTAAAAACAAACTATAACCACCAATGTGTGGACATAAAAAAAAGCGGGCAAAGCCCACTTCCAAAAGCCGTCCCGCAACTGAAGCAACAGGAGGTATAACCGGATAGCCCTAACCTTGATTCGGGAAACCCAATAGTGAACATTTGACAAGTCCACTGATTATGGTCCCAGCACAAAGCTACAAAACGAGTTACCCGACGGCTCACCAAACCATTATTTAAAGGTAATGTCAAGTCGAAAGACCGAATAGGCGTTACACTAAATACAGAATTATCTTGACTTACTTCGTATATTTTAGAGTCCTGTTTCAAGTTGATCGGGTTCAAAACTAAAAATAACTTACCACCAAGTGGTTTCAAAGAAGAAAAAACACTAAAACCAGGAGCTCAACAATACGATATCTTTTTCACTTTTATGTTTATTCCAATTAGTTAGAATAAAGAAAATACCCTGGCTCAAGACGCCTTTGGCTACTTTAAGCAAGCATAATAATAAAAAATTCTATTTGACAAACCACGGTTGTACCTTTATTAAAACGACAGTTCTGATTACCTTCCAACGTTGCAATGTATACTGCGTCTCAGGTCAGCACCACCTATATCTCTTTTGATGGCAATATTAAGGGATTCTTGTCGATGGGGTTTTATCCAGGCCATCACACCTCCATTAACTCCGACCTGATTGAACCCTTAAATTATAATGCTGAACATCTGAATTCATGACAGAAAAAACTCTTATTATTGCAGAAAAACCAAGTGTCGCTGCAGATTTAACTAAAGTGCTTCCCGGCAAATTCAAAAAAGAAAAAACCCATTTCGAAGGAGATGAATATGTTGTCTCTTACGCTATTGGCCATCTTGTTTCAATCTGCTATCCGGAGGAGATCGATCCTGCGTTTCAAAAATGGGATTTAAATAATTTACCCATCCTGCCGGACCACTTCCCACTCAAAGGTCTTGACGGTACGAAAGGACAATTGAATGCACTGCAAAAATTAATTCGCCGGAAAGATATTAAGCAAATCATCAATGCCTGTGATGCCGGCCGCGAAGGAGAATTAATTTTTAAATATATTCTCAAATATGTCTGGAATAATTCGGTCGCCAAAAAATCAATAAAAAGATTGTGGCTTCAGTCAATGACAACTGATGCCATTTTACATGCTTTTGCTTCGTTACGAAAAAATGAAGAATTGCAGCCATTGGAGGACACTGCGCTTTGTCGATCTGAATCTGATTGGTTGATAGGAATTAATGCCACAAGAGCATTGACTGGTTTTAACTCCCGCCGGGGCGGCTTTTTTCTTACCCCCTGTGGCAGAGTGCAGACCCCGACTCTTTCTCTTTTGGTTAAACGGGAGCGCGCCCGGCATGAGTTCATTTCCCGCCCTTACTGGAACCTGCTCGCCCAGTTTTCTTTCAATAACGAATCATATGAAGGTAAATGGATAAATATTAATTTTGTTAAAGATACTCAAGATCCTTACAAAAAAGCAGACCGGCTTTGGACAGTTGAAGAAGCCGATGCCATCATATCCCAGTGCACGGATAAACCTGCTGTAATAAAAGAAGAAAGCAAAAAAACCACACAGAACTCGCCGCAGCTTTATGATTTGACATCTCTACAAAGGGAAGCAAATTCAAGGTTTGGATTTTCAGCGAAAAACACGCTCGGAATTGCCCAGGCCCTCTACGAACGACATAAAGTGTTAACCTATCCTCGTACCGACAGCAAGCATCTGCCCGAAGACTACATTCCCACTGTCAAAAAAACTTTAAAGAGCCAGTCGGACTGGCAGTTTGGTAAATTCGCCGGGCAAGCGCTGGAGAAAAATTATGTCCGTCCGAACACTCGCATTTTTAATAATGCTAAAATTTCTGATCACCACGCAGTTATTCCAACCACCCTCTTACCCTCCAATCTTTCTGAACCCGAAATGAAAGTTTACCAGATGGTGGTACAGCGTTTCTTAGCAGTTTTCTTCCCGCCCGCAGAATTCCAGAATACCAAACGATATTCATATGTTGAAAAAGAGGTCTTCCTTACTGAAGGAAAGATTTTGCTGGAAGCTGGCTGGAAAGCCATTTACGGGACGGCTGGTGGAGAAGGTCAGGATAAAATAATAGCTCCGATACCTAAGAATACCTCCATCTCCTGCACTAAGATCGAAAAGGAACAGCAGGATACCAAACCACCTGCCCGCTTTAATGAAGCAACCTTACTTTCAGCAATGGAAAACTCAGACAAGCTGGTTGAAGATGACGAGCTTGCCGATGCCATGAAGGAGCGTGGCCTTGGTACGCCTGCAACCCGAGCTGCCATAATTGAAAAGCTTATCAATGAAAAATATGTCGTTCGTGAAGGAAAGGACCTCACTCCTACTGGCAAGGCTTTTGAACTATTGGCTTTACTTGAAGCTATGAAGATAGAAGTATTGGCTTCTCCGGAGATGACAGGTGAATGGGAATTTAAGCTCAACCAGATATTGAAGGGTGATTTCACCCGCGATAAGTTCATGGAGGAGATAAGATCGATGACCCAGCGAATAATCGATCAGGTTAAAAATTTCGAGAACGATGAGATCCGCGCGGAAGCATCTTTCAGTCCTGTCAACAACATTCGCATATTTAGTTCCCCTACCGCCTATATTTCCGAAGATCAAAAAATCAGCATACGCAAAATACTCGGTGGCCGCATGTTGTCGGAAAATGACGTAGTCGCCCTGCTCAAGGGTCAAACTATCGGACCTTATAGCGATTTCCGATCAAAAAAAGGCAAACCTTTTACAGCTTCAGTTCGACTTGCGGATAATAAAATTGAGTTTATGTTTGCAGATTCCAACGCGGATCTGGATATTGATGCAATTAAAAAAGAAACTCCCTTGGGGGTATCACCGATTGACGGAACCAAGGTATTTAGCACACCGATGGCCTTCATGTCTGAATCAGCGCTTGAAGGTGAAGAAAAAGGTTTAAAAATTAGTAGGATAATTCTTTCCAAGGAGATAACAGAAGAGAATATCAAACAACTTCTCTCACAAGGCAGGACCGAATTAATCGAAGGTTTTATCTCGAAAAAAAGGAGACCCTTTGATGCCTATCTCGTTCTCGCAAAAAATGGTAAAGTAACTTTTGAATTTCCTCCAAGAAAATCAAAACAGAAAGAACAAAAAAATTGACAGCCCTGAGATAAAAGTGAACAGATAAATTATGAAACAGATAAAAAAAGAGTATCAGGAAAAAACCGGACTCGAGTTAGCACATGTGTGTGCCCAGGCTGCTCTCGATACTAAAGCCGAAGAATTAGTAATTATTGATGTGCGTGGCCTTACCACCTTTACCGATTACTTTTTGATCATGAATGGTAAATCAACCAGACACGTTCAGGCTCTCGCAGAGACAATCGAAGCAAAGTTAAGGTCTAAGCGGGTAAAAGCCTCCAGCGCCGAAGGCCTTCGGGAGGGTATGTGGGTTCTCTTGGATTTCGATGATGTTGTCGTCCATATTTTTTACCATGAACAACGGAAATTTTACGATCTTGAGGGACTTTGGTCCGAGGGTAAACGTATTGAGATAGAACAAACGCCTGAAGACTAACTCCCGGCAAAAATCTGTTGAACTCAATGAGAAATGACTAGGATATGCAATATTTAAGCACCAGAGGAGGGATCTCCTCAATACCTTTTATTGAAGCTGTGATGATGGGACTCGCCGAAGACGGCGGCCTGCTTCTTCCTCGAACTATTCCCAGAATAGGCGGTGAAACACTCAATTCCTGGCAAAAATTAAGTTATGCCGAGCTCGCATTCGAAGTAATGTCGAGGTTTGTCGATGATATCCCCAGCAGTGACCTGAAAAGGATAATCAGCCAGTCCTACGCAAGCTTCGATACCGAGGATGTTACTCCCCTGGTTCACAAAGGGGACTTACATATTCTCGAACTGTTCCATGGTCCTACACTTGCTTTCAAGGATGTGGCACTCCAGTTTCTTGGCAATCTTTTTGAATACCTGCTGGCCAAAGACCAGTCGGTTCTCAATATACTCGGCGCAACTTCCGGGGATACGGGATCTGCTGCGATATATGGAGTGAGGGGGAAGGACAGGATAAACATTTTCATACTTCACCCATACCAGAGGGTAAGCGCAGTTCAAGAAAAACAGATGACCACTGTACTGGATAGCAATGTATTCAATATTGCTATCCAGGGCTCCTTTGATGACGGCCAGACAATTATTAAAAAAATCTTCAGCGATATCGAATTCAAAACCAGTTTCAATCTAGGCGCTATCAATTCCATCAACTGGGCACGAGTACTTGCACAGGTTGTTTATTATGTCCACAGCTGCCTGCATGTTTTAAAGCACGAAAAAGATACGTCTGTTGATTTTTCCATTCCCACCGGTAATTTTGGTGACATTTTCGCAGGATTCATTGCCAAGAAAATGCTGCCGGCCGGAACTATTCGTCAACTCGTTCTAGCGACCAACGAAAACGACATATTGAGTCGTTTTATCGACAGCGGAATTTACTCTTTAGGTGAAGTTAAAATTACTTCCAGCCCATCCATGGATATCCAGGCCGCATCAAATTTTGAACGATATCTCTACTATCTAGTAGACAGCGATGCTGTTCGGACCAGAGAACTGATGGAAGAATTCTCCCTGAACGGAAAAATTGATCTTTCCAGTTATCAGGATCAGATTCGACGGGATTTTGTTGCTTCGTCAATCCCGGAAACTGCTGTTGTCGAAACCATTTCATCATTTCACGAAAAGCATAACTACGTCCTTGACCCGCATACCGCAGTAGGAGTAAAGGCTGCTCAGCTGCATAAAAATGTTGGAGTTCCGATGGTTTGCCTTGCAACCGCCCATCCAGCTAAATTTGGCGCTGTTGTAGAAGAGGCGATCGGCATCCCACCCCAAATCCCTGAAAGTTTAGTAGGCATAACAGATAAATCTTCCCGTTGCGAACTCATGGATGCCGACGCAAAAAAAATCCAGGAATTTGTCGCAAAGAATGCATTACATGCCTAGATCGTCAATATTGTCGGCATTGACGCTCTATAGTCTGACGATGCTTGACAAGAGCAAGAGACTACTCTAATGTCAATGCCAATAAAAAAAAATTATGGGTCCTTCAATTCAAAAGGGTCCAAATTTATTCAAAGAATTGGATGAGGTAAATTTATGTTTGGACTCGGAATGCCGGAACTCATTGTTATTCTGGTAATAATAGTAATTATCTTTGGGGCAGGAAAACTACCGGAAATCGGATCCGGCATTGGCAAAGGGATCAAAAACTTCAAAGAAGCGACCAAAAAGGAAGATGATCCGAAAAAAATTGACGATGAAGAAGAAAAAGATACTGACAACAAAGCTTGAATTACTGTTCATTTATGACGCAGAAAATCTTTTTTACAATAAAATAAATCGATAATTTGTTAAATGACGTGTCCTGTATTTTAGGATTTGTTCTTGGTAATTGGAGGAAATAATGTTTGGTCTTGGAACCCCGGAACTTGTAGTCATTCTAGGTATCGCATTCCTGGTATTTGGTGGTAAAAAATTGCCGGAAATTGGAGCTGGACTCGGAAAAGCAATTAGTTCATTCAAAAACGGACTACGGGATGTTGAAGAAGGTGGTAAAGAAATTATCAACGATATACCTGGAGTAAAAGAAGCAACAGAGGTTAAACAACAGGTTGACCAGATAAAAAACCTAGGTAAGGTTGAAAACGTTCTTAAATAATCACCATCTGTTTTTTCTTTTCGAAAACTTGGCAGCTCCAGCAAATCATGCTGAGCTGCCATTTTTTTTTCTTTCCTCAACGTTCCCTCAAAACATCCTGTCTATCCCGCATTGCTCATCAGTTCAGGCGGCGTCAGCTTCAAAATTTTTGGTAGTGAACCATATAGGTTATGTTCACTGGCAAAATACTGTAGAAGATGGCGCCGCATGGACTGACGGTGAACATTGTGTCGATCAGGAGAAAGGATTAAACAATATCGAACCTTCTTAAAGAAACGAATATATTCTGAAAATCAACACAATGTTCATGAGAAATGCAGGGTATATCCTTCTCTTGCAAGAGGGATCTGTCCTCACTCAAGCAAATTCTTGACTTTTTTGTCACAACTAGATAAATGAAAGGTCTCAATCATACGTTTTTGTCCTTGTTTATCCAGCAGGCACACCCCCAGCAGATGCGCATCCGACAGACGTTTATCTTAAGCCAACAACAATTTTTTACTAGCATCAGGAGAAAGACATGTGTCGTTTAGCCCTGAAAACCGCCAATGAACCGTTTTCACCCTACGAGGTTCTCACTGCAATGGAAGCCATGCAGGAAGGATACGACGGATCCGGACTTGGCCTGTTGCTCCGCGGTATGGAGTTTGCAGACTTTAAATATGACACTCGCTTTCCTATTCTTTCTGGTATTGCCCATACGGAAAGAGCATGGAAACGAGTTACAGAGTACATGGAAAAACGCGGTTATGAGCTAAAATACGACCACCGTTTTGCTATGAAACCTGAACTGATTGAAGCGGAAGATCGACACCGCTATTTCCTCCGCGCTTACAGGATGCCGGTTGCTTTCCGCGATCAAAGCCAGGAAGTGCGCGAAGCTGAACTGCTTCGAACCAGACTGGCCCTCAGAAAACTCGGAAAAGATGAAGACAATATTACTGTCTTCTCATTCTTCCCAGATGTCGTCATGATAAAAGAAGTGGGATGGCCATTGCAGATTGGTGATGCCCTTTGCCTTCATGACGGGCAAATAAAATCCAGGGTTTGCATGGCCCAGGGAAGGCAGAACACCAACTATGGGATTAACCTGTATGCCTGTCACCCTTTTTTCATTCAAGGTATTTCGACCATGACCAATGGCGAAAATACTGCTTTTGTCCCCATCCGTGATTGGCTGGTTGGCAAGAATTTTCCAGGCTATACAGGGTACCAAAGTGATAGTGAAGTCTTTACTCATATTCTTCATTATACTCTGAAAAAGTTAAACCTTCCCCTTCAGGCATACAAGCATATAATTACTCCCCTGAG
This sequence comes from Desulforhopalus sp., assembly GCA_049645845.1. Taxonomy (GTDB): domain Bacteria; phylum Desulfobacterota; class Desulfobulbia; order Desulfobulbales; family Desulfocapsaceae; genus Desulforhopalus_A. Next base: position 34,054 of record JBARUR010000395.1, on the reverse strand, counting down.
TAAGAGTGAACTTGCGGAACACCCTCAAGGTGACTTTCTTGCCGGTCTTCGCCAGGTGTGTAAACGTTTAATCATTGACGGTCCCAATGCAATTATCGGCACTCTTCCTGACGAAACATGTATGTTGGTTATGGATCAGAAAAAGCTCCGACCAGCTACAGTCGGCGGCCGGGATGGAGCATGGGCAATTGCCTCCGAGATATGCGGCGTCGATGCCATGGTTCCTGATCGAGATCCAACCCTCGATTTTCAACCGATGCGCGAACATACAGTTATCATTCCCCCACATAGAAAGGAATTAGAAATATGGTCTCAGTACGATCCGTTTCCATTACCCCTAGCAGCCTAACAGCTACAGATCTCCCTTGGATCATTGAGCACAGGGAGGATCGTTGTACCCTTTGTGGCCACTGTACCGCAGTTTGTCCCAAAGAGGCTATCAGACTTACACATATGCGGCAGAGAGTTCCGAAACTTGATGTCTTTAATAAAAACAGGGGCAATGATTACCGAACATTTACCGGTATCCGTCAGGAGACTGACCCCGCAAAGCTTTGTATCGGCTGCGGTATGTGCTCGATGGTCTGTCCCAATGAAGCGATAACGCCTGTTCCCGGGACCAACGAAAACCGCACATTCTTCTTCGAGAATCGAAAAGGTGAACCGATGAAGCGCGGTGGCCGAAGAAATAGTGTCGGACCAACTCTTCTTGACCGAATCATGTTTAATCGCATCTCTATGCTTACCGATCCGGCCCTTGATGCAGGAAGACATGAATTCAATGCTACCACGACGATCGGCCGAATCCTTTCCCCGGAAGATTTTCTGGAGCGTACTCTCAACGGAGGATGGATTCCGCCAACCCGTGAAATATTTCCTTTTGTCATAGGTTCGATGTCTTTTGGTGCACTTTCGCCAAACATGTGGCTGGGCTTACTCCAGGGTGTTGCATACTGTAATGAAATTCTTGGAATACCAGTAGTTATGTGCACTGGAGAAGGCGGATGTCCTCCCTGGATACTCAGAAGCCCTTACCTGAAATACATGATCTTACAGATTGCATCCGGCTATTTTGGCTGGGATGAAATTATTCGGGCAATTCCGGAAATGCAATGTGATCCCGCTGCAATTGAGATTAAATACGGACAGGGGGCGAAACCTGGGGATGGCGGTCTGCTCATGTGGTATAAAGTTTCAAAGCTCATCGCACGGCTACGGGGGGTTCCCGAGGGTGTTGATCTCCCTTCCCCACCGGTACATCAGACACTTTATTCCATCGAAGAAAGTGTCATGAAGATGATTCAGACCCTTTCAATGGCCTTTCAACATAAGGTTCCGATTTATCCGAAAATTTCCGCCTCAACATCAGCCAAATCGGTATTGAACAACCTCGTTCGCAATCCTTTTGCGGGAGGACTGATGATCGATGGCATCGATGGTGGTACCGGTGCAGCTTATAATGTATCGATGGATGCCACCGGCCATCCGATTGCCTCCTGTGTTCGGGATTGCTACCTTGATCTTGCTGCGCAGGGCAAACAGAATGAAATTCCTATTTTCGCTGCTGGTGGTATCGGGAAAAACGGCAATGTTGCACAAAACGGAATGGCTATGGTCATGCTTGGTGCTTCTGGTGTGCACATTGGTAAATACATCATGCAGGCTGCCGCCGGATGCCTGGGTAATGAAAAAAATCGTTGCAATGTTTGCAACTTAGGGATCTGTCCGAAAGGTATAACCAGCCAAAATGCAAAACTCTATCGCCGGCTTGATCCCGACAAAGTTGCCGAGAGGGTAGCTGACGTATTTATGTCTATTAACACAGAGGTCAAAAAAATAATGGCCCCTCTTGGACGATCACAGAGTCTGCCGATTGGGATGTCCGATGCTATAGGTATTGCCGACAAAGCCGCAGCTGACAGACTTCAAATTAGATATGTCTGCTAAAAACTATAAGAAATTTCAGCTTTAATAACTTCAAGAAGATATATTACAGCTTATTTCGCGTTTATTTGGGCGAGACAACAAGAGAATTTAAAGGTGGTGCCAAGGAAGATACACACAACCCTCCCGCACCCGTGTTATAAGGAGTTTCAAGTGGTTACTACTGTTGTAAAAGGTCTAAATGAAAAAGGTGAGCGCATCGGCTCAATGGAGTTTGAAAAACTGGTGCGACGCGCAGCGGCTTCGTCAGGCGACCTTACGCTCGAATCTTTCGGCCAGCACAATATAGGTATAAGGCTCCAGCGGGAAGAAGGACTGCGTATTACTGTTAAAGGTCCCTCTGGACAACGGCTTGGTGCCATGGGAATGCCCGGCACCACAATCATTTGCGAAGGTGCGAGTTCCGACGACGTTGGATATCTCAACATTGGCGCTGAAATTGCTGTCCTTGGTGATGCAACCAACGGTGTCTGTAATGCCATGGCCAATGGCAAAGTATTTATCGGTGGTTCAATAGGTGCCCGCGGACTGACGATGACTAAATGGAACCCAGAGTATGAACGTCCTGAACTCTGGGTTCTGGGTTCCACCGGTGATTCCTTTGCCGAATTCAATTGCGGTGGTATTGCTGTTGTTTGCGGTATCAATCCGAAAAACCCTTCTAACATCCTCGGCTACCGTCCTTGTGTCGGCATGGTTGGCGGCACTATCTATTTCCGAGGCAAAATAGACAACTCTTTCTCGAAAACTAACGCTAAACTGACGGTACCTGATGATGCCCAATGGCAATGGCTACAAAGCAACATTGGAGATTTTCTCACCAAAATCCGCCAATTTGACTTGTTCGAAACACTGACAAAACGTGATGAATGGAAGGTACTCTTACCTATTAGCCCACAAGAAAGAGCACTGATGTTTTCCGGCCCCATGCCAATGGCCGAATTTAAAAACGAACACTGGAACAAGGCTTTCGGAGGAGATCCTCTGCGAGATCTTGCTCCCGGTCTGGATCGCAGCGTTATCGACACTATTGTTACCGGTGAACTCCGTCGCAAAAAACCGTACTGGGCCAACTGTGAATCAGCCGCTCCGTGTACCTACTATTGTCCTGTTCATATACCCACAGTTGATCGTTTACGGCTTATTCGTGAAGGAAAAATTGATGAGGCTTATGAAATGCTTCTTCAATATACTCCACTACCTGCCTCAGTGTGCGGCGCTGTTTGCCCTAATCTCTGTATGGAGAACTGTTCCAGGCAAGGAGTTGACGACCCTATTGATGTCCAGATTTTAGGGAGATCCATAAATCGTGTCGAGGCTCCTGTTGCAGCTGAACCTCTTGGGAAAAAAGTAGCCATCATTGGTGGTGGTCCCGCCGGAATGAATGTTGCTTGGCAACTGGCTCTGACCGGAATTGAAGCTCATATTTTTGAACAGGATGATAAAATTGGCGGAAAGTTAGCTCAGGTAATACCGTGGGAACGACTTTCACAGGCCATATGGGATCAGGAAATTAAGCGATTCATGAAGACTCCTCACATCTCAGTCAACCTTAACGTTGAGATGACAAAGAAAAAATTTGCCGCTCTACAAAAAGAATTCGATTATGTAGTAATCGCAGTCGGGACTCACTCTCCCCGAAAGCTCGATTTCCCAGGCAGTGAAAAGGTGTCTGCCGCTCTGGAATTCTTAAAAAAAGCCAAAAGCGAATCACCGATGCCGGTCGGCAAGGATGTGGTGGTAATCGGTGCAGGCAATGTCGGTTGTGATGTAGCATGTGAAGCATATCGTCTTGGTGCCGAAAATGTTACTCTTGTTGACATTCAGAAACCATTGGCATTCGGGAAGGAAAAGGAAGCTGCTGAAGCACTTGGAGCAACATTCAAATGGCCGGTCATAACTCAAAAAGTTACTCCTAAAGGCCTAATAACCCAGGATGGCGAGCTTATTCCGGCCCAGACTGTCATAATATCCATTGGGGATGTTCCGGCCCTCTCCTTTCTACCAAAGACAATCGAAACCATAACTGTTGGTGGCGCCGCATGGATTACAACGGATAAAGCTCATCTCACATCAAATGCAAAGGTACTCGCAGTTGGTGATGTAGAAAAGCCCGGTCTTGCCACCCACGCTCTCGGGTCAGGCAAAACTGCAGCAGAATACATCATTGCCGATTGCAAAGGCCTTGACTGGAAGCCTTTCGACAAACAAGTTATTCCTCAGAAGGCTCTGACTATCACTCACTACATTCCGACTGAAATCGGCAAAACTGAAACCGACCAGGCTAATCGATGCCTTTCCTGCGCTTCCTGCCGGGATTGTCATCTCTGTGAAACAATCTGCCCCACGGGTGCTATCAGTCGCAGGGAACTTGACTTCAGCGCGGGGAGTAATCTTGCTGATTTGAGCAACGGCTACGAATATATTTCAGACGATAAAAAGTGCATCGCCTGTGGGTTCTGTACAGACACCTGCCCCTGTGGTATCTGGACTATGAATGCTTTTTGAAAAAATCGAGTCGTAGAAAAATATCTTCATTTTGACGCACGAAGTGTCTTTCATTCCTTAGGATGAAGGACACTTTTTGTTTGAACACTCCAACAAACTGCAGATCATATTGTACTGCATTGCTTTATTATCTATTTGATATCTACAACATGTGAGGTTCCTTTTCTTCCTCCTCTGTTGATATTTGCTCATTGCTTAACTATTATTTGTTTATTATTAGGTTAACATTAAAGTAACGAACAAAAGTTAATGGTAAATAAATATCAGCGGATGATTTACCTGCCCCTGAAAAGTCCTCCAGAAATGAGCCTTTTATATAATGGCCGATTCTCTTAAAAAAATTCTTGAACCTATTAAGGAACTCCAAAATATCCGGGGCATTGATCTGCCCATTGGGCTGGAATTCCTGCAGCTTGTTGTCACCGGTCCTCCGGGAGCCGGAAAATCATATTATATTGATCAAATACGCGGATGGCCTAATGAGGGGTATATCGACCTGACCCAGAAAGGATGGTGGAAAGAACAATCCCTTATATATCGTCCTCGTGAAGTACATCTCGGCCTGCCTTTCCGTGGATTTAAAGAAGCATTGACTGTGTTTGACAAAGAATGGTTAAACAGCAGTATTCCCTTGGAATTAGATTATAAAAGAATAAAAATACCTCCTTTGAAGACAAATTTCCTCCAGACCAACTGGCGCGAAAGATACATTTTCGAATTTCTCATCCCCGCCCCTTCAACCATTTATCAAAGACGATTCGATCGTCAGAGTCAGGGGTATTTCCCAGTTGATGAAAAACTCAACCTGGAGATGGTTCGACAACAGGTGGCTGTATACAGGGAAATTGCGCTCTACCTACATAGAGCCGGTATTAACGTTTATGTTCGTAAGAGTCTCGATAAACCACCAATGAGAATTGCTGAAAAAGGTGTAACCACTGTTCCGCGCTGGACATTGGATCAGAAACTTAAAGGTCCAAGCCTGAAGAGTTTTAGCGGTTGGAAATGGCTTTTCCGCAGACGTTATCCAATCCAATGGCTCACACTTGGAAGCCAGCCGCAAAATCTAACAGGTGCAGGCAGGGTTGCCCACGACGGAAAATGTTTTGAACTTATATTAGGAGACATTCATTTACGATTCCAACCGGAAATAGTGCTTGGAATCAAGCAAAAGGCCGCTCATAAAAATTGGATTATAAACACAGAGCAAGATTGCTCTACCAGAAATATCAGCGGATTTATCAGAATTCGAGTGGGAGAGACAATAGTTCTAGGTCATACAAATGATCAATACAGTGAAATTTTTGCATTTAATGATTCTGTAGCTAAACGTCATGTGAGTGTTACCAACAGAAGAGGTGACCTCATACTCAATCCACTGACACCCGAACGAAATACACAAATTGTCAGGCTTGATGATCTTGATTATCGGGAAAGACTGGAGCTGGGAAGGCACAACGCTCTCCTTGAACTTCGTCGAATATATGGCCAAAAGATAGCTCCGCTTCCCACTGATCGGGCATTGCACATATTGCAGCAAGTGAATGCCATTCTCCGTGCGGAACCATTTCGGCCTAAAAATAAGGCCGGTCATCCTGGAGGGCTTCTCGAAATTCCCAGTAAGAGCGTCCCTGTCATTGTTGGTGATTTGCATGCTCAGGTTGATAATCTGCTGAAAATTCTCAGCGAAAACTGCCTGCTTGATTGTCTTCGTATGAAAACAGCAAGTCTGATTATCCTTGGTGATGCAATTCATTCTGAAAATGCAAACGATATGGATAAGTTTGAATCTTCAATGCTTATAATGGATTTAATTTTGTTGCTTAAACTTAAATTTCCAGAAAATTTATTCTATATTCGGGGAAATCACGATAGCTTTGATCCGGAACTTAATAAACACGGAATCCCTCAAGGTGCTCTCTTCAAGGAAACACTTCTTAAATGTCGTGGTCCGGCCTACGTGGATGAAATGGACTTTTTCTATGAAAATTTGCCATACATCATCTGCTCGGATAGCTTTATCGCTTGTCATGCCGGTCCACCTCGTCGTAGTGTCACCAAGGATGATCTAATAAACATCAGCGACAACAAAAAGCTGGCAGCAGAATTATCCAATAACAGATTACAACGACCAAATCATCCTGGCGGTTACACCAAGGGGGATGTGAAAAAACTCAGAAAATGTCTCGAGCGATCCCAGAAAACGAGATTTATAGTAGGCCATACACCAATGGATCCTTTTGGCAGTTTCTGGTTACATGCCGGAGCCATTAAAAATCATCATGTTATTTACAGTGCCCATACAGAAGGACCAAGTGTTATAATTCGGGTAGGCAACAGGTTTATGCCGATCAGTTTTCCGGCTGAGCCTCTCACTGATTTATGTAATGCTCTCAAATAGTTGATCCAACCCATGATCATTTCATCAAAACAATTCAATTGACATTCCTGTAAAACTTAGTAATGAAACGGTCTATTTCCGTAAAATCAAAAAATATTCTGAACACGAAACTGCAGGGGCGTCACTCCTTGAGGCCATGCAAAACAGCGCATAAAAGTACTCAAAAATGACATCTGTCAGGAGGTTGCAGCATCATGCCAATTATGTCCAATCGTCATCTTTCCGGACTCCTTCGCGGGTCGCCTTTCAAACCGATACAAGAGCATATGAGGGTGGTGTTCTCCTGTGTCTGCCTTATCCCACCTCTTTTCGATGCTGTATATCGTGAAGAAAGCTCACAGGTTTTTGAATTTGCTCAACAGATAAATGAGCTCGAAACAGAAGCAGACAAGCTTAAATCGACCTTTCGCTTGAACATGCCGAAGTCCCTCTTTCTGCCCGTTGACCGAAAGGATCTTCTCAGCCTCATTGGTGATCAGGACAAAATTGCCGATACCGCTGAAGATATCGGCAAAACCTTTTTATATCGGGAAATGATCGTTCCCGAACAGATCAAACCGCTTCTGGATGAACTTCTGGAAGGCACAATGGAGATCACCGCAGCAGCAAAAGAGATGATAGAGCAGCTTGATGAATTGTTGGAAGTAGGTTTTACAGGCAGAGAAATTGATAATGTTTCCAAAATGATAGCCGGAGTGCGCAGGAGTGAGCACAGCATCGATGAAATAATGCACCGAACTCGCAGCAAACTATTTTCCATCGAAAATGAGCTTGATCCTGTCTCTGTCATGTTTTGGTACAAGATCATTGATCTTTTAGGCATCATATCCGATCTATCCGAAAACCTGGCTGATCGGCTGCTTCTTTTTCTTTCTAAATAACCAACGAGGAATTAATGGAAATTATTGCTGCATATGGAACAGCCATGATGATTTTAGCTGTTATTTTTGGCCTCTATATGACTTGGGGAATCGGTGCAAACGATCTGGCCAACGCAATGGGAACATCGGTCGGTGCTGGTGCTGTATCCGTGAAGCAGGCTATCATTATCGCCATGATTTTTGAATTTCTCGGTGCCGTCCTGGCCGGTGGCCACGTTACAAAAACGATCAGGCAAGGAATTATCGATCCGAGTTCAATTGTCAATACTCCGGAAATTCTTATATACGGCATGCTTGCTGCCCTGCTCGCAGCAGCAGTATGGCTGATGATCGCCTCTGCCAAGGGATGGCCGGTTTCGACAACGCATTCTATCATCGGTGCCCTGATTGGCTTTGCAATTGTCGGTATCAGTCCGGATGCAGTGAAGTGGAGCAAAGTTGGCAGTGTGGTAATGAGTTGGATAGTATCACCTGTTGTTGGGGGTACTATTTCTTTTTTACTGGTTATAAGTACCAGAAAACTCATTTTTAATACCGATACCCCTCTTAAAAATGCAAAAAAATACGCTCCCATGTATATTTTTTTGGGAGGATTCTTTATTTCCTTGATTACTCTTTTCAAAGGTCTCAGCCATCTTAGCCTGAAACTTACGACCTTTGAAAGCTTCGCTGTTGCGACTGCGTTCGGACTCCTGACGGCAGGAATTGGATGGCTTTTTGTCCGTAAAATAAAAGACGATCCAAATGCTAATAAATCCTTTAGCTATGCAAGCGTTGAGAAAGTATTCACACCCATGATGCTCTTTACTGCCTGTTCCATGGCCTTTGCTCATGGTTCAAATGATGTTGCTAATGGAATTGGTCCGCTTGCCGCCGTCTACAGTATTATTAGTTCAGGTGGGGATGTAATGCAGACATCACCACTACCTGTATGGATCTTATTGCTTGGTGGCACGGGCATTGTTCTTGGCTTAATAACTCTCGGGTACAGAGTGATGCTGACTGTCGGCAAAAAAATCACAGAGTTGACCCCATCACGGGGATTCTGTGCAGAACTCGCTGCGGCAATAACGGTTGTCATCGCCTCTCGAACCGGTCTCCCTGTTTCCACCACCCATATTCTGGTTGGATCCGTGCTTGGGGTTGGCCTGGCGCGCGGGATAGGTGCACTCGACCTGAGAGTCATACTCAACATTATCATATCCTGGCTGGTAACCCTTCCCGCCGGGGCGATTATGGCAATGCTCTTTTTCTTTACCTTGAAAGGCATCTTCGGTTAAGATTAAAAGACTATATCAACAGTACCCTGAATTTTTTTTTACAAAGTTTCTATCATTTACGTCGTAATGATAGAAACTTGCGGAGCCCCCAGTAAGACAGGTGCCGACTTCGTGTGTACCTGAAGGCACAATGAAGCAGAAGTAAAGCTACGACGCCATCATTTATTGATAATCGACAGCATGAAATCCCGCCAGACAGGGGCCGCTGTTGAACCGCCGGTTTCCTGTTTGCCCATGGAATGATTACGGTCATTTCCAATCCAGATCCCGGTGGTATATTTGGTATCATATCCAACAAACCAGGCATCACGATTTTCATCTGAAGTTCCTGTCTTGCCACCCCTGACTCCGGGCACGTCGCCTACAATCTTGCCGGTACCTTTGGTTACCACTCCTTCCAACATTGTCCGCATCTGTCCCATCACCTGAACTCCGGCCACCATTTTTTGATTTCCTTTAGTTTCGGGATAGATAACGGTTCCATCGGCACGAACAATTTTAGCAATAAAAGAGGGTCTTGTGAAACTTCCATCGCCAGCAAAAGAAGTGTACGCGCCTGTCATTTCCAAAAGAGAAACGTCGGCAGACCCAAGTGCAAGAGAAAGATCCGGCGGCAGTTTTGAGGTAAATCCAGCATGCTTAGCTATACTATGTACTTCCTTATATCCGGTTTTCTGCATGATTCGCACGGTCGCTGCGTTCAATGAATGTGCCAGGGCATCCGCCAGCGTAGTTTGTCCATGATACCTGCCGGAGTAGTTTTTGGGGCTCCAACTTTTTCCGTTTTTTCCAGGTATGGTGATTGGACTGTCGTCTATGAGAGTATCTGGTGACCATCCCTGCTTTAATGCAGCAGTGAAGACAAAAGGTTTAAAAGTCGATCCAGCTGGTCTTCTTGCCTGACTGGCGCGATCAAAAGGAGATTTTTGAAAAGAGGTTCCTCCAACAAGTGCCCGCACCTTAGCCGAAGCTGTTTCAATACAAACCAATCCTCCCTGTGGAATAGCTCCAATAGTATTACCGGCAAGTGCCTGTCGACTGAGGCTTGCCCTCACCCCGCGGCGCACCGCAGCAAGAGCATGTTTTTGGATTCTCGTATCCAGGTGTGTATATATTCTTGCGCCGGCTGTTTGCAGCGGTTCTTGCAAAATATCCCGAGCCTGCTTTTTGACAACTTCCAGGTAATAACCATTTTCATCTGTTGCTCTCTGGCTTCTGGGACTCAACTTGACCGCCTCGGCATAAGCTTTTTTTGCTGTTTCTGCACTGACATAGCCATCCGCCGCCATCCTGTTGAGGACATACTTCTGTCTTTCTACCGCTCTGTCGAGATGATTAAAGAGGGCGTATCTGCTTGGCGCTTGAGGTAGACCCGCCAAAAGGGCGCATTCTCCAAGGTTGAGTTCCGCTGCACTTTTATCAAAATAGACCTGGGCTGCCGCCTCAACCCCATTTGCCCCCTCTCCCAGATAGATTTGATTAAGATAAATATAAAGGATTTCATCCTTGCTGAGCATCTTGTCAATTCGCCATGCCAGAATAGCTTCTTTGAATTTGCGTAGATACGTTTTTTCCGGTGTCAAAAGCAACGATTTGGCAACTTGCTGTGTAATAGTCGAGCCTCCCTGGCTGCGTGAACCGCCACGAAAATTATTGATTGCCGCTCGAAGAACTGAAATAAAATCAAGCCCGGGATGCTCATAAAATCGACCATCCTCAGCTGCTACAAAGGCCTTAGGAAGATACGGTGACATTTCATCAAGAGATATAATCGTTCTGTTTTCAGTAAACATTCGCTCGACGATCCTGCCTTGGCTATCGTAGATGATAGTTGCCTGGGCTGGCTGATATCTGGCAACCGAACTGATATCTGGAATCCTAAGACTCATCATAATATAGAGCAGGCTTCCGACAAAGGCTGTCTGCAGCATGCAGATGATTATCAGGAAAATCGAAATGTGTTTTTCTGTATAGATAGACCGGCGAACAGCAGGTTTTTGGGCCGAACTCGTCCTAGCTCTCTTTGGTTTAAGGGGTGACACTCTCTAGACACTCATGGTAATATTCAAAAAATAATAAGACTCAAGGATAACTTCCCGAGCACTCTAACATCTGTCTTTGAACTATCAACAGGAAAGTCGGTACCATGTCGAAAATTCGTATCCTCCCCGAGCAACTCGCCAATCAAATTGCTGCAGGTGAAGTCGTTGAACGTCCAGCATCTGTTGTCAAAGAATTACTGGAAAATAGTCTGGATGCACAAGCCCGCCGAATAGAAATTGAAATTGAAGGCGGTGGAACCAGACTTATTCGCATTATTGATAACGGAGAGGGAATGAACGAAGACGATCTCCTTATGAGCCTTGAACGTCACGGTACATCAAAAATAATGACGGAAAAAGACCTCGCGGCCATCGGCACCCTCGGTTTTAGAGGTGAGGCGATTCCCTCGATCGGCTCTGTCTCCAAGTTCACCATAACCTCCCGACCAGAACAGGCTGAACTTGGTACAAGAGTAATACTTCATTTCGGAAAACTCACAAAAGTTCATGAAATCGGCTGCGGTTTTGGCACAACTGTTGAAGTATGCAATCTTTTTGGTAATACACCGGCACGAAGGAAATTCTTAAGAACTGCCCGTACTGAACTTGGACATATCGATGAGGTGATCAAAAATTATGCTCTTGGCTCTCCAGAAGTAACATTTATTCTTCGTATTGACGGCAGGGAAACAATTTATCTCGACAATTCTTTGTCGATAGAACAACGGCTCGGCAGTATCATGCACTATGACGGTCCTTTCATCCCAGTTGGGGCTGCAGAAAGATCAAAAAACCTTCGTCACGTATTCGGATTTCTGATACCTCCGGAAAAAGTGACCATCGGCCCGTCTAAAATACGTGTATTTGTCAATGGCCGTGCGATAAGAGACCGAATGATTATCCATGCAGTAGCTGAGGGTTTACGCGGATTTTTGATGAAAGGAAAGAACCCGTCAGGCCTGATACATCTGGTTCTGCCGCCGGATGAGGTTGATGTCAATGTGCATCCGGCAAAACACGAAGTTCGCTTCCGCAATTCCAGGGATATACATGCGTTGCTCAGTCAATCTGTTTCCCAAGCCATGCTCGATCACCAGAAAGCGATGAAAACCGCACTTTTCGGCATGAGTCAACGCCTTGATAGAACCGCTGTCCCACTGGATTCCGAGCCGGAGGAAACTTGTTCTTTTGAATCATCAATTATTTCAACACTGCCCACTAACGATTTTCACCATTCAGAAAACCAATCATCTATTGAAGAAAACAATAGGCAAACATCATTTCCAGCCTCTAATCTAAAAATCTACAGTTCAGCATCTCCATTGTCAGTAGAAGACCAGCCGCTTTTTACCACTACCGAGCCGATAAAACAATCAATTGCTGAAGAACGCAGGGCCTCGGAGCAACAGCAAAATCACGGACAAACTCCCCAGACAGTTCGGCATAATTTGTTAGTTATAGGCCAATATGATGACCTTTATATTTTCTGTAAAAATAAAGACGGACTTCTGGTCATTGATCAACACGCTGCCCATGAAAGACTGCTCTATGAAAAACTGCTTAGACAGTACCATGCTAAAACCGTTGTCAGACAGACCTTGATGTTTCCTGAAACTGTCGAACTTTCACTTTTCCAATCGCAGCTGGTTGAAAAGAACGAGCAGGAAATAGATCGTATTGGTTTTTCCATTCGGGAATTTGGCGGCAATACCTATATTATTTCCGCAGTTCCCGCACTTGCAGGACGAGCCAATCCCCGCGAGCTTTTTCTCGACATCCTTGAACAATTCGGCAGTGAAAATGATAAAGGGGATACAGGCGGATTTCTTACGACTATTCTCGCGACCATGGCCTGTAAAGCCGCAGTAAAAGCTGGAACAGAACTTTCAAGCCTCGAAATTGACAACCTGCTTAACGAGATGACTAAGGCTGATTTATTCTCTCATTGTCCTCATGGCAGACCCGTGGTTAAGCAGTTCACCAGGGATGAAGTAAAAAAATGGTTTTATCGAACCTGATAAATACAACTGCGCTTACGTTTCGCCCTTTCCAGTGAGCGGTTATCTTTGTTCAATTAAATAAAGAAAGCAAATATTCTTAATATCTGGTTTTTTATGCAGATAGTTGTCTATTGATTGCCTTAAAAAAATTAGCAGAGAGAAAAGAATGCATAGCTTTAGCCATAACTACCGAGTTGACCAGTTGCTTTTGATTTTTTTAATACCAGTTTTTTTGCTCCTCAATGGCTGCGCTAAACAACCGGTTGCCAAGTTAATGGAAACTACGGCTTACTGCGGCTGCTCTTCCTGTTGCAGTTGGGAAAGGGGCAGCTGGCAAATGCTTAAACTTGATTTCTGGAATAGATATGTCAGTTCGGGCCCAAATGCCGGCAGACCATACAGCGGTTTGACTGCCAGTGGTACGGTGCCCTATGAACCTCAAGAAGGACTACTTTCCATGGACTCGGTTTATCGTCCCTGGATGATTCCCGTTCGTCTCATTTTGTTCCCTTGGTATTTCCTTCCCCGTGAAGGAACTATTGCAGCGGATACTAAATATTATCCCTTTGGAACCCGCATGCACGTCCCCGATTATGGCTGGGGGGTTGTAGAAGACAGAGGTGGAGCTATCAAGGGGCCAAACAGAATTGATCTCTATTTCGACTCTCACAGGGAAGCTCTCAACTGGGGAAGGAAAAAAGTTCGTGTTGTCATTGAATACCCAAGGTAACTCGTTGCCTAAAGAAGATCTTTTCTTTCTATAGACTATGCCGACTCGATCGCTCACTCTCCTCCGGGTTTTTCTTCCATTTGCTGCTGGCTATTTTATCTCCTATCTCTATAGGGTGGTAAATGCGGTTATAGCACCCGACCTTATCGCTGATGCAGGTGTTGATCCTTCTGCACTTGGCCTGCTCACAGCCACGTATTTTATTGCTTTTGCTTCTTTTCAGCTCCCACTTGGAGTCCTTCTTGATCGATTTGGCCCTAGAAAAGTTGAAGCTGTACTGCTCATCTTCGCAGCTCTTGGTGCATTGATTTTTTCCAAGGCAGAGACTCTTACCGGCCTTATTATCGGGCGGGCCTTCATTGGTTTTGGGGTGTCTGCTTGTCTTATGGCTGCCTTTAAAGCTTATACCCTCTGGTTTGACAGGGAAAAATGGCCGATAGTCAATGGTTTTCAAATGGCGGCTGGTGGTCTTGGAGCATTGGCCGCCACCTCTCCGGTTGAAGCATCCTTGCAATTTACCGACTGGAGGGGCGTGTTCATGGGACTCGCTTTGTTGACTCTTTCGACAGCTATTACAGTTCTTTTCATTGTACCTGAGAAAAGATCAACCAGTACCGGGGAAAGCCTGCAAAACCAATTAAGAGGCATCAGGGAAGTGTTTACCAGTAAAAAATTCTGGCAGACCGCTCCGCTTACAACCATGTCACAAGCAGCTTTTTTAGCCATCCAGGGACTGTGGGCAGGACCATGGCTGACACACGTTGCCGGTCTTGAGCGAACGGAGGTTGCCGGAGTGCTTTTTTGGATCGCTGTTGCCATGATTGCCGGTTTTATAGCACTCGGCACCATTGCCGGACGATTGAGCAAGCATGGTATTTCCGTCGCTACGACTGCTGTGACCTGCATGACCTTATTTATGTTTGTCCAGCTGTTGCTGATTTTCGGTCCGATCAGCTGGTGTTTTCCGGTCTGGATATCTTTTGGTTTTCTTGGAACGTCTGGTATTATTGCCTACTCCGCTCTTTCGCAATCTTTTCCCGTGCATTTATCCGGTCGGGTTACTACTGCCCTCAATATGCTTGTTTTCATCGTCGCTTTTGCCGGTCAATGGGCTATCGGAGCTATCATAGATTTTTTTACTCATGGAGAAACAGTTCTCTCTTCTGAAGGTTTTAAAGCCGGATTCCTTTTATTGTTATTTTTTGAATTTGCTGGATTTATTCTGTATGTATTTATCGGTCGAAAACATATTGCAAAAGCACTAACCTAAAACGTACTTACAAACACTATTTTTTGCTGTTTTACCTAAAAAACTTCTTATAAATTATTCCCATGAAAAGTCCATATACAGTTACAATTATAGGCGGAGGGCTTGCAGGTTGCGAAGCCGCGTGGCAGATTGCTGAAAGAGGATGCACCGTTCGGCTGATTGACATGAAACCTAAGAACTTCAGTCCCGCCCATCAATCAGAGAAACTCGGGGAATTGGTATGCTCCAACTCACTTAGGTCAAATGACCTAACGTCAGCCGTAGGTCTGCTCAAGGAAGAGATGCAACGGTGCAATTCCTTGATTATTCGGATAGCATATGAAACTGAAGTTCCTGCTGGAAAAGCACTTGCTGTTGATCGGGAAAAATTTGCCGACCGTATCACTGAAATCATGGAGCAACATCCACTCATTGAAATCACCAGAAAGGAAATCCTGGATATTCCGCCCTCATCCACCACTCCCGTTATCCTTGCCACCGGCCCGCTTACCTCTGATCCACTTGCCGAATCGCTCGCTCAACTTACCGGCGAAAAGCGTCTGGCTTTCTACGATGCCATAGCGCCAATAGTCGCCGCCGATTCGCTGAACATGAATATCATCTACTGTAAATCCCGGTACGACGATGGCCCCGGTGATTATCTTAATTGTCCAATGGATAAAGAAACGTATCTGAAATTTATCGATGAACTTGGTAAGGCTGAATATATGCCTTTGAAGGACTTTGAGGACGTTAAATATTTTGAAGGCTGTCTACCGGTTGAGGTCATCCGGTCACGTGGCGATGACACTCTGCGATTCGGACCGATGAAGCCAGTTGGACTTGCATCCCCCTCAACCGGAGAGGATCCTTATGCTGTGGTGCAGCTACGCAAAGAGAATCGTGATGGGACCACGTACAATATGGTCGGATTTCAAACGAAATTGACCTACCGGGAACAGGAAAGGATATTCAGACTCATTCCGGGTATGGAAAATGCCGAGTTTGTACGACTGGGTTCGATTCACCGCAATACCTTTGTTCTTTCACCTGAATTACTGCAACCTTCCTTACAATTCAAGATCAGGCCGGATCTGCTGCTGGCTGGTCAACTTTCAGGTGTTGAAGGATATGTTGAGTCCGCAGCAATGGGATTGCTGGCGGGCATAAACGCAGCCCGCCTGGCTAAGGGTCAAGCTGTCGTTGTTCCCCCGCGTGAGACTGCCTTGGGATCGCTCATTAACCATCTGACTGAAAGCGACCCTGCCCGCTTCCAGCCATCGAACATAAACTTTGGGCTTTTCCCTTCGTGGGAGAAAAAAATAAGAAAGAAATTCAGAGGACAGGAACGGGCCGACAGGTCATTGGCGGCGCTGGAAAATTGGCAGATCGAAGAAAATATCTAATCGTGATAAGCGGGAATATGCCAGGACTTCAGAAGTCCTTTCCGGAGGGAGTTTAAAGTAATTTATCCTTGATGGAAATCATTTTTTTTCTGAGACAGGATGCTCTGTAAACCCCCAATAGGGGTAGTCCAAATAATAGTCTGCAACCAGTCCCGGACTCTGTTCCCTGCTTGCCACGAGAGAAAGTGTATTGCTCTTTTCCGCCAACCCGGCTTCCGCACGGTTGGCGGAAGGTTGCAGTACCATGGCATTATCAGCGCTATATTCTATATCACCGGATCCTTTAAAAACACCGAGGTGAGGCTCCCCGGCATAGGACCCGGCCAGTCCCCTGGAAAGTTCAGAGATCACAAGAAAAGAGACCTTCAATTCATCACGAATCGATTCCATCTGACGCAGCCATGCATCAATCCCGGTTCGTCTCTCGGCGAACTCATTAAAGGGAAGTTTATGCAGACTATCGACCACCACCACGGTGTATTCGCTTCTTGTTTCATGGCGGATGAAATCGATATGTTTGCGCATCAACTCGGGCGTGACTTTACGATCATTGATCACCCGCCAGAAAAAAAACATTTTTTGCAGTTTTTTTCGAGCTTCCTCATAATTTTTTTTCTGTTCTTCCGACAACCTGTTTTCTCTCAATTGGTCGGTTGATACTCGGGCGAGCCGACTCAGGGTGCGCTGATAAATTTTTTGCCGGCCATTTTCAAAATCATAATATAGTACCGGAATTTGTCTTAACGCCATCTCTGCTCCAATCTGGATCAGGAAGGTCGATTTTCCAACTTTTGGAGCACCCCCAATGACATTGATGCCATGGATACCGCCAAGAGCCCGATCTAACCGGGTAAACCCTGATGAAAGATTCAGATATTCTTCTCCCTGTTCCATTGCCAGTGTTTGCAGAAAGCAGTGATATTCTCTCTGGGGAGATGTGAACGGTGAAAAAGCACGGGAGGCTTTGATCATTTCTCCAACTTTTATCCCAAATGCTTTCCCTGAATCCTTTGCAAGCTGCCAGACCGAATACTGTTTGGGACTATCTGCCGGCCAGGAAAGGATTCTGGCTTTGTAACCAATCCTCGAGGCGAGGCTTCTTGCACCGTTATCAGACTCCAGAGTATTCGTGACACAGATAAATACTGTTTTTATCTTATCAAACAGCTGTGCTGAGAGCTTTTCCAGCCCATTATAATGTGATACGGCAACTCCCGGAAAGCCGAGCTGCCTTAAGGTAAGCAGATTGTCCTCCCCTTCACAAATGAACAGAGATCCACCTTCGCAACGTTTGATATCCTGTATATTATAGAGGCTATAGGGTGTTGTGCTGAATTCTTCATTACCATGCCAGAACGCATCTTCTTCTCGATCAGGATAGACACAGCGGGCTGAATAGCAGTTACCATCATCCTGAAAATAAGGGTAAACAATATAGCGACCATTAAATCCCACACGCATTTCCTTAAGAACAGGTTTGCTGATATGGCTTAGCTTGAACAGGTTGTATACATCATCCGAGATCCTTCCTGAAAAAGCACGAATTTCGTCATTAATGTTTTCTGCAGGATAATCTGTCTGTACTGGGACCAGTTCCTGATCCGGGTCGTAATCAGGAACCTCTGTCAGCGGAATGGCAGCGAGACGAGCAAACCAGAGAGGAAATCCTCCAGGAACACAGCGATTGAGACAGCGGAAATAACCGTGAAAGAAACTACTTTTGTTTAAAGAGACAAGAAGGCGACCTTTATCATAGCCATGTTCTTCACAAAAAGGACAATCAGTAATGAACTTTTCCTGCCAGTCATCATTCAGATGTTTCAGATAGAACTGGGAAATTGTATCCTTACCTTCCGTCATTCAATACTCCGACGTTCAAGCTGAATGACAGCGATCCACCTTAACATCTAATCGATTACCTGCTGTTCTTCACGCATTGCCATGACGATATCATGCACCTGTTTCCTCTCTAACATATTGTCAAATTTCATATGCAGCGAATATTCATTATGCGGAGTATGTGTGTTCTTAACGGCGAGAATATCACCCATCAAAGCAATACCATCCTGAGATTTTATATTCTTCGAAAGTTTCACCATCATTTTTCTTCCCAGCATCAAGCGAGCACTTTGCTTTTTCGAGATTCGCAGCAGAAAAGAAAGGCCCCCTTCAGAAATATCAATGAGTTCTGCAATGAAATTTGTGCCAAGCCCACGTTGCCGATTGTCGAGAAGAGTTGTTGTACCCTGTCCCGCAATTCGATATCTTTTAAAAGATCTTCGGTCATGTGAACTTCTCTTGATAAGATCCTCAATTCTTTCGAATTTCTTACAAAAGCCTTTTAATTTAGATTCCAGCTCCGGAAAATCTTCTGCCCATTCCTGAAGAGTATCCAGGTTCAAAATAGATATTTCCGACACTCCAATAGCGGCTACCGAAATAGTCCATACCGAGACCTCGAAAAATGCACCCTCTCCGAATATCTGTCCGCTCTCCATGGTGTTAACCAGGACTTCACTGCCTTGATCATCATAAAAGAGTTTTACCCTGCCTGAATTGACGAAAAAGAGCGAACCTTGCAGACTGCCCTGGCTGATGATTATCTCTTCATTTTCAAATCTTTTATGTCGTAATGCATGGTAGACAGCGCTAAATTCCTCTGTTGTCAAGATATCATACAGTCCGTTCCAGATCTCAAAATGGCTTTTATCAATAGACGCTATTTTCTCCTGATCAATAATCTCTACGGCACGAACTATCTGGCTGAGAGCTGTCGGATCAATCTCAACGAGCCATTCCTTTAATTTCTCCGCCTGAACAAAATTACGCAGTCTGGCTGCTCTTTCGACGAGGTCGAGTACCTGTTCCAAAGCAGTAGCTTTTTCCCCGCGGGACAAAAGTGATCGTACAGTCTGCTCTTGTTGCAACCCAGTGATTACACGCTGTGTAATCGCAGTTTTGCTGAGCTTAGCGGCCTGTTTTAAAGCATTCTTCCTGAGCTGGCTTGCCTGTACGTGTTGTTTCCGGGTTACCTGAAGCTCATTTTGCAAAAATTTATATGCTTTTTCAGCAGCAACCCAAACTTGTTCAGAGATTTTTCTCGTTCCGCGCTGTCCCCTTGTCTGTAAGAATGCATTTACTCCTTTCTGAGCCTGCAGACATGGACATCGTCCAAGAGTCTCCAGCGTTTGCAAGAGAAGATCGTTTCGATTTGTTTCGCCAAATTGTTCATGAGAAGCCAGCAGTTCAATAAGTTTAGCAGCCACCTCCGCATCACAGAAGTTAGCAAGTGACTGAATAACCTGTATTTTTATAGCTTCGGAGGATTCATCAAGGGCCCGGAGCAAAAGACGTTTCCTGCTGTTTCCACTGATCTTATAGATTGTGAGAAAAGCTTCACGCTGCACCCGGAAATCATCATGGCACAGATAAGGCAGAATGCTTTCAGCGTCTTCTTCCTTGCCGGTTTCGCCGAGCAGCTTGATAAGGTTACGTTTAGCATACCAGGGCATATGTTCCTGCAGGCGTTCATGGACTACAGAAGGCAGAAAATTTGGGCTATAGGTGAGAAGATCTATAATTTTCAGGCGATCAGCCGCATTGTCGGTATTGATAAGAGATTCAACAAGGAAACGAAGGACAACCGGCCCCTGAAGTATCAGACGGCAACTAAGAGTTTCATCTTTAGGAGATGCAAGACAATCAGCAAGAAGTTGAGGCAAGCTTGACCGACGGATTCCCCTGTCTTGGATTTTGGCTACTTTAGCTTTGGTTGAAGTAGTAAGATGTATCTGACCGGAGCGGATATGATGAAAAAGACTCAGTATGCTGTCCCCCCGATGATTTTGTCCATCCTGCCAACTCTTCTGCATCACCTGCTGCAAAAGAGTTATACCTTTTTCTACCAGGTTTTCCTCTAAACCATCTTTGCGGACTTCCTCCAAGAGCGGATCAAGAATAAGATCAATATGACTCCATTGACCATCGCCGAGAAGATCTTCCCCTATGGTTACCAGGCTTTTTAGCAATGATTTCTTTACTTGCTCTTCAGGACCTTTTTTAAGATAACCGACCATTCCGTTTAACAGTAGAGATGCTTCATTGTTATCTAAACTCTTCATCCGCCGAAAAGCTTCGGGAAGATAATCAACGAGCTCTTCACTTTTAAGGAGACTGTCATTTCCCTTCAAAAACCCTTGAATACCGGCTTCAAGGCGACGTTTTTTCCTTTCCTTTTCACCTTCGTGGATTATACTTTTTGCTTTTTCGCTCCCAAGAAATTGTTTTCCTTTCTTGCTGTTCATCAAAAGAAGTAATGCTTTCCCGAGGCACTGCACTTGAGAAGAACTCGCTCCGCCAACCTTTCTTGCTTTTGCCAGCTGCTCTCGGAAAATAATCATAATACCGGAGAGTTGTTCTGTCGAGAGAGAGAAAACCAGCCTGTCATAGACTGTACTTCCAAAGCCCGCAGGATACTCCTGCACCGCTAACACACATAGCGCCGGCTCTTTGAGGTTATCGACCAATACTTTTGCAAGTCCTAAAGCAACTTCCGTCCAATTATCGGGCGAAATCAGAGTTTCTGCCTTTTTCAGCATCCAAGGAAAATTAGGCGAAGCAACGATCATTTTTTTCTTTTGAATATCCTGCAGACTATGAGCTACACAGGCTGCAAGTATATCAATCGCAGATTCCGAATGTCCCATTTTTTTCTGCAATTCCGTAACAATAACCGGCCTTTTATCCTTACCGAAAAGACAGGCAACCATCTCCGGCCGCACTATCATTAATTTTCTGGACTGTATTTCATTTTGCTGATTTTTACTGGATGGTATTTCATCAGCAACGCCGGTTTCTTCCGGAAAAAAGCTTGCCAGCCCGAGACTGGTAATATATTCAGCTCCCCCGCCTTCGGTCTTTATTTTGTCGATGGAAGCATTAAAAACAGTAAGGAGCTGCGCGAAAGCGAACCTATCCATTTCAGAGTTGAGGACCAGCTGAGAGAGGCCGAGCAGCCGCAATTGCCGATAAACGACAAGATTTGGGAATAAATCAAGTATTTCCTGTTCAAGGATTTGTCCGCACAGACAGGGCGTCGTTCCATCAAGAGAGTATTTCAAATCTCCATGTAACCGTAAATAGTGTTTTATTCCTTTGTACCCTCTGTCCACAGCAGCCTTTACCTGCGGAGCTTCCGGTGGATAAATTCGACTCGTTACGATGGTATTATTAAAAAATTTCAGCGCTTCAATACTTTTACTTTTCAGCTCAATCTTATTCATCATTCGACACCGCTAATCAGAACTTCTAATATAGGCAAATCCAACAATCCCTCACTCATCTGGAACCCTTCTTAAACAGAACTGTTTTTACTGTTTTAAAAATTACCATAAGGTCAAATGCAATTGACAAGTTCTTCATATAATAAAGATCATATTCCAGTTTTTTCAATGCATCCAACTCTGATGCTCCATATGGATAGCACACCTGAGCCCAACCAGTAACACCCGGTTTAACCTCATGGCGAATACTGTAATAAGGAATGGTTTTTGCTAGTTCATCAACAAAAACCTGTCGCTCCGGTCGTGGACCAACCAGACTCATTTCTCCTTTCAGGACGTTCCAGAGCTGAGGCAGTTCATCAATCCTCAGAGTACGAATCACCTCCCCGACACGGGTTACACGATCATCGTTTTCTTTGGCCCAAACAGCGCCATTTTTTTCTGCATCCTGTCTCATCGAACGAAATTTGATTATCCGAAAAGGCTTGTTCCTTTCACCGACTCTTTCTTGAAGATAAAAAATGGGTCCCGGTGATTCAAGTTTGATAAACAAAGCAGTCATTATCAAAACAGGAGAACTGAGTACCAGCAGAATGAATGAAAAAACGATATCCATCCATCTTTTCACATGATATTTCCAGCGACTGAGGGAAAAACCATCTGAATAAATTATCCAACTTGGAGCAATTTTCTTGACCATCACTTTTCCAGCAACCCGCTCATAAAAAGTGGTACTCTGTTCAATAGGTATTCCCCGCATCTTGCAGTTCAGCAAGGCACGAATAGGGGTTATCCCCCGCCCATTATCAAGAGCTACAATGATTCGTTCAAGATCATGCCCGGCGAAAAGTTCCTCGAAATCCTCTATGGTTGGTCGGACAGGAGCATTATGAGGGTTATACGCCGGTTCATTGTCCCCAACAAAACCTCTTACCCTATAGACAGAATCCTGTACGCCTTCGACTTGCCTGGCGATCTCTGAAGCCAGATTTCCTGTACCCACTAATAAAATATTTTGAACAAAGAGTCTTTTCCTCAGAACATGATAATAAGCTCCTCGCCAAACCATAACCGAAAGGCAGATCACCAGATAGCCAATCCAAAAGATCCTGCTGGATATTATCATAAACGGGATCGAATAATAAACGATGCCCAAAAGTATACACCCAACTCCGAAAGCCTGCGTCATTCGGGTGAAGGTTTTTGGCAGCGACACTACATTTCCAAGATCATATTGATCGAAAAAATAGAGGCAGAGCTGAAATACAAGAGTAACAAGAAGGGCTCTGGCAGAGTTGGGCAAGTGATCAAGGAAAAAGAATCCTGAACCCAGCATGACCAAATCAACAACCAGTAGGGAGAGAAATATGAGTAATCCTTCCCCAAGAAAGAAGACCAACGTCCTTACTGGATAATATTTATTGAAAAAGGTTGGCATCGTTTACATCTCGTGTCTCTTTTAATCTCAACAAATTACTATCACAGTATATGGCAAAATGATCGATACTCAAAATTTTAAAAAAAAATTCCATTTTTTCATGCATGACTCATCAGGAAACAAAATTATCCAGCTGAATAATATTATTGGTCTGTAAAACTTCTATAAGTTCACATAGCGGTAAACCAACCACATTCGAATATGAACCTTCAATTGATTTCACAAGGAAAACTCCTTTTCCCTGTATTCCGTAAGCACCTGCTTTATCAAGAGATTCTCCCTCAGCGACATATGCCCGAGCAACAGATTCCGAAAAATCTGTAAAATGAACTTTGGTTGTGACCGACTGGACTATCTCTACCCCGTAAGAGTAATGAGCAACACAAAAAGCAGTTCTGACGTTATGTTCACGTCCGGAAAGAGTCATGAGCAAAGTAATAGCATCTTCCTCATCAACGGGTTTACCAAGAATTTTATTTTCGATTGACACTACGGTATCGCCGCTTATGACCCAGGAATCAGGAAACTTAAGACTAATCTTTCCTGCCTTTTCCCGTGCCATCCTCAAAACAAAGCTTTTTGGGTTTTCATGCTCAAAAGCATGCTCCTGAACGGATGCTGTCTTGACAATAAAGCTTATCCCCATTTCTTTAAGATACTGTTGCCTTCGTGGAGATCCTGAAGCAAGAATTATTTCATCTGAATTATTGTACATATTGTTAAAACGCAATTCCATTGGATTGGTAGTTTCTCATACGAAGAATCTGTTATATTATCCTTTCACATACTTTTGCGAAATGACTATTCAGTTTCCGGATATTATTTTTTATACTTTTATCATCTTTTTCGGCCTTCCCGATACAACATTTTACCCCCTTATTGCATAGCCTCCATCAACAGTGATGATCTGTCCCTGTATCATATTTGACAAATTGCTGCAGAGGAATAAAGCAATATCTGCCACATCCTGAGGTGTGGTCAGGCGTCCGAGTGGTGTCCGGGCCATAGCTGCACCGAGAATTTCATCACGGTTCGGGAAATGTTTCAGAGCGTCAGTATCCACAGCTCCGGCGCTGATAGTATTCACATGAATTCCCTGAGGACCGAGCTCTACAGCTAAGTGACGTACAAGCGATTCAAGAGCTGCTTTCGAAGCTCCGACTGTCGTATAATTTTCAATAGCCCGAACCGAGCCTAGACTCGAAACGGCCATCACCCTGCTCCCGCTTTTCATCAGAGGCAGTCCTTGCTGTACCAAAGTTAGTAGCGCTCTGGCATTAATATCCATTGCCCAGTTCCAGTGACGCTCAGTCAATTCGAGTGCTGGTTTCAGAACACCTGATGCAGCGTTGCTTACGAGTATATCCAGGTGACCGAATTCATCGGCAATGCTTTCAAACATTTTTACTACGTCATCGCTGTTTGCAACATTGGCTTTAACCAAAAGACATTTTCGACCCAGTTTCTCAACTTCCTGTGCTGTATCTCCTGCATCTCTTTTATGACGAACATAATTAACTACAACATTTGCCCCTTGTTCTGCTAATCGGATGGCTATGGCCCGGCCAATTCCACGCGATCCTCCGGTGATGAGAGCCACTTTTCCCTGTAAATCAAACATGTATGAAAATCCTTATGAAGTTGTTTAATATTATTTGCTACGCTTATTACTATAGAGGCAACGTACCGTCAATTCTTTGTACTCTTTGTCGTACATCAAATATTTCCACTGTTCATTCGAATACTTTCAGGATCATTTTTTTCATCGAACCTCTTAAAAACCTGAACAAATTGAACCTGATTTCGTGCAGATTTCCAGGAGCGTTAAATCCCGCCCCATGAAAATCATGTGGGGACAGGAGTGGAAAATAAAAATTTTTGCTATCACTTCCTGTCATTTCTCTCAGCGCAGCTACACGCCAGAGAGGGCTTTGTTTTTTATTCAGGCAAAGAAGGTCCAGTATGGCTGAGTCCAGTGCTACCGGACAACATGCTGCGGCCATGCAATTCAGCGACAATGACTCTCCATCCAGAGGACCTGATTTATGCATAACTTTTATTCCATCCGCCAAATGTAATTGTGGCGGCAACAAAGAAATAAGATCGAGGATCATTCCAGCGAATCGATCATGATTATCGCCATGAGTCATATGCAGCATCGCTTTATTCATCCCTTTGACAATTCCAAAGATATTTTTTACAGCCATAGTGACAAACATCTGATTATGAGCCTTAATTTTAGGCAGGCCCACAAACAAATCACATTCAAGCGCTTCACGGGCAACTGTAACAGATATCCCTCCAGAAAGTTTCAACCTGACAGGAGATATAAAATCAACCAATTTTACATCCAGCCCATCAAGTGCCGTCATAATACCCTGCTTCCTGCAAACTTTTGCAGCACTGCCAAATGCAGGAGAATCACCCAGTAAAACATTAGCCCCGTGATTAAGAAACCATAAGGCCGCTCCCGCAACAAAGCTGCTGTGAGTGCAGGCTAGTCTGGGCCCACTGCTGCTAATGAGATTAGGTTTCAACAACACTGTTTTTCCATGAAAGGAATTCTGCACGCCGATATGCTGCAGAGACGAATCAATCAGCTCGCTTATGACGGTCCGGTCGTAAGAGTCACATCTCTGCAACGCTACCTGATGAGATCTGGGATGCATAGGGTCGCCCTATCAAGGTGAAATCATACTGAGAGCAATACTGCTTTTCAAATGCGCTTGAGCAAAGGGAAGAACGTATTTCATAATACTGAAGATGATCTCTCCTGGAAGAGGATATACAAAAAGAAAAACCGGACCCTAGCAGGGGGATCCGGTTTTTCCAGGAGAAAAGAGAGAAGAGATAAAGCATAATATTCATTGCATATTATATGCCAACATCCAGAAAATATTGATATATCCTTAAATCAATCACTTACGATAAGCTCTACGGTCAACAACATCAAAACACAGCCAACAATGTTCAATTTTTTATACTCTCTTATAAAAAAGAGTGCAAGAAACATCGTTTTTACACGCAATATCAAATAGGTAAGCGAATGGCATTTTTAATACCATCCTGATTTTTCAGTAATTATTCTTTAAAAATTATCTTACGAGTGCGTATAACATCCGCATTTTTTTTAACTTGCTCTACAACAATATCTGGAATAGCCGATTCAACATCGATAATGTTGTAGCCGATTTTTCCGTTAGACTGATTCAAATAACTCGCAATATTCACATCATTGTTGCCGAAGATATTAGAGACATAAGCTATCATTCCCGGAACGTCACGGTTTATCACAATTAATCTTGTATGCACCATATCACTTGGTGTTGATTCGATGTTCGGGAAATTAACACTATGAGTGACATTGCCATACTTTAAATAGCTGGATATTTCTTTAACTGCCATGGTAGAGCAATTTTCTTCGGATTCTGAAGTGGATGCCCCCAAATGCGGAGTAGTCAGCACTTTATCGTGCTTTACCAAAGCTGGGGTTGGGAAATCACAAAGGTATGCTTCCAGGTAGCCGCTATCAAGTGCTTCGATAACTGCTTCTTCACTAACGATTGGCCCTCTCGAGTAATTCACCAGAATCGCACCTTTTTTCATTCTGGCAATAAATTCGGCATCCACCAGATTGCGGGTCCTCTCAACCAGGGGGAGGTGCAGGCTGACCACGTCAGCATCCCCAACTGCGTCTCCTAAATTTCTGCAAATCCGGACTTCCGGCGAAAGCTGATGGATGTTTGCCAGGGAAGGGGCGGGGTCATAGCCATTGACCTTCATATGCCTGAAAATACCAGCGTTGGAGAGTCGAACCCCTATTTGACCTAACCCGACAACTCCCAGGGTTTTACCGGCAATCTCTACGCCTTTAAAGGCTGCTTTTCGCGCCTCGACTTCCTTACTGACCTTCTCAGGTTCCATTGCAGCTAGTGATTTACAAAAATCAATACCTTTGTAGATATTTCTTTTCCACACGCCTATCATCGGAAATACCAGATCTACGACTGCATTAGCGTTCGCTCCAGGGGTATTCAAAATACAGATACCTCTTTCAGTCGCCTGATCCACATTGATGTTGTTTGTGCCCGCACCAGCCCTTGCAACCGCCAACAGTGTAGGATAGTCGTCGACATTAAGAGGAGAACTACGAAGTATTATGCCGTCAGGAGCTTCCTCATCTGCGGAAACCGTAAACTTAGGTGTGAACAGTTTTAGACCCTGTTTGGCAATATTATTGATTTTCTTAATCTTATACACCGACATTACAGTTCTCCCTCTAGCATTTTTAATGTTTTTTTTCGCTTTCAACAGTTTTTCAAAAGACAGTTGCCTACTATATAACGACATTACTGAAGGTCAACTCCTTTCCTGATTTTCTTGCCTTCTTCTATAAAATCAAAAACTTATTGTAAGCGAACAAAGACGCTTCACGATCCTGAAGAACACAGAGACAGGGGGAACTTGTATTTGAAATGCACCCAATTTCCGAAAGTGCATCCTGCGAAATACGTAAAAAGTAGGATTTCCTGAAGAACTGGTTCCGATTATTTCTACGGTAGACCCCTTGCATCTCAGGTGGCAGAGCCTGATATAAATCAGATTTAGTCTGTTCCGGCTGTTCTTTACTGCTGTCAATTTTAAGACAAGCAGGAAGAAAACGAAAACCGCAACGAAGCCAGTCAAATCGAAGAAGCTCATTGATCAGATCGCGGTCCTGCCGTTCGGAGATGACCTCAACAAGTTTTGTACACATCAACTCCTGCGTAGAAGCAAGTTGAAAGAAACCACTGGTCTGACAGAGTCCTATCAACTCTTGGAAAAAAAGATAAATGTCGTCATTCTGCTTTCGCAGATAACGCCAAAGAGAGACAAAATATCGATTGTTGTGAAATTTTTCAACGCCTTCGGAAAACCAGTATAATTCGCTCAGGGTGTTGTGGTCCATCCATCTTGTTTGCAGGATGGAATAAGGAGGTTCATTGCAGTGTAAATATCCGAACTCATGAGCCCCATGGCAAATAGGAGTGTCAGGCAGAATTTTCAGCAGCCCCATCTGGATATAGTGCGCACCCATGGCGAAGACATCCCTGAAGGAATCGGCGAAACTCTCCTGTGTCTCATAGGGAAGCCCCAGGATAAGATCAACGTGAAGATGTATAGTATCAAGATTCGCTAATCGGGCAATTGTTCGATGCACATCCCCCGGTTCAACACGTCTATTGACCGCTTCCAAAGTTTTAGTATTGGTTGACTGGATACCAATTTCAAATTGAAATCGACCGGGCTCAAGAGTTTCTAAAAATTCAAACATCTCTTCGGTAAAACGATCAGGAGACATCTCGAAATGAAAAAGAGTTTCTCCTCCTTCCATCGCTAGAAATTTCCAAATAGCAAGTGCCCGATCGGGAACATCATTAAAGGTCCGGTCAATAAATCTGACCACTTTCGGCTTATGGCTGAGGATATCCCGCATCTCTTCCATTAAAACAGCTAATTCTTTATGATACAGACCTTTTTCAGTAGCAGAAAGACAGTAAGTACAACCAAAAGGGCAGCCCCTGCTGCTCTCATAGTAAATATGGCGGTTATTTAGATGGAGAGTAAAGTCCGTAAGTCGATAGGGATAATCATAGCATCGCTTCTTCATCGAAAAAAAAGACCCTCGATAACGGGGTTGTAAAAAACCCTCCTGCAGATCGCGGTAAAACTCTTGCCCTATCGCTTCAATCTCTCCTAAGACAATAGTACAGCGAGTTCGCTCTGAATTGTCGGGTCGGTTGAGTCGATCATCAAGCACCGAGGCTTGCGGTCCTCCTATTACAACCCGGCAGGCAGGAAGGCAGATTTGAAGATCACGTGTCAATTTCTCGATCAAACTACTGTTCCAGACTGCCGCCGAAAAAAAGATATACCTGGGATTGTCCTTACTCAAACGAAGCAACATTTCATAGTAATTGTCATTGATAGTAAACTGAAGCAGTTCACCTTCAACATTGGGACAATTTTTCTCCAATTCATTTCGGACGTAAAAAAGCGCCAAACAGGAATGGGTAAATCTGGCGTTGAGCCCGACTATTTTGATTTGTTCCTTGATTTTGTTCACTTGTAACACCTTCCCGTGACGAGGAAATGAAATTTACTAAATATTTTGACCTAACGAGAAGGTTTTAAGCAGAGCACTTCTCAAGAGGACACTAAAAAAGTCCTTACACATTAGCGTGAAAAGACTTTTGATATTACTCTATACCGAATGCGAGAATAAATATTCTCCCTCACGTTTTTCAATCAGGGTGAAACATATTCATTTATAAAAGGAAAAGTCAAATGGCATCTTTTTTTGTTCATCTACCTGCAACAGGCATACTCCTTACTTTGACTCTTTTTTTGAGCAGTCTCATGTCGATTTCCATGGCAGCAGGTCCACTAAAATCAAACGAATACGAACTCTCAATTTCATTTATTCCTGAGCAAGGCCAATTGACCGGCACAAGCAAAATCACTCTTCCCCCTAACCGCAAGATAACTCTTTGGCTCGATGGTCTTAATATTACAGGCTCCCTTCTCAAGGATGAAAACGGTGCAGAGCACGAGCTTCTTCCATTACAGGAAGTATTGATTATTCCTTCAGCGAATACGAGCCGAACTCTCTATCTTTCCTATACCAAAACCATAAAAAATGGTTCTGACAATCTGATTAGCCCAAAGGGAATTTCTTTGTCCGGCAACTGGTATCCGCTCCCCGATCAACCGATGCAGTTCCATGTTACCGCTACCCTGCCGGAAGGTTTTACGGCTATCATGGAATCCGACAGCTTTCCACTTAAACAGAGAGGCAATACAGTCAGTGCTACATTTTCCTGGCCGGTTACCAACATTCACTTTAACGCCGGGCCATACATTATAGAAAAACAACAGGTTCGTGAAGGGCTGTTTGTCTACTCCATGTTTTTCAAAGAAGACAAAGATCTCTCCGGAGACTACCTTCAGGCAGCGGCAGGCTATCTCAACCGATACGAAAAAGAAATCGGTCCTTTTCCATATAATCATTATGTCATTGTTGCCAATCGGCTCCCCACCGGCTACAGCATGCCGACGTTCACCCTTCTCGGCCAGATAGTGCTGCGCCTTCCATTTATAAAGGATACCTCACTTGGCCATGAGATTGTTCATTCCTGGTTCGGCAATGCAGTTGAAGTTGACTATTCCCAAGGTAACTGGTGCGAAGGCCTGACCTCATTTCTTGCTGATCATGCCTACCGGGAGGAAAAAGGTGAAGGTGTGGAAGATCGCCGGGAAAGCATTACCAGGTATCTAAGCTATGTACACAAGGAATCAGCTATTCCCCTGGCGGATTTTACTTCTGCCAGCCATAATCAGCCGATGGCGGAAGCAAAGCGTTCGGTCGGATACATTAAGGGGGCCTTGTTCTTTCATGAATTGCGTGAAAAAATCGGCAACCAACCATTTTATGATGGCATACGTCATTTCTATACAGAAAATTCCGGTAAACATGCTCGCTGGTCCGATCTGCAAAAAAGCTTTGAAAAAACTTCGCATTCCGATCTGACCAACTTTTTTTCTGAAAGACTCACAAGAAGTGACATTCCTGACCTCAGTGTAGATGATATCAGAATCGATTATATCGATAACAAACCAGCTCTCTCTTTTTCACTGCTCCAGAACTCAGTAGAACCATATACACTGGTCGTTCCGATTCGAATCAAAATGATGTCTTCGACCCTCGATGTCAACAGGGAGATAACCGAAAGAGAAACCCGGATATCCATCCCCGTTTCTCAGCTTCCCCTGGAGTTTATTGTTGATCCGGAGCATGCATTTCTCAGACAGTTGAGTGAAAAAGAGGTGCCTGCTATCTGGTCGAAGTTCATGGGAGCTAGAAAACAGCTTGTTATTCTTGCTCCAGACACCGACATGAATGTTTATCAACCTTTTCTCGATGCATTAGGAGAAAAAGAACTGACTATAACCACTGCTGAAAAAGTCAGCAATAAAGATTTAGCCCAAAATGACCTGCTTTTTCTCGGAGCCGACCAGCCCGCTGCGAGATCGATTTTCGGTTTGCCTGATCATCCGGAGGAAGGTTTTACGCTGGATGTCCGCTCCAATCCCTTAAATCGGGACCATGTGGCGGTCATTGTTTCAAGCAGCGGAAAAGATCAAACCAAAGCTGTTGCCGGAAGGATCAGCCACTATGGGAAATATTCCTACCTGGAATTCAAGAATGGACGCAATGTAACCAAAAGTATTCTGCCCGCCGTTTCCGGTCTTCACTTTACCCTGGAAGAACTGCCCCAAGGAGCCGCTGCTTCAAGCCTGTCGCCTTTTGAAGAGATCATCGAACAAATTGCCGATGCCCGGGTAGTTTACGTGGGTGAAACGCACACTTCTTTCTCCGACCATATGTTACAGCTGCGTATTATTGAAGCTCTGCATAAAATTAATCCACATCTTGCTATCGGCATGGAGATGTTCCCCACTATCTCTCAACCGGCACTCGACAAATATACCTTAGGCGCCGAAGAAATCGATGAACGCACTTTTCTAAAAGAATCTGATTATTATAATGTTTGGGGATACGATTACCGCTACTTTCGGGAGATCCTTCGTTTCGCCAGGGAAAATAAACTCCCGGTAATAGGATTGAATATTGATCGTCGGATTGTCTCAGAAGTTTTTCGCTCGGGGAATACGGATAGCTTAGACAAGGAAACGAAGAAAAAGCTACCTCAGGACCGGAACCTTGACATGCAGGGCTATAGTGAACGACTTTCCTTTATACATAATATACATGTCCAGGGCAGTCATGGCAGCGGTGCGGAAAGCGGCTTTATTCAAGCACAGGGAATTTGGGATGAAACCATGGCCAAAAATATTTCAGACTTTTTAAAAAAACAACCTGAGTATCGCATGGTGGTTCTGGCAGGCTCACAACACACCCGCAAGGACTCGGGTATTCCACCTCGAGTTGCGCGCAGGGTTCAGGTAGAGCAGGCATCGATTTTGAATATATATAATGATAATTCACCTATTAACCTCGATCAGGTTGCCGATTATTTTTTCCTTGCTGCTCCAGCAGAACTTTCTCCATCGGCTAAAATTGGAGTCGTCCTTTCAACAGAGACAGAAGATGGTCTATCATTTCAGAAAATTACCGAACTGAGCCCTCATGGGAAAGCCGCAGCAGCCGGACTGCTTGCAGATGATATTGTCAAGGAGATCAATGGATTTCCTATATCCGACATGGCCGATTTACGAATTGCCATGCTTGATGCCAGAGCGGGTGAAACTGTTGACATCAAGGTTATCAGAAAAAAAAGCAGTGCTGATCAGGAACTTCTTATTGAGGTAGAATTGACCACACCACCCTCATCTCAAGCACATCCATAAAGAAACAGATGAAACATTGTATTCAGTGGCATCAATCCGGTATAGTAATTCCCCATATTTTGGAAACGAAGTATGATTTCACTCCAAGTTGTCCAGAAGTGACAACTGAATGAGTTTTATTTCCCCTTAAACCTTTGCAAAAGGAGAATCTATGTATAGAATCTGCACCCTGTTCGTATTTGTTTTTACTTTTATACTTTTATCTGGAGAATCAGGAATGGCAAACACAAAACTAAAAGATGGTCTTTACGCCAAATTTGACACCGCCAGGGGTGAAATACTCTGCAAACTTGAATTTGAAAAAACCCCTCTCACCGTAACCAATTTTGTCGGCTTGGCCGAAGGAACCAAAGATCTCGGTGGCGGAGCCAAAGCCAAAGGTGATAAATTTTATGATGAATTGAAGTTTCATCGAGTTATCCCGAATTTTATGATCCAGGGCGGCTGCCCACTCGGAACAGGCACCGGTGGTCCAGGCTATACTTTTCCCGATGAAATTGATCCAAGCCTGACTCATTCCGGCCCAGGAATACTCTCAATGGCTAATGCCGGACCAGGAACAAACGGCAGCCAATTTTTTATCACCCATGTGGCAACTCCCTGGCTGGACGGGAAGCACACAGTCTTCGGCCATGTAGTATCCGGTCAGGATGTAGTTGATAAAATTCAAGGCAACGACGCTCTCAACTCCGTGGAAATTATCCGTGTCGGTGCGGCCGCCGAGGCTTTCCAAAGCGACCAGAAAGCCTTTGATTCGCTTTTAGCCAATTTTGACAAGGGTCAACGGGAAAAAGAACTCGCAGCAATGGAAAAAGAGCAAGCTGAAATAGACGAACGATGGCCCAAAGCTGTAACCACTCCTTCCGGGCTAAAATACGTGGTTGTTGAAGAAGGCGAAGGAGATACCCCTAAAAAAGGTGCTATGGTCACAGTCCATTATACCGGTAAACTGCTGAACGGTAAAAAATTCGACAGCTCCTATGACCGCAAACAGCCTATCGATTTCCCTGTTGGTTCAGGCCAGGTCATTAAAGGTTGGGACGAAGCATTGCTTGCCATGAAAAAAGGCGAAAAACGTGTTTTAATCATCCCACCAAGTCTTGGTTACGGTCCCTCCGGACGTGGTCCGATTCCACCTAATGCAATAATGGTCTTTGATGTCGAACTGATAGACTTCAAGTAAAGCAACATACTCTTCGAAATCGATTTAGATTAAATTTCAGATGGCTAAGTAAAAAACTTCATATGCGAGGCGCGCAAAATATCTATTATTTCGGCGTACTAGGGTACGTCGTAATGATAGATATATTTTGTAGTAACGACGCAGATGAAGAGTTTTTACGACGCCATCACTGTTGTTTTTTGAAATAATCATATGCAGCATTGATTTCTTTCATTTTGTTTTCTGCAACGGCCCTGAATTCATCACCTAAATGTCTTACTTTGTCTGGATGATATTGCATGCTGAGAGTACGATAGGCC
>JBARUR010000394.1:0-5324 GCA_049645845.1 Desulforhopalus sp. | reverse complement strand
GGACTGAGCGTTGCTGATCTGCCTCCTAGCCTCAGGGAAGTTGATCTGGATGGTGAAAAACTATTGCCTGAGCCTGAAGCGAAAGCTAAAAATGTCCTAATTGTGATTCTTGAGGGGATTTCCGGGATTTATCTTCCTGAAATCAAAAAAGAAATGAACGTTCCCGAAGGAATTTATCAGATGCAGAAGCTTTCAGAAAGTACTGCGGACGGCATGCTGGTTGCTGACTTTGTCGATCATAGCCACCAAACTATCCGTGGGCTGTATGCCTTGCATTGCGGTGATTTTAGTAAGTTCTCCTATGAGATGCCCAAGGCCATGGAGCTACAGAATAATCCTGAGAGAGCTGCCCAATGCCTGCCTGCTCAAATGAGCAAACAGGGTTGGCAGAGTCATTATCTGCAGGGAGCTGGTCTTCAGTTTATGAATAAGGATCAGGCAATGCCGGCCATGGGGTTTCAGCATGTGCACGGAGTTGAATGGTTTACTGAAAGAACTGAAAACGATTTTATCTGGGGGACAATAGATAATGATTTCTTTAAAGGGGCACGGAAATATATTCGTGGGCTGCAGGCTGCAGAAAAACCGTGGTTGCTCTCTCTTTTGACCGTTGCTACGCATCAGCCTTTCTCCGCAACAGCCGAGCAGGCTGAAAAATATGGTTCACGAAAAATCGCCACGGTGGCGCTTCTCGATGATGCTGTTTCGGATTTCATCAATGGACTTCGTGAGGATGGTGTTCTCGAAGACACCCTGGTGGTTATTACTTCTGATGAATCCCATGGTGCCGAAGGTGCCGACTGGTACAGCAGCTGGGGATTTGCCATCATTCTCGCCCCGGAACAGGACAGTCTGCCACGAATGAAGAAGGGAACCTATGGCTTGGTTGATATAGAAGCATCTATCCTTGATTATTTCAATCTGCCGATGCCGACTTCAATTCTCGGGAGGAGTATGTTTCGAGATTATGATACTTCGAGGGACATGGTTTCGTATACCAGCAGTAAATTACGCTGGCAGACTGCAGATAACTTTCTCTATGAGTGCGGCAGGGACGGAAACTGCAGAAAGACTAAGGGGCAAAACATAATCGGTCTGCGGTCCGATGC
The DNA here is from genome assembly GCA_049645845.1 of Desulforhopalus sp. Classification (GTDB taxonomy): domain Bacteria; phylum Desulfobacterota; class Desulfobulbia; order Desulfobulbales; family Desulfocapsaceae; genus Desulforhopalus_A. The sequence goes on along the minus strand of JBARUR010000394.1, from coordinate 4,215 downwards.
CTTTGAACAGGACACTGAAAAGAGTGCTGGACGCCTTTTTGCCCTTGCAACCGTACTCGACCGTAATCTCTCGGGCCAGAAACAAAAGCAGGTACTTAGTTTTGCCAGTGGAGAAATCAGGCAGTTACCGGAAAATATCAAAAATGAATGGACTGATAACCTGATTGGTGCACAGTATCTTGATTTTCCGGAAAAATCCAAGGTGCATGTGGATATCCGCCTTAAAGCTGTGACTGCCCAGGAGGAAGGCGTTCAGATGAAATTAACCCTCCGTCAGTTTGAAAAAGAGGTGACAACAATTGAATATCCTCCTTTTCCGCTGATGCATGCGGGCGAAGAGAGCAGTATCCAGTTTGATTTTGAAAATCCTGTTGCCAGGCAGGCATTCTCGTTTCATCTGGTTGGTGAGGGACACGACTCGTCAATCCAATTCGAAAAATTTGAAGTGACTATTAAGCGGTAAAATTGTTATGAAAATATGGATAGACGCCGATGCTTGTCCTGTCGTAATCAAAGACATTTTATACAAAGCGGCGGAGCGAACGGGAGTGCAGTTAACCCTTGTCGCCAATCGGCCAATGCGCATCCCGGCCTTGCGCAACATTAATTTTGTCCTGGTGGCTTCCGGTTTGGATGTGGCCGATAATGAGATCGTCAGACTGCTTGATGCCGGCGATCTGGTCATTACTGCCGACATTCCTCTGGCGGCGAATGTACTTGAAAAGGGTGGCCATGCACTCAATCCCCGGGGTGAATTATATTCCGAGGACAGCATAAAATCCCGCCTGAGCGTGAGGGATTTTATGGAAAGTCTAAGGGACAGCGGAATAGAAACCGGCGGTCCGCCGACATTAAATAAAGGAGATCGGCAAAATTTTGCCAATCAGCTTGATAAATTCCTGACCCGCAATCATAAAAAGATGTAAGTGGGAACACTATTCTTCCTTGCCGTTATTGGTGAGAAACTCAGTCATGCGAATTCGGTATTCAACAATGTCTTTGCGGAGGGAAGAGAGGTTGGCCATTTTCTCGTCAACTCTTGCAATATGATTGTCCAGGATCTCAATGAGTTTTGGGGTGATTTTGTTGAAATTTCTGGCGTTGATGTCAAAAATATCCGAGAGTTGTTCGATCTCCTTCAGGGATATTCCCATTGTCTTCAATTTCAGGATAAACTTGAGGCGGAGTATATCATCCTTTGAATATGTACGGGTACTGCCGCCGAGCCGTTCATTTTTTCCCATTAAGCCTATCTCTTCGTAGTATCGAATCGTCCGTGTGGTAATGCCGAGACTCTTGGCTAATTCACCAATCTGTACAAGTTTGGAGTCTGGATTGCTCATATTGTCGTCCTTTATAAAAAACCGCAAGGCGGCTGTTAGTCCTGCTGAAGGCCGCTGCTGCGGTCAATGTTCCTACGCTTCTTTTGGAAGTATTAATTTGTTCTTGTAAAAGTGGAATCTTAATTATTTTTCATTTACCTTTACGTAATATGTCTCGTCAAACTATCACGCTGCCCCTTACTCTGTCAAATGAAAAAAGTAACATACAAGAAGGTTTACTCTATGTTTGCGGACGATCAAGGCAATAAACTAAAAAGTCTTGACCTTTACGTAAACATTATTTATAAAGAGGGAATGCAAAACATTCTGAAAGTATGAAAGCTCGATAGTTGGATAAGAAAAACACCATATCCTCTCGCAAGGATGTATCATGAATTTGAACAAACTGATGATAAGTGGTTTGATCCCGGTTTGATGTTCGATAGAATCGCAGAACTTGGTCTGAAGGGAAAAATTCGATGAGCAGGTAGGCGCATCGGGTAACTGTACTGGAGATTATGATGGAATTCACTCGAGAAATTTACTGGAATGTTGGTCATGGCGCAGAGACCCTGGTTCCCATGTATCTGTTTGCCTTTATTGCAATCGGGATACTGGTGAGAGGAATCCTGCAGAGAGTTGAAGTGTATAAACAAGGTTTGCCCCTTGATCGAACCGATCACCCCGGCAAGCGCTTACTTCATATGGCCAAAGGTGTCCTGCTGCAACAAAAGGTTGCCGGAGTAAAGTATCCGGGTTTGCTGCACGGTTTATTCTTCTGGGGATTCGGACTGCTCTTTATCGGTACGACCCTTATCGTCATTCAGGCAGACTTTACCGATCTTCTCTTTGATTATAAATTTTTAAAAGGCACTTTTTATCTTTTATTTTCAATCACTCTCGATGTAGCCGGACTTGTATGTATTCTTATGCTGGCTGGTCTTCTGGTCCGTCGCTATTTCTTTCCACCTGAAGGATTGGTGACAAAAAATGATGATGCCATCATGCATGGACTGCTTTTAGTGATTCTAGTCACAGGTTTTCTTATCGAAGGTTCACGAATTGCGGTAACCGAGCTTGGAACTCCTCTCTCTTACTGGTCGCCGATAGGTCTGCTGATAGCTAATGGTATTTCCGGCATGGGGGAGGGCGGACTGCGTGCGCTGCATAAAGTCCTCTGGTGGTTTCATCTTCTTCTGGTTATGGGATTCTTCATTCTGATTCCTTTGACCAAATTCAGGCATATCTTCACCAGCAGTACAAATTATTTTTTCGACAATATCGGCCCAAAAGGCAAACTTAATAACCTTGATCTGGAAAACGAGGATGCCGAGACTTTCGGGGCAACGAATGTTAACCAGATGACCTGGAAAGATATCTTCGACGGAGATGCATGCACCCTCTGCATGCGCTGCCAGGATCGATGTCCGGCCTGGAATACCGATAAGCCGCTTTCCCCTATGAAAGTTGTCAATCAGCTTCAGGAAGTCGCTTTCCACAATCCTGAAGCAAATCTGATTGATACCTTTGAAAAAGACGTACTTTGGTCCTGTACGACCTGTTTTGCCTGCCAGGAAATCTGTCCTGCCGCTATCGAACATGTGAGCAAGATTATAGAATGTCGCCGAGCCTTGGTGCTTATGGAAGGAGAATTTCCCGGTGAAGAGGTCATGACTGCCATGGAAGCAACAGAGGTGAATGGCAATCCTCTTGGCGTTGGCTATGCTGAGCGTGGCGATTGGGCGGAAGAAATAGGTATCAAACCTTTGGCCGAAGATGCCGAAGTCGATGTCCTCTATTTCGTCGGCTGTTATGGCTCTTTTGACAAACGAAATATTGCAGTTGCCAAAGCTTTTATAAAACTTTGCCAGGCTGCCGGGGTGAAAGTAGGAATTCTCGGTAAAGAAGAAAAATGCTGCGGCGAGCCGATGCGGAAGATGGGAAATGAATATCTGTATCAGACCCTGGCCGTAGAAAATATTGAAACCATAAAATCTTATGGGGTGAAGAAAATAGTCACCACCTGCCCACATTGTTTCAATACCCTGGAAAAAGATTACCGCGATTTAGGTTTAGAAATGGAAGTCGAAACTTATACAGTCTTTCTGGAAAAACTTATTACTTCCGGCAAATTGAATATAGACTCCAGGGAGTTGTCCTGTACCTACCATGATTCCTGTTATCTTGGACGGCATAATAATATTTATGACGCACCGAGGGCGCTTATTACGGCAGCAGGTGGCAAACTGGTGGAGATGGACAAAAACCGGGCTGAGGCATTTTGCTGCAGTGCGGGCGGCGGCAGGATTATGGCCGAAGAAAAAATTGGTGAACGAATTAACATCAAGCGGGTCAGGATGGCTGTTGACACAGGTGCTGAAACATTGCTTTCCAACTGTCCATTTTGTCTCACTATGTTTGAGGACGGGGTCAAAGGTGCTGAAGTCGAAGATTCGCTCAAACCAAAAGATATAGCGGAGATACTCTCAGAGAGGATCATCTGAAAAGAAAATTATTCATGAAAAATTTGGAGGGAAAGAATGAAAATTCTGGTTTGCATAAAACAGGTTCCTGATATGGAATCTAAGTTCAAGGTCGATGCCGGTGGTACCTGGTATGCGAAAACCGATCTGGCCTGGCGAATGAATGAATACGATGAATACGCCGTCGAGCAGGCAGTTCAGCTGAAAGAACAGGTTAAAGATGCCGACCTGACTGTTCTGTGTATTGGTTCCGATAAGGTAAAGGAAACCATGAAAAAAGCTCTGGCTATGGGATGTGACCGGGGTGCCCATATTGCCGACGATACCGCTGATACAAAAGAACCTTTTCAAATTGCAGGAATTATAGCCGAGTATGCAAAAGATAAGAACTTTGATCTGATCTTTACCGG
>JBARUR010000393.1:0-3355 GCA_049645845.1 Desulforhopalus sp. | reverse complement strand
AAAGGTGTACAAAAAGCTCTTTCCGAAAACGGCAACCCTGCGCTTTCCAGTATCAACGCCATTATGCACGCCATGGGCTATCGGTTGTCACCGCAAAAATTGAATGCCTAGAACACAACGTTTAAGCCCACCAATTCCGACAGGATTCTCCTTATACTTGCGGGCGAAATCGCTGAAACCGAATAGCCCAGCTGGGATCATTTGATTCACTCCAGGGGGTTGAATCAACACAGCGGCATGACTGTAACAGTGAAGGCTGGTGCCTTGAGGGATGATTGATACTATTGTGGAGAGGGTAAAAGCTTAATCGCAAATAAAAATGCCCAAGCGGCCAAATTCATGACGGCTTGGGCATTAGCCCACCCCCTTACCCGTTTAGCATGACGACGATTCAGGTAATCAGTTTCCTTTTCTCCTAGCCCTACCATAGGGCAGTGGTCATGCTACCGTAATTGGCTTGCTTCGCGTCGTGAGTGCAAAAGGCTACTCCTCACGAGGCTAACCCATAGGGATGAAAACCCTCGAGCTTATCAGCTCTGATTGAGCGTTAAGGTGCTCAGATCCTCTTGGGGTATTTATCAATTTACCAAACAGCAGGATATTCGACAATACCATCTACAGGTATGCCATGATTTAACAAGGCTTGTCGGATTAAGAATGGTAGCGTAGTTGCATCACTAGGAAATTCTTCTAGTGTTTGCTCCGCATACAGATCAACAAAATCAATGAGCTGGGACGTAGACATCCGTTCTGAAATGGTCGAGCTCCAAACACCATCTTGAACACAGCATTCAATTTCTTCATTTGTAGCTTTAAATTTCAAACGCCCTTGAATTACAGCTAAAAAAAATCTTCACCTTGATGATGGATAACCAATTTATGCACCGGAATCTTTTTGACCTGCTTACCTCGAGAATCCCGCCTTGGGTCATAAAACGCTTGGGCTAAAATTACCTTGCCTTCCACGCGATAAAACGTTTTCTGATTGATTTCGTTATCCAGTGACCAATAAACCCTGAAGGTTTTGCGTCTTAGTTTATAGCCGTATATATCGAGTAAAGGTTTGAGAATTTGTTCAGTAGCTGGCTTACTTCCATTTTTCCACCCGCTTACCACGGACTGTTGAGTGCGGCATTTGGTAGCAATTTCATCTTGTGTCCATCCATCATTGAGGGCCAACCGGACTAAATCTCTTGTAAATTTGAAATATTTCTTTTTACCGCTTCTTCCATTTGATTCTGAATTCATGTTGCCCCTTGATAAAGGGGGACATAGTCCCCCTCTCTAACACAATTACTTCTTCCCACGGTTCTTCGGGTTTTGAGGATTCATATCCCATCCACGATTCCCCTGATTTTTGTCATAGGTTTTGTTGGTGCCGTCTGTACCCTTGTTAGCGTTGGGAATGTCTGCCTTGTGATTGCTTTTTTTTGCCATTGGGTTCTCCGTTTTTGTTAAATTGTTCGATTGGTTAACAACTGGAGGCTATTGTAGCGATTACAAGGTTTTGTGCAATTGATGGTTTATTGATAAATGTTGATATTTTATGATATTTGCGGAATTTGAACTTTTACTCTGTTCATCCTTGGATTCCTGATAATTTCTTTAAATAAAACAAGCACACAATCGGATAAGTATTTATATATTTATTACAGATGGTTATTTACATATAGCATCTAGCGAATTGTGTCGCAATTCAAAATAATCTGCATACCCAGCCTACGATGGCCCAGATTATCTCGGACCTGCAGTGATGAATCATAAGACCCCAGGCCGGATCATTTGATGCACCGCCGCCAATCCGTGCGGCGCTCGTCTCTCATCCTTTCAAGCTGCCATCACATTGAAATTTGACTCATGTTCACAATCTTGGTAATCAATTGATGAAACCAGGTCCTGAAAATCAAACAGGCGATCAACACATCATGAAATATGGCGTTGCCGAAACAGCTCGAATATTGGGAATCGATATCCAGCTGCTTAAGAAATGGGCATATCAATTCCGTGACAACCTTTCTGCTTCGGCAAATCCGAAAAAGAAAACGCCACGCATTTTTACGGCGGAGGATGTGCTGGTACTTCTCTGTGTGAGCCACTTCTGGGAGGATGAACCGGATGTCGAAGCTATAGTTGCCAGGATTAATTCAGAGTACCACCTTGAAGAGATCTATGTTCATACTCTTTGGAACCATACCCCTTTGATACAGGACGATGTCCCAGAGAATCTTGATAAGCCGTCACGTTACGGCCTGTTGATTTCCCCTCGGATACATCTAACACAAATCGAAATCGCCCGTAGTTACCATCGAGCAGCCAATGCGCTTTGGGATAGGGCTAACGACAGCGGGTTTCCCATGGCAGATTGCTATCCCGTGCTCTTCGCATATCGGCACGCCTTGGAGTTGTATCTCAAAATGTTGGGCAATACGGGCAAGGAGCTTGATCACAACCTCAAGGCATGCATAGAGGCGGTGGAAAAGCATTATGATAAGAATGTTTCACCTCTGGCCAAAGAATGGATTATGACGCTGCATCAGATGGATGAAACAGGGTGGCATTTTCGATACGAGCCCGAGACTGAATGCACGATGGATGGTCGATGGCTCGATTGGTCACATTTTCGATATGCCATGGATACACTTTTTAACGCGCTTGATTTCGCATGGCTGAACATGCACAGCTGAACTGATTCGCTTCACCTAAAGAAGCCGACGAAGCTGGGACCAAGCCGTGAACAAAAAAGGGCTTTCCGGAAATCACCACCTATGCCGGAGCGGAACAATCGAAACCGTATAGCCCAGGCGGAATAAATCACAAGAAGGGTTTCGCATGAGTACTAAACCGATAACGGCAGGAGAAGAGGTAATTCTCTTGGGGCTTTCTGAATACGGCAATTCCGTTTTGGAACAAGTTGGGAGAGACAACACGGTGTCAATGTATCGTAGTGATGCCTGTATCTATGGGGAAAATGTTCCCGCGTATCGTGTGGAATCAAAAGAGGGAGAGAGTCGCTGGATAAAGAGATATAATGATCCTAATTTTAAAATTCTTTTACCGAAGAAAATTGAAACCGAATAGCCAGAATCAAGGCCCAGAACTAAAACCTTATACCCCAGGAGAATAAATATGAACAAATCTTCTTTCACAGTTATTCCAGTTCAACCAGGATATTTAGCAATCTACGAAGAAGATGATAAAACGGTCGTGCTTGGAGATCCAATCATAGCATGGCGAATTGAAACAACAGAGAAAAGCAATAGTGATGAGTATCTTTCATCATGTTGGCCTATTACTGTAGACGGGGATATTGTAGATAATTGCATTGGTGTTCAAAATCCGAACATGACGATTACTC
>JBARUR010000392.1:0-3731 GCA_049645845.1 Desulforhopalus sp. | reverse complement strand
TGTTTCGGGGGGCTCAGCATATCGTGAAGGATGCCGTCAAGCCGCTGCCGTATCTTCAGGCTGTTTTGATACGGTTCGATATGAATATCCGAGGCATTATCGCGCACCGCCTGGGAAAACATGAGATTGACCAGCCGGATAACCGGTGAATCGCTGGTATCGTCCAGCAGATCGCCAATCTCTTCGATTTCTGAAAACAGTCTTTCCGGATCTTCGTCATCAATATCCTGCATAACCTCATCCGCTGAGGTCTGGGTCATGTCATAGGCAAAATTGATGGCATTGAGAATATGATGGGAAGAAGCCAGGACGGTTTTATAGTTATCGGTGCCGAGAATCCGCCGTAAGTCATCTAATGCCTGAAATGAATTGGGATTATTCATGGCAATAAAAGATTCGTTGGCAGTAGAGATCGGTACTATTTTGTGCAGTTTCAGAAAACCTATCGGCACTCGATCGGTGAAATCGGTTTTAAAGTCGGGAGGTAAGGATTTCCGAACCTCCATGTCAAATGTCACACCCAGAACCTGGAGGACAGTGTACTCATCCAATTCTCCATTTTTGATGAGAATTTCCCCGATCAGGTCACCACCCTCTTTTTGATCCTGGAGTGCCTTTTCAAGAACTTTTGAGGCCAGACCATATTCCTCAGTTAATATTTCACCAAATTTTTTCATGCTCTTCAAATTATAAGATAAATGCAGACGGAGCTGCCTTGGATTTTAATCTGTCGTGGTTTTTATTATTCTCTCGATATTTTCCTGGGCCAATTTCTTAAGAGGCACTCCAGCTCCCGCCGGATCACCGGAGCTGTCGGTAACGGCATCAGAAGGGCCTGACACTACCGCCCGGTACATCTCTAAGGCCTGCTTCGGATTGCCTTCCTTTTCATAAACCACACCCATATTCATTAAGGCATAGGGATTAACCGGGTCAATAACCAGAGCTTCACGGAAATAGTCTTTGGCGGCTTCCAATTCTACCGCCTGCAGTTTTTCATAGCCGACCCTGGTAAGAGTCATTGCGTGTTCAAGGTTTGGTTCTTTATATAATTCCTGTTTTACTGCCGGCAGCACCAGCTCCATCTCGTCTTCTTTTTCAAGGGTCACAGCCGCGATTTCAGCAGGATTCCGGACAATACGGGGCGTGATAAAAATAAACATATTGGTTTTTCTATTGGTATTGGAATGGGTTTTGAACAGCCATCCCAACACAGGGATATCTCCGAGAATCGGCACCTTCCAATTATTTTCTGTTGCATCCTGCCCAATTATACCGCCTATAACCACCGTACTTTTATCATTTAAGATAACTGTGGTGGTGGCCGTTCTATTAAACGTGGTTGGAGTAAGTCCAGCGTCCTTTATCCGTACCACTTCCGTTTGAATTTCCAGTCGCAGCACATCGGACTGGTTTATATGCGGAGTGATCGACAATTTTGTGGCGACGTCCCTGTATTCAAACTGAGTGAATTCATTATTATTATCGGTAAGATTTACGCTGGTCTGATAAGGGACATTTTCACCAACCGAAATCTCCGCAGTTTTATTATCCATGGTCAGAATCTGGGGAGTCGAGATAACATTGACATCGGAATCCGACCGAAAAGCTCTTACCACTGCACCTAGATTCGCAAATGTCACGTCACCGATTCTGACCCCCTGCTTAAGTACCCCCAAGGTAAAACCTGAAGCCAAGCTGGGGTCATTGCCATCAATACCATCCAGCAGCTTGAAGCCTTCAGATCCACTAAATCCACTTACCACATTTCCGTCACCGTCGGAGAAGGTCCCACCGGCAGCCCATTCAACTCCGACATCAAATGTTTTGTCGGCATCGACTTCCATGATCAAGGCTTCCAGATAAACCATTCTTCTTGGAATATCCAATTGCTGTATCACATCTTGCAGCACGACATATTCATCTTTTGTAGCCCTGATTATGAGAGAGTTTGTTTCTTCATCGGCCATAACCCTGACGTTTTCGGAGATAGCCGCAGCCTGACCGACATTCTCCCCTTCCGCTGCCATGGCGCTGGGAAGATCGTTGAGCACAGCAGCCAGTTCGACGGCGGTAGCGTTCTGTAAATAGTAGACATGGATATTTCCTTCAGCACGCTGGACCACAGTATCCAGAACCGAGATCAAACTCTTCACTCGCTCAATATCAGTTCTGCTCGCAAGAACAATCAGTGCATTAACCCGTTCATACGGCACCACCTTAATAGTATCTGTGGCAAACCTTGCCTGTCCCGGTCTTTGTAATCCCGGACTTCTCTGGTACACGGAGTTTAATATCGATGCAATCGCTTCGGCCGAAGCGTTTTTCAAAGGAACAAATGCCACTTCCTCTTCTCTGGATTCAACGTCGAGTTCCTCGATTATATTTAATAATTTTTGGATATTTGACATACTCTCGGTAATTATCAACATGCCCGAAGGATCATGAGAAATAAGAACCGAGGTTTGTGAGACAAGCGGGGCAAGAATTTTTTTAATATCTTCCGGAGAGCTGTGTTTTAACCGCACCAGCTGCGTTACGACCTTATCCCGGGGATCATCCGGCACTCCTTGCTGCATCATCGGCACATTTTGTGAACGGGCCCTGGCCGCAGGGATGATTTTAGTGACTGCCCCTGATGTAACGGTAGTAAAACCATGTACCTCAAGGACTGACTCAAAAACCCGGTACGCTTCTTCCTCCGAAATCTTTGTAGGGGAGAGAATGGTCACATTTCCCTGCACCGCATTATCAACCACAAAGTTTTTGCCGGTCAATTCGCTGATGTATTTAATAAAAAGCTGGATATCGACATTGTCAAAATCAATAGTGATAAACCGCTGGCCCTGACCTGTCCCGGCAGTCGATTGAGGCGATTCCTGAGCATTGAGATTGCAAGCAAGCATCAACCACATCGAGCAGATAACAGCTACAATAAGGAAATGTTTCAGGAAATGTTTTGCGACGCTCATAGAGGATTCACCTTCATTTTCAGAATTATTAATTCCCATGGTCATTGTGTAATTATTGACCGGGATGGCCGAATAGTTCTTGGTCCGCTAATGACTCTTCCGGGCCTTCCGCGCGGGGACAATGCCGGACGGTTCACCGGCTCTCTTGATATAGCTCTTGATGCCCGGGGCGGCGCTCCGACACGAGGCCTTGCAACGGAGGCCGTACCTGCCCGCATACTTGCCGCCTCACTCATGTCAAGCATTTCATCTTTACCATTGTATAAAAGAATAACCTTCCCCCTCCGGACCTCTTTAACTTGAGCGCCCTGGATTACATCCCCTACTTCATACAATTGCTGTTTATTGTTGCTTTTATCCAAAACAATGGCCCGGTTGTCCCCTTTTTTGCCGCTGATTGTGCCCATCAGGACAACGTTGAGACTGGATAACTCCATATCTTCAACATTATCCGCAGCGACGGGTTTTTCCTCTTTGCTTGAAGGAGTTCCGAACAGGTTTCTTTCCAGAATTATTCGGTAGTCATGTTTTTCTTCCTGCTTATCCTTCCCTGCCAAGTCATTTCCGACTGCAACAGTATTCGAAACCGCTGCCGTTTCAACAGGAGGCTTTAATACAAAATATTCCAGTGCCTGATATCCTCCCTCAACAATACCAATACAAAGTAAAGTAATGAGCAGTAAAGGAAATAAATCAGTTATTCGAGCTGCCATAATATATCACGTACTGAATCTGAATAATGGTCTTTGTACAGTGCCG
>JBARUR010000391.1:0-1621 GCA_049645845.1 Desulforhopalus sp. | reverse complement strand
CAGTTGCAGAGTCTTATCATACGACTCGAAAGGTTCCATGCCAGCCCTGGAAAAGACGACCAAAAATCAACGCAGCTTAACCCTTACCTGCATAACCTGCATCAGCTTATGGAAAGAAAAGAGGAATTGTCGGGAGAAGCTTTCGAACAAGTACTTCGATTTCAATATCTGGTAAATGAGTTCAGAATTTCTGTTTTTTCTCCGGAGATAAAAACCAGAGAACCGGTTTCACCCAAGAAACTCGAACAACAATGGAGATTGACACTGGCTAAGTGTTAAATGTGAATGAATAAAGTTATTATAGGAGTACTCCTCTGCCTGTTATCCTTAATTTTGATGCACAGCGGTAATGCCATCATTGGCATCATTGGTTTTGTTGCAGGAATAATTTTTATGAATAAAGGCCCTGGGAGCAAGTAGAAAAGCGAGGGAAGGATATTACGATATTTTCGCCACTCCATCATGAATGTAAAACTGTATTGGTTACATGTTTAAGTGTATCCATGGAAAATGGCTTTGGTATGGTATTAATGAACCCATACTCCCGATAGTTTTCCAATATAGGGTTCAAAATGGTACCGCTCATAGCTATCACCTTTATTGCCGGATCCACTTCGTGCACCATTCGGCATGTTTCCACTGCCGATTCACCATTTTCCTCGGAAAGAGCAAGAATGACCAAAGGATTCTGAGAAACAGGATTATCGACAAGCTGCTTGAGTTCACCAATCGCATCGACACGATTACCTGCAGTTCTGACAGAGAACCCAAGATAATCGAGCATAATACTGCCTATGTCTCGTGTCTGCTTTTCGGGATCTATCAGCAAAACGAAACGATTCTTGGTTGGTGCCCTTTCTTTGGCAGGAGATGCCATATCTTCATCTCGTAAAATCGGCAGAAACAAAGAAACCGTAGTGCCGTGATTGAGCTGAGAATGAACCACAACATATCCTCCATGATTTCGAAGGATCGCATATACAACAGTGAGCCCAAGCCCCATACCTTTCGATGTTCCCCGTTCTTTGGTAGAATAGTATGGATCAAAAACCCTAAACAATTCATCGGATCTAATCCCTGAGCCTCTATCACATATATCAGTTCTGGTATATTTTCCCGCCGGCACATACTGCCCGGACATTAACTGGGGAGCAGCAAATTCACTTTCATCGACAACAATCTCTATTCTCTGCCCTGAGGATGCTTCTACTGCATTCTGCAATACATTGGTAATCGCTTGAGACAGCTCTTCATGGTCACCGAATATATTATTCCCTTTGCCGGCAAACGTTATCCTGTAAAGTGCCTTCTTTCCTTTAAAAAACTGTTCGACGGTTTGTTGTACACATTGATCTATCTTTATATTTTCCCTGCTTATTATGCCAAAATTTGAAAAACAGGATATCCGCCTCGTAAGATCCACCGCGACAAGCGCGGCCTTTTTGGCATGATTCAAGAGTCTATTTCTTTCTTCGCTACTCTGGTTTTCACCTTGCAAAGAGACGATATCGAGATTGCCGCATATTACAGTCAACAGATTATTGAAATCGTGAGAAACTCCTCCGGCCATACAACTCATGGCATCCATCTTTTTTATAAGCTTTAAAGCATTGTCCAGTTC
>JBARUR010000390.1:0-2798 GCA_049645845.1 Desulforhopalus sp. | reverse complement strand
GTGTCTATGCGCGCCTTCCTGAGGGCTGCGGAAATACTATCCATTGCCCGACCTGTACAATCAGACAACTTATTGATAAGACCAGGGACACTCAAGGAGAATATCTAAACCAGCAGGTATTTTTAGTGAGAGATAGCAGCACTCTTCTTTTGAAGGTATCAACTGAGTATAAAGACGGAATGGTAATTATTTCGATCTCTGAGATACATCAGGTGATGGAATAAACAGCAAGATGTGAAAAAAATCCAGTTGGTGTGCCCAGACGGTTTGGCTGGAGAGAATATTCCCTTGGCAGCAAGGATTGTAGCAATATGTGATGTCTATGATGCTGTAACTTCAGACAGAGTATATAAAAAAGGATGGTCACATGAAGAAGCTGTACAAATGATCAGAAACAATCGAGGTTCTCATTTCGATCCAGTCATAACTGATGCCTTTATGCTCGAAGAGCGGCTTTTTGAAATTACAAAACGAGAATATGCAGGATAATTTTTTTTAGAATATTCATACAATCAGATTTGCGAGAGATCGAATTTTTTAAATGACGGGCAGTAGGATGGTGAAGGTTGAACCTTTCCCTGGCTGGCTCTCAACACGGATTTTTCCTTGATGGTGTTGTATTATTTCCTGGCAGATTGACAGTCCCAGCCCTGTTCCTTTTTCTTTAGGTTTAGTAGTATAGAATGGCTCGAAAATCTTATTTCTTTCGTCATCACTCAATCCCACGCCACTGTCCTGGATTGCTATCGCAACCTTTTGATTATCATGATATGTAGTAATTGTGACCACCCCACCCTTCTCTGAACAGGCATCCGTCGCATTGTTTAACAAATTGAGGAATACTTGTTTGAGCTGATCGGGAACTACTGTAATCAGAGGTAATCCATCAGCATACTTTCGAACTGTAGAAATCTTTTTCCGTTTAAAGTCGCTTTTATAAAGAAGCAAAAGGGAATCAAGGGCACCATGAACATCCATTTTCTCTTTTTTACCCGCTGATGGCTTGTGGAAATCTCTGAGACTTATAATTAAGTTTTTCATCCGCTCAGTTTCACTGATAGCCAGATCCAGCAGCTCCTTATCCTCTTCTTCCATGATGGCTCTACGCTTTATGCCTTTCACGATGGTATAGATACCCTGAAGAGGATTATTGAATTCATGGGCAATGGAAGCGGACAATTTGCCGACTGCCGATAGTTTTTCTGCATGCAGGTACTGCCGATACGTTTCCTGTAATTCAAGAGTGCCTTGCTCAACCCTCTTTTCAAGTTCATCGTTGAGTGCCTGAAGAGCATCCTCGGCTTTTTTGCGAACGGTAATATCACTTGCAGCCCCAAACCATTCGATAATGTGTCCATCCGAATCAAGCAGAGGGACCGCGCGTGAAGATATCCAGCCCAGCGTACCATCCGCGCGAAGGACTCGATGTTCAAAATCGAAAATGCTTTTGGTCATTACTGCTTCGTTGATGGCTGCCGTTACTCGGGACTGATCGTCCGGATGAATGTATTCCTGTAGCCAATTGGTGTTTGTCTCTATCGTATCGGTGAGAAAATTCCCGCCACTGAGTCGGTGCATCTCACTCCAATCCGGATTCATCTGATATATTATGTCGTTGCTGGCCATTATCAACGAGCGAAAACGCCTCTCACTTTCCAAAAGCGCTTTCTCTGCCTGTTTTTGTTCTTCGATCTTCTTTTCAAGAGCCTGATAAGAGCCCTTTAATCGAACGGTCATATCATTAAATGCCCTGGCGATCTCGGCAATTTCATCATTACCTTTTACATCAATCTGAGGAACAAGATTGCCGGAATTGATAAGTGCCGCTATGTCTCGTAGTTGGTTGGCGCGATGAATGATTCCTTTGCTCATAAACCATACTCTGATCATCGCCGTCATTATGACTACGAATGCGAGAATGATACTCCATCCTGCCAATTTAAGTGCAGAAGCACGGCCCTCATCGCTCATCTCTCGCAAAGAACGAGCATGAATGGTGATTTCATCAACTTTCATATTCATTTTGCTAAGCACTTCTTCCTCTACATTGGAAAGATAGCCAGTAAAGTGAAGGGCCAATTCGCGGTTTGAACGGCTTGCGACAAAATTAGAAAAGATAAATTCAAGAGATTCTTCATCATCGATTAATGCATTAAGAACATTAATATATTTTTCGAGATAAAAACTATTTTGGGCAGATTTTATAAGGACTTTTATCTGATGCTGCTCTCCATACCACTGGTCTTTCGCGCCCTGGGAATTGTTCTGAATGTAGTTGTTTCTATGCGATATCCGTTCAAGAACCGAAGTTACGATTTCTCCAGCAATAATAGCAGATTTGTTAGCTTCATGAAGACGATAAAGAGATAGGACCAGCAAGCAGCCTATACAAAAAGCAATGATCGAAAACACAACGACATTTATCTGTAACCTCTTCCTGATCTTCATGGAATCAATCTCGCTCTATTTTCAAATCGTGAGTGATAAACCTATTGATGTCAAAATATCCTGTATATAGATGTTTAGTAGAACCAGCATGTTGACTCAGCCCCATTCACGCCTGCGTGATTTGTGTCCATAAGACAGAGATTTAGAGGGATTTTGACTCATTTCAATACCTTCATTTCAAGGGCTCCATCACTCTGATTAGGTCGCCAAGTCTGTTTTTTTATTCTCTCAAGTTCATATGGACACAGCCACTATTGTTTTGGCTGTAGGCTTTACCTGTTAAGACATATTTGAATACTTGAGAGCATATCTTCTATGTCGAAGGGTTTAATAATAAAATCGTCTAGCCC
>JBARUR010000389.1:0-5407 GCA_049645845.1 Desulforhopalus sp. | reverse complement strand
ACCTTGAAAAATTTCTTTCTTCTCCAACAACAGCCTTTGTAAAAATAGCAGTCTCTCATTATGTATTAGTCTCCCATTTTCAAGATGTAATGGAATACAGGCTATGCGATGATTGTGATTTATTTTCCTAAACCTGCCGGTGCTGCAGTGCCGCTGGTTGAAATAATTATTCAACCAGCTTCTTCCCCTTCAACAGCGGATGATTCTCACAAATGTCCAGCGCTTCCTGCGCCCAGAGCTTGTGTTTGCGTTTGTTGAGAGAGGTAATTTTGACATCCATCCAAGCCATCGGAGCAATAAACAGGAATAAGGTCTTGGTGATTTCTGATGCATGATCGGCTTCCCACATTCTCCGGTCAGCGCATTTTTTGCCCTGATGGCGGCGCAGGTTGACGTCCGCCATAAAACTGGGATGGCCGTTGACAAAGACAGTGCTGGAGGTGTTATCGGCGTCGACACTGCGGGCAACGTTGGTATAGGAAATAGGCACGGTGGACTTACCGATCTTGGTCAGGCAGACGTCGGTCGTGATAAGTACGCCCCCACTTTCTCTATGGACCACGGTACGTCCGTTGATCAGGACATTGCCTTTTTTGTGATTCGACATGAATTGCTTACTGTTTTAAGTGGCTTTGCAGGCAGTGAAAAAAATTACTGCCGACTTCTGTTTATATTATATAGGCAATCTTAGAATAAATTTCCCTGCGCCGGAGCCGCCTTCAGGAACACAACTCCTCGAGAACTGTGGTGGCTGATTTCGCACACAAAAATGTTATCGACCGAAGGAAACCTGAAGTCGAGCCGGACGGATGCTAAAGCGAGAGCAAGGGGTAGCGTGGCGGCCCCTGTATTCCCTAAAGAACGATAGGGTCTTAACTCTTCGAACCTCCGCGGGATGTTGTTCCGTCGTGGCCAGATGCCTTCAACCGTCTGATGCCACTCCAGCTCGTCGGCAATATTGCCGTCCAGCGGCAGGACAATGCTTTTAATCGCAGCCGGACTCAATTTAGATGTGGCCAATGTATTTTCGAGAGCTGTTGCCAGACCGGTCATATGGTGATCTTCCGCTTTACCTCTATGCGGTTCTTCGCTTGCTGCCATCGCCACGATTAAGGGGGACTTGTTTGAGGAATTAGCGGGATTGCATTTTTCAAGCACCAGGAAAGCAGCACCTTCTCCGAGAATTACGTCTCCAACGTCTTCCGGCAGCATTGTATTGTCTTTTTGAATAAACGCTGCGCAGGTCACAACATCAACGAGTGAGTCCACGCCGCCAAATAACACAGCCCGCCATCTGCCCTCGGCCAGCTCTGTACAGGCTTTTTGAAGTTGCAGAACAGCACCTTGATCAGGCCCTGCAAATTGGAAACGCGCATTGGCCAAAGTACTGTGTCGGCTTATTAGAGCGGTTTGCAGCTGCTCGCGATTAAGGCTGCCACCTCTCTCTGTTGTCGCTTCGGGAAGAAGTGTCAACACTAGAATATTCTTTTCAATGTCTTGAGGAAAAAAATTCAGTGTTTGTCCAAGCGCCAATCCGGCCAGGGCAGTTATCCTCTCCTGAGGTGTATCTAAATCTTCCACCTCCGGAACGGCAGCGATCTGCAGAGGAAAATCGGGACCACTCTCACCTTTCCCGGAGAAATCATTATCGGGCGTATTGCTTGAGAGATTTGTCGCCACAGCCCCGTAAAGCGCGAATGGCTGATCACCGAATTTACAGGCGAGACCTATTCCGGCAATGGCAATCTCCGCCAAGGAAGCAGCAGTTTGGGCGACGGTCACTGTGTTTCCTGCTAATGAGAGGTCACGGGAAACATTCATATGGTGGCCTCCATTGATTCTGTGCCCTCTTCTTCCGCATCCAGGTCTATAAGGTGAACTATCTGCGAAGTAGTCGACTTTTTCTCCTGAGAGATTTCTATGCGAAACAGCAGGAATACCTGTTGAACGTCTGCATGGACGAGAAGTGTGTCGCATCGCGGCAGAAGTTCGGTAACCTTAGTTCCTTCTTTCAAAAAAACCTTTGGATGTAACGGAGGAAGGTTGATCAGCACACCTCCAGTAGCACCAGCCACCATGCCTTTAAGGCTGAGAGTCATGTCTCCCTCAAAGGGCTGTTCAAAGCGTTGATCCAGCGGAGCGGTATTGTACAGTGATTCAGGTGGTTCTTTTGCCCAGGGACAGCCGCCGTATGAAGCCATCTCGGTGTCAATCTCCACTGATTCTTTGCAACGGGGTTGCCAATGTGGTGCCAGCGGACCAAAGCCTGCAGGCTGGGCCCGGCTGGCGGGGCTGCTGATAAAGCCGGGCCCTATTTCAATCCTGGGCAGGGTGAGTGCTTTGGTGCGCAGGCCTCTCAGGCTGTAACCGACACCACCAGGATTTTCAAGGCATGTCTCCTCGGGGTTGGCGGGGTCACTGCCGCCGTAAGCATTTTCGTAGGTCAAAGGAACAGGTTCAGTGATGAAGCCTGCTTTGCTCGGCAGAACCGTCAGCAGCCTGCGCTGCCAAGTGCGGGGGCCAAAGACTCTGAGCTCTTTGTTCCAATAGTCTTTGTCTCCCCGGCGTAAACCAACCTCCACACGCATTATCGACTCCCCTGGCTGGGAGGGATAGGCATTGCCGGTAAGAAGAATTTCGGCGCCCTTTTTAAATGGAGCGATCTCATTTGCGATGGCCAGGCTGGAAGTCACAGGTTCTCCGCTATAGATATCCGCTGTTTCGATGGTTGGGTTTGGCAGAGAGCTGAGTTGTCCCAACTGATCGAAGGAATATCCAACTTTAAAAACAAGTGTCTGTTGCCGTTTCCGGTTTCTTCCCCAGCCGGGATAAAGTTCCGCTGCCCAGGAGGTTTGATTATCAAGCTGAAGCATGAGTTTCCTCCTTTTCGATATCTTGGGGCGATTTAAGTTGTAAAACACGCCGGCGTTGCAGCTGGGTTGCCCGAGCAGTAACGCCGATTGGAGAACCGAAACTATAGGATAGCAGGTCAAGGAGATTGTTGCTAAAGCGCCCGGCTTGCAGGCCGCTTTGGCGGAACATGTGTTTAAGGCTCAGTGTCTGCCCAAAGAGAAATCGTCCACCTTCCTGCAGCAGGCTATGATGCTCCTGCCACCACCATTCGACTGAGTTTAGCGTGAGTGCGGGAGCGGATGTTTCTCCTGGTTGGACAACGCGCAGACGTGGCTTAACGATCAGGCTCCGGCCACTGACCCAATACCACGCTTCAAGTATTCCTGCTGGAGGCTTGGATTGCTTGCTCGTCTGGCTCAGATCCAGCAATGCCCGCAAGGCTTCTTCGGTGCCATGAAGTGCGAGCAGTTCAGCCGCGGATTCGGGGACCTTTTCGGCAAATTTCTGCAGGATCGGGACAATATTTGGGTCGGCAACGATGGCACCCAGACGCAGCAGATAATACAGACTGTCGTCATCGGTTTCGGACTCGATGCAGTGCCAGAGTGGTTTGGCCAGTTTTTGTTCGCCCCTGAGCAGCCCCCCCCAGAGGGCAGTGGCGAGCAGGTGTCCCGATTTTTCCTGACGTTTGGCCCCTGACAGCAGACCCTGGTAATAGGCTGTGAACAGCTCTATGCCAATGCGTGGCTGACTGGCGGCGTAGCGCAAGGCGGCGATCTCAAGCGTCGTATCGTGGCTCTGTAGTTCGGCAACACTTACCAGGGCGGTGGGAAGGGCTCGTGACTGTTCCCGCCAAAGATCGAACAACAATGGCCGTAGCTCAGGCTTATGTCGATACAGATCCAACATCCTCGTGTCATCCTCCGGCGGTGGTAACAGCGACAGAGCATGAAATGCCCCATCCTTGAGGGCCCCGGTTTGGCTAAGCAGATCCAATGCTTGATCGTAGCCTGTTTTCCTCACTGACGCAGTTGGCGAAAGTAATCGGTAGGTCAATTCGACAAAGGCCTCGGCTTGGCTCTCCAAGCTCTCCAAGTTTTCCGGTAGCTGCGGCTCCATTTCGCTACGGGACAATACCTGAAGATGGACCCAGAGTTGCTGCTCAATACGTGCCATCAATCCTGCCTCGACCACAGCCTGCTGTTGAAGAGTGCACCGCTGACGATAGAGAGTCAGAGCCGATTCCCGGTGGGTGGAAAGAAACGGAATATTCATATCTTAGTTCAGCTTGATGATTGGACTGTGCAGGCCGATATTTCCTGTTGCCTGTCCGGTAATCTGCCTGCCGTCGATCTGAATCCGGCCATCGGCATGAACTTCAATCATACTTTGACCAGCCTGGAGACATACACTCTGTGCTGCCTCAAAAATCAACCGCCCTTTCTGTGCCTCGAGTCGGGGAGCGGGGATTTCCGTCGGGGAACGTAACCGTCCTGCAATAACCAATCCCATGGTTACTTTGAGTATAAGTACCTGATCACCAACTTTTAGAGCCTCTACCTGACTGAGATGCCCGGCCACTGGACAGCAAACTCCCTCGAAATCAATTTCGACAGCATGTCCGTCCTTGACAGTCGTGACCGTGGCAATGCCTGTGGTGTCAGGCGTAGTAGTTTGAAATAGTTGTATAATGTTTGCTTTCATAACTTAAAATTCCAGTTGATGTTAGCCCGCATTTCTCATCAGTTCAGGCGGTGTCAGCTTCAAAGTTTCTGGTAGTGAACCATAGTGGGCTATATTCACTGGCAAAATACTGCGGAAGATGGCGCCGAATGGACTGACCTTTGGTGAACATTGTGTCGGTTAAGAGAAAATTTGAAAAACTGTCGAATCTCTTGAAAAACCAATATTATTCTGAAAATCAACACAATGTTCATGAGAATGCGGGTCAGTTGCCGCCGATTGCGGTGCCTTTGAGGTTAATGCAGGCTCCGTTAATATCGATTTTGGCGGCAGAGATCACCACGTTTCCATTTGGTGAAATCTGTATGGTTCCGCCCCCTTGTGTAATTGTCATTGGTCCGCCACCCCCGCCAAGAATATCGATGTCCCTGGCCGCTTCAACACTCAGCCGTCCATTGTTAACCAAAATACTCATATCCTGTTCCCGTACCTCCATCGACAGATTCCGAGCAACTTCGACTATCATGTCTTTGCCGGCAGTCATCTCGATGTTCTGCTTTTCCGCCTGAAACTGAATGTTCTGCCTGGCCTTGAAAAGAAGATCGGTGGCGGCCTGAAATTCGATTTCCTTGTTGCGGGTCATCAAACGCTGGGCATTTTCTACATTGACAATGTGGTCGTTGCCGACCTGCACCGTCTGGGTATCCCCCGATTCCATGAGCATGGTCTTTTTGGCAAAAATCTTCATTTCCCCTTCCTCTGTTGCCAGTCGCACCTTATGACCTTCGGTATTGGCGTCAAGAGTCAGGATGTTCTTCCGATCTGCGGTAAAGAGCTCGATCCGTTCCCGCTTGAGTAGATCGTCCATTAC
>JBARUR010000388.1:0-33740 GCA_049645845.1 Desulforhopalus sp. | reverse complement strand
AGAAAACGGCTACTCAAAGTATGCCTTTTATCGGACCATCAACGGAACGACAAAGGCGCAAAAGCCCCGCGAGCTGATTGCTTCGATTATCGGTATGTCTGTAAATGAAATCTGGCCAGAACCGGCCGAGAGGAAGGAAAACTAAAAAAGTCCCGTCTCCTGGAACAGTTAGGGCGTAATAGCTGGGGAGCTAAAGCAACCTAACAGGAGATGGGCATTTTTGGCAATTTAAAAAAACGCATTATTTACAACATTGGCATTATGAAAAGACCTCATTTTCTGCAAAAGGAGAAGTTGTGATACCTCGCGAAACTAAACTACCCCGAGATTATGAAGTGATGGATGCAGTCCTCTCACGCGGTGATGCGGGTCTCGGGATCAGTGTTGAGGTCGGCAAAAAGGCGTATATAAGGGCGGGCGCAATCGTCAGTGAGGCCCCCGCTCTGGAATATTTTGAAATTGAGGTGTGAAGATGGCCGATCAGGAGCCGGAAACGTGCCCGTACTGCGGTGCGGTGATAGTCGATGACGATGATGTCGGTGCCCTGGGTGTGGGTACTCAACTTGAGAATTAGGTTAATCATCTGGAGGATGATATGGGGTTGTGGGCAACAATAACCGGAGCGGGCAACACAGATGAGCCAATCGGTAAAGTAAAAGTTACTGACGACTTTCTTCCTTCACCGGAAGAACTTTCTCTGAAAAAAGAAACTGGAAAAGCTGGGAAAAAAGCTGAAAAAAAATGTAGTAAAATGTAGTAAACGAAAAAGGGTTTGCGAAAACTCGCAAACCCCCTTGGCATTGGTGCCCCCGGCATGAATCGAACATGCGACACCAGGATTAGGAATCCTGTGCTCTATCCCCTGAGCTACGAGGGCTGTTGGAACGAATTAATCAGGCGGAATAATACTCAAGTTTTTTTAAAGCGCAATCCTTTTCATTATCGTGATGTAATTTACAGTTCGGATTCACTTTTTGTTTTTTCAACCCGCGTAGAAATTTAAAAATCAGGAGATTTCACCATCAGCGAAGAGCGACTCTCCGTCTTCGATGACTTTTCCCGGGTATGATTCCTCAGTAATATGGCTGTTAATTACGCAGTTTCGCCCTATTTTTTGATCTGCAGGCACTACTGCTCCTTTGCCTATCAGGGTGATTCCCGTGTAAAGATGGCTTGGTTTGAGCTTATTGGCCTCTTTATAATTTTCACCGAAACCAACAATTGCATTTTTTCCCACCTGGACTCTTTTATCAAGAATTGCCAGATCAACGACTGCTCCTTTTCTTATTATGCAGTCTTCGAAAACAATAGAATCCTTAACAGTTGCACCTTCTTCAACCACCACACCAGGGGCGAGTACCGAATTTATCACCGAGCCCTGTATATTGCTGCCGGCTGAAATCATGCAGTTTTTCAGAAAGCAGGCTGCACCAAAGCGTGCAGGAGGACGGTCCGTAGAACGCCCCTCTGTCTCGATATTGGTACGGATCTGCCAGCTTTGCGGCGAGAGGCCGCTATCTTTTTTTAAGACGTCCATATTGGCTTCCCAATAGGCCTGAACAGTTCCGACATCGCGCCAATAGCCATAAAAGGGGTAGGCAAAGACATTGTCCTCCATTATTGCTCGCGGCAGAATATGCATTCCGAAATCAATTTCCGACCGACGATCGGGGGTGAGGGTCTTGAGAAGGTATTTGTAATCAAAAACGTAGATTCCCATTGAGGCGAGATTGGTGCGGGGGTTTTTCGGTTTTTCCTCCCACTCTATTATTCTGTCATGTTGATCGACAATACCGGAGCCGAATTGGTACATCTCACTTTTTGGTACAACCATCATGCCGACAGTCACGTCAGCTTTTTTTGAGCGATGATATTCAATCATGGCATCAAAATCCATATGATAGATATGATCGCCACAAAGAATCACTACTTCTTCAGCCGGATTCGATTCAATAAAGTCTAAGTTCCTGCGAACTGCATCGGCCGTACCTTGATACCAGTCCGATTCTTTTTCTCCTGTACGGGGAGGAAGAATCGTTACCCCTCTGCTCCTTCCGGTAAAATCCCAGGCTTCTCCATTCCCCAGATGATTCATAAGCGAAAGCGGTTTGTATTGAGTCAGCACGCCCACTTTTTTCAAGCCCGAATTCATGACGTTACTCAGGCTGAAATCGATAATACGATAAATACCCGCAAAAGGTACTGCGGGCTTTGCCCGTTTTTGGACGAGGATGTTCAAGCGACTGCCGACACCGCCCGCAAGAATGAGTACTAATGCCTCTTTTGTTTTTTTCATCGAAGCACCTCTCCTGGTTTTATTATTGCAGGCCAGTTTCTGGCAGGAATTTGAGGATAGATTGTAGCTCCTTCCCCAATGGCTGTATTATCGGGAATTTTATTGTTCCATCCGATCATTGTCACCGGGATCTTGTCATCAGATATCTCCGGTCCGATAACAACATTCCTGCCGAAATTATTATTCACATCAGATACGATCTTATTTAACCTGCAATTCTCACCAACAATGTTGCTGAAAAAAATAACGGAATTCTCAACCACGGCACCTTTTTTAACATGCACTCCAGGGAAGAGAATTGAATTTTTCACGGTCCCACCGATCTTGCAGCCATTATAAATCATGCTGTTATGCACAACAGCATGTTCACCCATTAGGGCCGGTTCGTTATCCCGAATATGCCGATGTTCAAGATTTGTGCGAAATCCCCATTTCTCAAGGTCAATGAGTGGCTCAGGACCAAGCATATCCATATTCGACTGCCAGTACTCATTGATTGTCCTGGTATACCCCCAGTAACCGCAAAATTTATATCCATACACTTTAAAGTTTTTCTCAATCAAAAGCGGGATTATGTCTTTACCAAAATGATATGAATCACTCTTCTGATTTTCTTCCAGAGCGCGATAGAGAACTTCAGGTTTAAAACAAAGAACTGTCATTGATGCCCAATCTGATTCCGGCGTATCGGGTTTTTCCCAATATTTAACAACCCTGCCTCCTCGATTTCCATCTTCATTGTCAATACATGCTACACCAAATCGATTTGCTTCATCTTTTGGAACCTTGATGAATGCTACAGTAAGATCCGCATCCTTTTTAGTGTGATAATCGATCAGGTCCTGATAATCCATTTTGTAGATATGGTCCCCGGACAGAATCAGGATTTCCTCGGGGCGGTGATATTGGATGAAGTCGAGGTTTTTGTAAATGGCGTCTGCCGGTCCCCTGTACCAATTATTAGCATCAGTACCGAGAAAAGGCGGGAGGATGGAAACATGACGATAACGTCCGGTCATATCCCAGGCGGCTCCCGTACCTATATGATTAATGAGGGAATAGCTATGATATTGACTGAGAAGCGCAACCTGCTCGATTCCGGAGTTCAACAAATTACTTAAAGAAAAATCGATAACACGACCGACACCGCCAAAAGGGACTGCAGATTTGGGGCGGTAGTAAGTGAGGACGTTTAATTCATTGACACGACTACCCGCCAGGATCATTGCCAGAGTGGAAGGTTTTAGCATGGGGGCACCTTTTGAAGAGAAGACTATTAAGAAATGCGAAAAGACTTCAAGTATTTCCAAGCATTCTCGCCCAAGAACTTTCTCCTAAAATAAAATATAGTAGGTCTGTCTGCAACCCCTAGAGAGAAAATCCTGCCAAAATAAACTAATACCCACAATGGGGTATTCTTTTTAATCCCCATGCGTTGTAGGGGACTCTTTTCAGTCCCCATGCTGTGAGGGGGTCTGAAAAGAGTGACATATTTTCTGGAGCAAGGCACTAAATATGACGCATAATGAAACGCTTCAGAGTGTCGGACGTGAATTCTTTTTCACCCAATTGGAGGTTTTTTAGCGGTACTTCGGCTCTTGCAGCACCTTTGTGACCACCAGCTGAACCGATAGAACCAAAAATCCTGTCAGCCAGTTTTCCTGCACTTTTACGATAGCCATCACAACGGAAAATAACTACAAGTTTTTCTCCATGAATACCGGAAACAAAAACCCAGTCTATTTCACCGACATGATTAAGGAAATCGGCTACTATCACCAACACATCCGGACTTCTGACTCGTCCTAAATGGGTATAATAACGTCCTTTCGAAAATTTCAATTCGGCCAGCGCAATGGCAAAATACTTCAGTTCCGATCGGCGAAGATCTGTGAGCTCGAACTTGCGCACCAAATCCCGGTTGGCTATGTTAAAGAGATAGCGAAAAGAAATCCCGTCAGCCAGAACCGATTTCTGTTCAAAGTCCTGAGTATCTACCTTGATACCATAAAACAATGCAGTGGCCAGAGCAACGGAAGGTTTCATACCGGCGGCTCTCAGGTACTCGACCGCCATAGTCGAAGTGGCACCGTATTCCGGTCGAACATCAATGAATTCGCAATCATAATCGCCGCTTATCGGATGATGATCGATAATCGCGTGAAACTTAATTTTTTCGAAACAGGGCAAGTGATTAGGCTGAGAATCGACCATCACCTTTTTACTGTATTTATCAACTTTGACATCTTTCAGTCGTACTATAGGAATCCTCAACCTCTCGACCATCGCCTGGTTATTGAGGCGACGAATCTCATTCGGGTGAGTTATGGTAACGCTCTTCACTCTGTAACGAAGGAGCCTTTTGATAGCCATAGCAGTCGCCAAGGCATCCGGATCGGCGTTTATGACAACAAGTACTTCGTCGTCTTTCTCAAAAACACTCCAGAAAGCATGCAAACGATCCTTTGCTGTGTTCTTATAGGTTTGTTTACATGGAAGCGGTTCGCTGTTTTTTTGTTTCAGAGCCATATATGGTAACCGTGGCATTTTCTAGTACAAGAACTCCATTAATCATGGCTATAAGGCAGGTAGATCCTCAACGACCAGACTAACACAGTGCATGCTGCAATCACTTCTTCTCATCAGAGTAAAAGGGAGTCATTACTTGCTAAAAAAGGCCAGCCACCTCCTGTTGAATAAATCCTGCTCAATTTCCCGGAAAGTCTCACGAACAGAAAATTTCGGTAATACCAAAAAATAATCCTTATACTTCCGGGCCTTGGTAACACCACGACAATCTTTAAGTATACCATAAAGATCAAGAGGATTGCAAGGGCGTGGTGTCTGGACCCGATCTCGACAAAGGCGGTCTTGACGCACGGAAGTGATAATGTTACCTACACCTTACTAATCATACTTTAAAAATATAAGCTCTGATCGAGCCCGGCAATCTTTGAACCTTGTCGCTGCTTTAATGCTTATTATCTGGTATATTTTACGTGCTGTACTTATCAAAGGCGCCTTTTCAATGTTTTAGTTCCGGCGACTTTGACATTTTTCAACTGTTCTACAACAGTAAATAGTTTTGAAGGCATCTGAGCACCCTCTTATGCTATGATAATATTTGTTAGTTGGAGTCTACGTGAATCTGCTCAACCGCTATCTTCTTAGTCAGTTTTTAAAGTATTTTTTTACTGTTAATGCTGGATTTGTTGCTATCTATCTGCTTATTGATTTTTTTGAAAAAATAGACAATTTCGATAGTGCGGGCAAGCCAATGTCCCTGGCCCTTGAATATTTCGTTCTTATCATTCCATTTATAGTAGACCAACTGGGGCCGGTCTTTATCCTGCTCTCAGGCGTGATCACGCTGGGGATCCTCAATCATTCCAACGAATTCACTGCATTAAAAGCCGGAGGAATTCCCCTTCGACTGATAATTAAGCCATTGATTTTAGGATCGGTATTTTTTACCTTTTTGTTCATCGCTGCTGCCCAATGGCTTTTGCCTGCAACCGTAGCCATGACCAATGAAATCTGGTACGAACAGGTAAGGGGAAAGGTTCCGTTGGGTATTTTGCGCAATGATCGATATTATTATAAGGGGCAGGATGGATTTTATTCTTTTGGCTGGCCCAATCCTGCACTTTATAACTTCAAGGATTTTTCCTACTCCAGCTGGGATGAAAAATATAATATCAAATCATTGACTACTGCCGCATTAGCTGATTGGAACGAAGAAGACGATAGTTGGATTTTAAGCAATGGACAGGTCCAACGGCAACAGGATGATAAAAATTATCAAATCTCCAACTTTGAAAGCAAAAAAATTAAGTTACCGGAACGCCCCGAAGATTTCCTTGTTCCTATCAACGAATCAGCTGAACTTTCATTAACTGACCTTTATCAGGAAATCGACAGAGCTAGTGCAGATCATCAGAAACGTGCAGCAATGACTCATTTTTTAGGGCGCATTTCCTATATTTTCCTTGGGATACCGTTACTACTGCTCGGCTTGCCAATCTTGCTCTACTCTTACCGAAAATGGGGGCGGGACCTTTCTGTTGCGATACCAATAAGCTGCGGTCTTGCTTTTCTTGCCTGGGGAATATGGGGCGCATTACAATCACTTTCTATTGCCGGGTTTATTTCTCCGATCATTGCTGCGGTCAGCATACACATAATCTTTTCAATGACTGGACTTTATCTGCTCGTAAAAAATGATCGTTAGTTGGTATTGTATAAAAAATTATGGCCGTTCGGGAGAATCCCGGACGGCCATGTTAATACTGGATTTCTTATAACCCGCTTAAACAGGAAATAACATACTCAGAAATCTATTCTTTAATCGAGAGTAACTCTACATCGAAAACAAGCACAGAATTCGGTTGAATTTGCGGTGCAGCACCGTTTTCTCCATACGCTAGTTCTGAGGGAATAACAAGACGCAGCTTCGTTCCAGGATTCATCAACTGGAGCGCTTCGCTCCACCCTTCAATCACTTGATTGACCTGAAACTCAGCTGGTTCTCCACGTTTTATCGTACTGTCAAATTCGGTTCCATCAATCAATGTCCCGACATAATCAACTACAACGGTGTCAGTCGGCTTAGCTGTCTCTCCCTCTCCCTGCTTGAGGACCTCGTATTGCAGGCCGCTGTCGGTAACAATCACACCTTCTTTCTTCTTATTTTCTTCGAGATATTTTGTTCCAGCAGCTTTGTTTTCAGCTTTCATTTCTTCCATTTGAGCAATCTGCTCTGCCTGCATCTTTTCAGCAAACTCATTCTTGATCGCCAGCATTTCCTCTGGAGTAAGCAAAGGTGCTTCCCCTTTATAGGCATCCTGAATACCTTTAATCAAAAATCCCTCCTGGATATCTCCTCCAGCTGCCTTGAAATAATTGCCTACTTCAAATCCCATACTGTAGCTGATTTTTTCTTCAAAGCTTTCCGGCGGTGCAGATTGGGAAACAGCGGGTATTGCAATACAAAATCCAAACAATACCGGCATCAAATATTTTTTCATCTAAAATTCCTCCTTATAAGTTTTTTATATAAATAAAAGTTACGACTATAAAACTACACTGCAGAAGTTGTTTATTGAGCGTCTCGATTTAGTGCCTTACTTCTGAAAACCTGAATAAAACAAGAAAACTGGAGACTACTTTAAAATTAGAACCTTAAAGTTACCTCCAAGGCACTTATCCCGGCTTATTTTCCCGTTTACCGGGGTTTGAAAAGACTGCTCATTCCTGGATAGACATTAGCTAAGTATCACAAGAGTGATTCCCTTATTCCCCTTATTCAGGTGCTTGTCCTCACTTAACTGGGGGTAGCGCCGAAGTAATGATTTCACCAATCCTGATCGTTTGTTAAAATCTTCCCCGGCAATATAATCATTTATCTGCCCTTTGCTTTTTAGAAAATCGAGAATTTTCCTGGATTCCGAGCGAATAACCCCGCCTTTACCACTTGAACCGTATCCGTGAATGAGGGTCAGCACATTAACATTGTTTCTGACTGAATCTGCAATTATTTCAAATAATTTGCTAATTGCTATTTCCAACACCGGACGACCTGCCTCTAAATTGACAGTTTTATGGACAAATACTGTTTGTTTAGTAAAATGCGCCTGCTTGAGTTTGCTTCCACAAAAAGGACATAACAAAAAAGAAGTATCTATTGTATTCCCACAGACATCACAATCCCCCTTCATCCTGCCACCGGATATCTACAGCCTGCGAACATTGATAACTGCCGGCAATTGTCGAAGGTGCTGCATCAAATTATTGAGATGGTTGAGGTTTTCAACTTCAAGAGAAATGGTCATATCTGCCTGATCTGTCGGTGTTGTATGGGCGGAAATATCTACTATGTTGGCATTATCAAGACTGATGGCACCACTTATCTCAGAGAAAATTCCCCGCTTGTTTTCCGCACTGACATGTATGCCGGCCTTAAACGTTTTTTCAGAAATACCGGTCCAGGAGACATCAATCCACCGTTTGGGATCGGAACTGAGTAAATTGTGGCAATTGGCCTTATGCACTGAAACACCGCGGCCCATAGTAATAAAGCCCACTATAGGATCACCCGGTAATGGTCGGCAGCATTGACTGACCTTAACAAGCATTCCGTCAATACCATCAATTTTCACTCCTGTTGTTTCTTTTCCGCCATCAGTTGCATGCTGGTTTACCATCAAACTGGCAAGTTCTTCCGGCGGCAGATTAAGGGCAATTTGCTCGTTTTCCTTGCGCAACTCGGCAGGCTGGAGTCCCTTAATGAGATTCTGGACTGTAATTGCTCCGCTTCCGACTTTGCTGAGCAGATCATCAAGTGAATTGCAGCGCAGCTGCTTGAGTATCAATCGGATATGGCCGCTTTTGATAATCTTTTTAAGCGAAGTATCGTATTTTTTTATCTCTCTTTCACAAATTTCCCGGCCTAGCTTAAGCGCTTTCTCTTTTTCTTCACGTCTCAACCAGGATCGTATTCTGTTTCTAGCCCGGCTGGTCTTTACCAGATCCAGCCAGCCTCTTCTCGGAACTTGTGTAGGAGAAGTTACGATCTCAACAATATCTCCGGTCTTCAACTCATATTTAAGAGGCACTTGCCGTCCGTTCACTTTCGCAGAGACACAGTGATCACCAACCTCAGTGTGGATAGAGTATGCAAAATCAATAGGGCAGCTCCCAAGAGGAAATTCCTTTACTTCACCTCTTGGGGAAAGAGCATATATTTCAGGATCATAGAGTTCTCCGACAAGACTGTCGAGAAATTCCCTCGGATCCTCAACCTCCTGGATGGAAGTAACAAGTTTTTTAAGTTCCCGAAAAAGTTTAACATCTTTTTGGTTAACTTTTTGTCCCTCTTTATACGCCCAGTGTGCGGCAACACCTTCCTGGGCAACTCTGTCCATCTGGTCGGTACGGATCTGAATCTCAATAAAATGCTCCCGAGGTCCAACAACTGTCGTATGCAAGGACTGATAGTTGTTCGCCTTGGGAACAGAGATAAAATCCTTTATCCGTCCAGGTACCGGTGCCCAGTTAGAATGAATAGTGCCTAACGCCTCATAGCACTCATTAACACTGTCTACAATGATCCGAAAAGCAACTTTATCGAAAACTCGCTCAACGGGGATATTCTGGGCAATCAATTTCTTATAAATTGAATAGAGGTGCTTGGGACGGCCGATAATACGAATCGGAACTATCTTACTTTCCGCCAGCTTGTCGTGGAGGATTGCGATAACCTCATCAACGTATCGCTGACGTTCATCCAGCGAACTTTCCAGAGTATGGCTCAGTTCATAATGTTCTTCCGGATGCAGAAATTTAAAAGAATGATCCTCCAGCTCCCGTTTGAGCCAGTCGATACCGAGACGGCTTGCCAGGGGAGCATACACGTCCATGGTTTCTCTAGCCATGTCAAGCTGCTGTTCCCTGTCGACCATATCAAGCAGAAACATATCAAGCAGCCGGTCTACCAGTTTTACCAACAACACCCGGATATCGGTAGCAATGGCCAACAGCATTTTTCGAAGATTTTCTGCCTGGCTGGCGAGTTTGCTGTTATACGAAACCTTGGTAATTCTTGTTGAACCCTCAACTATGCCTGCCACATCCTTGCCGAATTTTTCGACAAGCTCTTCAACGGCCACACCTTCTTTTAAAACTCCGTGGAGCAAACCGGCAAGAATCGTATCGAGATCCAGATGCATGGAAGCAAGTGTCGAGGCGACTTCCAACAAATGGACAATATACAGCTCACCGGAAAAATGACGACGATCCTGGTGAACCCTTATGACAATCTCCCATGCATCATCAATGGCAGATAGATCTACACCTTGCAGATAATTCGAGGCTAGAATTTTCAGCCCGTCAGGATTTATTGTGGATGGATTTGTCATGAACAACTTTCCGGTTATAGACTGAGTTCAGCAAGAATTGCTGTCTGTAGCATCTTGACAGTTTCTTCCGGTGTCAACTCTTCAATCGTCCCATCCTTGCGATGCTTGATTTCCAGTGTCCCATTACTCACAAAATTCTTACCAACTGTAACGCGATAGGGAATTCCCAGCAGGTCGGCATCCTTAAATTTAAATCCTGGTCGTTCGTCCCGGTCATCAATGAGTACTTCCAATCCAGCTGTTTGCAGATCCTGGTAAAGTTTTTCGGCAGCTGTATTAATTACCTCATCGTTTATACCAAGATTGACTATAATTACAGTATATGGTGCAAGTGGAACAGGAAAGATAATGCCCTTGTCGTCGTGATTCTGTTCGATGGCGGCAGCGACTATTCGAGTGACGCCAATACCATAGCAACCCATAACAAAATGTTTCCCCTGCCCGTCTTTATCCTGGAAGGTTGCATTCATCGACTCGGAGTAGCCGGTACCCAACTTAAAGACATGCCCTACTTCTATACCCTCTGTTGTGTCAAGTTTTCCGCCGCATTCCGGACAAGGGTCATCGGTTGTGATCTGCCGCAGATCAGCCACCGCCTCCACCTGGAAGTCCCTGCCGAAATTAACATTTTTAAAATGGTAATTTTTCTCGTTGCCACCGACATAAAAATTCTGCATGGCTTCTACTTCCTGATCGGCTACTATGCGGATCGCAATACCTACGGGCCCGAGATATCCGGTTGGAACCCCGGTCGCATCAAAGACCTCTTTGTCGTCGGCCATTTCCACATCGGCCACACCAAGCAGGTTTTTTAGTTTTACTTCCTCAACCTCTCGATCACCGCGTACAAGGACCGCAACAGGTTTTCCATCTGCTTTAAAGATAAGCGTTTTTAGCAGTTGTTTGGGCTCAATACCTAAATACTCACAAACCGCATCAACTTTGCGCTTCCCTGGAGTTTCAATTTTTTCCAGTTCGCCTAAAGCCTGTTTGGGGCTGTTTTCAGCAAGTTTGACTACTGCTTTTTCCATATTTGCAGCGTATTCGCAGTCCTTGCAAACCACGATGGTATCTTCTCCGGTATCGGCAAGTACCATGAATTCATGGGAAAAACTGCCGCCTATTGCCCCGGAATCTGCCTGAACGGCTCTAAATGAGAGTCCGCAGCGGGTAAAGATCCGCTTATAAGCCTCATACATTTTCCTGTAAGAGATCTCGGCAGCCTCGTCACTTACGTCAAAGGAATAGGCGTCTTTCATTACGAATTCACGCCCTCTCATGAGGCCGAATCTTGGACGAATTTCATCACGAAATTTGGTCTGGATTTGATACAGATTAATAGGCAGATTTCTATAAGAGTGTAATTCTTTGCGGGCTATATCGGTTATCACTTCTTCATGGGTCGGTCCAAGGCATGATTCTCTTTCATGGCGATCATGAAATCGAAGCAACTCCGGCCCATATTTCTCATACCTTCCTGTTTCAATCCACAGATCGGCTGGTTGCACCATCGGCATGAGCAATTCCTGTGCTCCGGCACGGTTCATTTCCTCCCGCACGATGTTTTCAACTTTCCGGATGGCGGCAAGTCCGAATGGGAGATATGAATAAATACCAGCCGTAAGCTTGCGGATGCATCCCGCCCTCAGCATAAGTCTATGACTGACCACTTCGGCTTCAGCCGGGGTTTCTTTAAGAGTCGGCAACAGTGTCTGTGAATAACGCATAGTATATTCTTACATTACAGGATTAATCTTATAAATCTGAGTCATGGCCATTGTGCAACAGGGGAAACATAGCTGACGGAAGTCCCTTTTAAGATTGAGGGTGCTCTTTCCGCCCTTCTTGTTCCATCTTTTTCAGCTCTGTCATAAAGGTCTCCAATAGATCATCTTCATGGACCTTTTTCCAGATTTCCCCTTTCTTGAATATTATACCAACACCGTTCCCTCCTGCCACACCAATATCAGCCTGCCTGGCTTCTCCAGGACCATTGACAATACAACCCATGACAGCAATTTTTAAAGGACTCTCCATTGTCTGGACAAATCGCTCAACCTCTTCCGCCAATCCGAAGAGATCTATTTGGGTACGGCCGCAGGTCGGACAGGAAATCAGCTCCGGTCCTCGTTCGCGAATTTTAAGGGAACGCAGCAATTCGAAACCAACTCTCACCTCCTCAACCGGATCCCGGGTGAGAGAAATCCGGAAAGTGTCGCCAATTCCTTTACTCAGTAAAATCCCAAGGGCGACGCTCGATTTGACAGTGCCGGCAATAAGTCCCCCAGCCTCGGTCACTCCCAGATGCAGTGGGTAATCTGTTGTTTGCGAAAGTTGTTGATAGCTGTTGATCGTGGTGAGCACATCAGCTGATTTTATCGAAATTTTTATCTCGTTATAACCATGCTTTTCAACAAGCCGGACATTTCGCATGGCACTTTCTATGAGCGCCTCAGTATTTGCAGGAGTGGGATAACCGTATTTTTGCAGGAGATCCTTCTCAATAGAACCGCTGTTCACGCCGACTCTTATCGGCACCGTATGGTGTTTGGCTGCGGCGACCACGCGGGCGATTTTTTCTTCTCCACCAAGATTACCGGGATTGATTCGAATACCGTCGGCACCGTTTTCCATTGCAGCTACTGCCAATCGATAATCAAAATGAATATCTGCTATAAGAGGAATGGAAATTTTATCCTGAATACACTTAATAGCCGCAGCCGCCTCAAGATCTAACACAGCAACCCTGACTATATCACAACCTGATGCCTGCAGACGACGAATCTGTTCAACGGTTTGATCCACATTTCTGGTGTCGGTATTCGTCATGGACTGCACGCTGATAGTACTGTCTCCCCCGACTGCAACTTTGCCGATCTGTATCTGTCGAGTTTTACGTCTTATAATCATTGGCAAGCGGTCTTTTTTTGCTGCAATTTGTTTCTTTTCTGCAAAAGATTGAGCTCCGCATCCGAGCTTCTTATGTAAACAGGCACAGCCTCTGCTAATTCGAGATGCTTTCCAGCTTGAAAAAGCTCTCCTGCCAGCATTCCAAGAGACGAAGCAGATGGTTCATGCAGCTGTGCCGGCGCGAAAATGACATTTTCCCCTAAGGATTTTTTAAACATATCACCATAGACCTTCGCTCCGTCTCCAACCATCACAACAGGTTCGGCAATAGCCGCTACAAGTCTTTCGGGTGCCATTACCACCATATCACTTACTCGTTCTGATTGTCCCTTTTCATTACAGCGATAAAAGGCGGTATAGACCTCTTTTTTTCGAGCGTCGAGAACAGTACAGATCAGCTTTGAAGTCACAATCCTTGCCGCCAGAGAATCAAGAGTCGAAACGCCAAGCAACACTTTTCCTGCAGCGGCTGCCAATCCTTTGGCCGTAGCCATGCCGATTCTAAGGCCGGTGAAGCTTCCCGGTCCGAGACTCACCCCTATTCCGCTGATCGAAAGCCAATCGACTCCTGCTTCCTTCATGATATAGTCCAAAGCAGTGAACAAGCGTCTTGAATGCGTTACCTTACCGGTAAGGCTAAGTGATGCAAGCACCATCCCGTCATCTCTTGTCCCATACGTAAGTGCAACAGTACTGCAGGGAGTTGCAGTATCCATTGATAATATCAGTGGTTGCAGGTGATCCATCAATTAAAAAGCCTGACAATATCGTTATAGAATACAAAGATCATGAGTGTACCAAGGAGGCCGATACCTACCTGTTGGGCGACAATCTGTGCTCTTTCATTCATAGGTTTACGGCGAATACCTTCGATAGTCAGAAAGACCAGATGTCCCCCATCGAGTACCGGGATCGGGAGAAGATTCAGAATACCGAGATTGACACTGAGCAAACTCATAAAATAAATGAGATTCAACCACCCTGCCTTCATTTGTTCTCCGGCAATCTGGGCAATAAGGATAGGTCCTCCCAACTCTGAGGCAGGAATAACCTGCTGGATTATTTTCATAAAACCCATGGCCGTAAGAGAAATATACATCCACGTCTGGAGACAGGCACCTTTAAATGCTCCAACAATACCACTCTTTTCATAGGTGAGCTCATCGGCTTTCATAATCCCGATCATATAACGTTTTTCAACTTCTTCACCGAAAACGTTCTTAACAGCATCGATGGCCGGAATTATCTCCAAGGTTAAATTCTGTTCTCCTCGTTGGACACCGACACTTATCGGATTTCCTTCGCTGCTTTTAACCGCCTCTAAAACCTCAAGCCATGTCGTGGTTTCTTTGTTTTCAATTTGGACTATAATATCATCTGCCTGCATACCTGCCAGGGCCGCCGGAGAATTTTCGGTAACCTTACCGATTCGCGTTGTATCGACTGAAGTCGGAATACCAACGAAGGTGAAGACCATAAAAAACAGCAATACAGCGAACAGCAGGTTAAAAAGCGGTCCCGCGAAAACTACCATAAATCTCTGCCACACAGGTTTATGGGCAAAGGAACCTTTTCTATCTTCATCGGATATCTGCTGCTCGTCCGGATTTTCTCCGAACATCTTTACGAAGCCACCGAGCGGAAGGGCAGAAATAACATATTCGGTTTCCCCGATTACTTTGCCGACAATCTTCGGCCCAAATCCCAGGGAGAATTTTAATACCCGAACACCGAACAATTTTGCAAAAAGGAAATGCCCCAGTTCATGGACAAAGATAAGGAGACCAAGTACCAGGATGAAAGAAAAAAGAGTATTCATAGTTGAATAATTATAGAGTGACATGTCACCGGATACCGGTGACAAAGATTTTTTTTAAATGTCTTTAAAGATTAACCAGGTGCCTGGATAACGATAAAAATTGCTTAACCAGGAGAGAAACGCGGGCTAGTTATAACTTTCAATAAGCTTAAATGCCTCCCGCCTGGCGGTTTCATCTGCAGCGAGAATATCGTCTAAACTATTCTCACTCCCTTCGTGTACAATATCCATTGTTCTGGCGACTGTCTCAGCTATTTGTGGAAAAGTTATCTTCGATAGGAGGAAGGCCTCTACAGCGACTTCATTTGCACTATTGAGCACTGCAGGCAAAACTCCTCCACTCTCAAGAGCGGAAAAAGCGAGATTGAGAGCAGGAAAGCTTTTATAATCAGGCTCGAAGAATTCAAGGGTTCCACAGGTAAAAAGATTGAGAGGTTGCAGCTCAAGTGTTCTTCTGGCTGGATAGGAAAGCGCATAGGATATTGGAATGCGCATATCTGGAATCCCCAACTGCGCCAGAACCGACCCATCATTATATTCCACAAGGGAATGAACTATCGATTGAGGGTGCACTACCACCTCAATTTCTTCTTTATCGACTTCAAAAAGCCACCGGGCTTCTATAACCTCAAGGCCTTTATTCATAAGGGTCGCTGAATCAACGGAAATCTTTTTGCCCATACTCCAGTTGGGGTGATTAAGTGCCTGTTCCCTGGTAACATGTTGCAACTGTTCCCGATTCATTCCACGAAAAGGTCCTCCGGACGCTGTGAGAATGATTTTTTTCAAATCTTTTCTTCGCCCAGCCTCAAGCACTTGAAAAATAGCTGAATGCTCTGAGTCAACCGGCAAAAGTCTAATACCTTTTCTTTTGACTGCAGTCATGACAATTTTGCCGGCCATAACCAGGGTTTCTTTATTGGCAAGACCAATATCCTTACCGGCGTCAATAGCTGCTAGAGTCGGCAGCAGTCCGGCTGCACCGACAATTGCTGAAAGAGTCAGATCGGCGGATGGAAAAGCTGCAACAAGAATGTTCCCCTCGGAGCCATGTACAATTCTGTTGTGAAAAATAGAAGGAAGAAGATACCGCAGATCCTCCACACTTTTTTCGTCAAATACGGAGATCAATTCAGGGTTAAATTCTATTACCTGTTCTGCAAGTTTATGGATATTTGTCCCCGCCGCCATTGCAACAACTTTGTACAGCTCAGGAAACTGCCTGACGACATTAAGTACATTCACGCCGATTGAACCGGTCGCTCCCAAAAGAGATATACGTCTCATTATAGCACCGGACAAACAAGAAGATAATAAAGGATCGGACAGACAAAAAGGAGCGAATCCACTCGATCAAGCACTCCACCATGCCCAGCCAGACAATGACCGGAATCTTTAGTGGCGGTACCTCGTTTGATAATCGATTCAGTTAGGTCACCTGCAATTCCGGCTGCAGCTAAAAAAATGGCAGCTCCAATGAGGAATACCCAGTTGATTGCAGGCAAAAGTAATAAAGCAAAAATCACAGCACCAAAAAGGCCGAAAAAAATTCCTCCAACCGCACCCTCAACTGTTTTATTAGGACTGATGTTTGGACAGAGTTTCCTTTTGCCTATAGCTTTTCCGACAAAATATGCACCACTGTCAGAACATGCGGTTATTGCGGAAGCGATTATCAACCAGCTGCCGCCATCCGGCAAGAAGCGCAGGAGTATAAGATGCGCCCCAAGTACGCCAACATAAACTTCACCAAAAACCAGACGACAAAAAAGGTTATAGGGATCAGGTGTATCTTTGTAGCGATAGAGCAAATAACAGGTGAGGCCAAGAAATGCCGCAAGTATTGAAACAGCAAGGGTAGTGATACTAGGACTGATAGTGGTAGCAACGACAGGCGTTGATAGTATGATATTAAGAAGCCAACGTTCAAATGTAGGTATTTTCCTCACATCGGCCATTTTCACATATTCGTTGGCAGCCACCAGCACTAACAGGACAATGACAAGGCAATACAGTTGCATTGACCCTTTCAACAGTAAAAGTAACCAGAAACCAGCAATTAATATTCCAGGGACAATACGTTTCATAATCTATTTAGTAAGCAGTTGATCGCCTATACGCCCAAACCGCCTCTCCCTGGACTGGTATTCTAACAGCGCTTGCAAGAATGATTGCTTCCTGAAATCAGGCCACATGGTTTCAGTAAAATAGATTTCAGAATAAGATATCTGCCACAATAGAAAATTTGATAATCGTGCTTCACCTCCTGTGCGAATGAGTAAATCGGGATCTGGCATTTGGCAGGTATCAAGATTTTCATTGATAGTTTGATCAGTAATCTGATCAGGAGTCATGTCACCTTTCAGGCAGAGAGAACTTATCGCTTTCACTGCTCGGATAAGTTCATCACGGCTTCCATAGCTCAGCGCCAGATTTAGGGTAAGCTTGGAATTGCCAGATGTTGCAGCTATCCCTCTTTCTAACGATTTCCGCACTTCATCAGGTAATCGCTGTCTATCCCCTATAGACATGAGGCGGATATCATTTTTTTGCATGCGAGGCAATTCCGACTCAAGAAAGTTTTTAAGAATAGACATGAGGCCGGTTACTTCCTGTGCTGGACGACGCCAATTTTCGGACGAAAATGCGTACAATGTAAGATATTCTATACCGATTTCACGACATGTTTTGACAATTTTTCGTACAGATTCTGCTCCTGCCTTGTGACCAAACAATCGGGGTTGTTTTCTTTTTTGGGCCCATCTGCCATTTCCATCCATTATGATTGCCACATGACGAGGAAGACGGTTCAAATCAATTGCGGAAATGTCAGACATAAGGACCTAAAAAATAATTAAAAAAAGAGAAAGGAACAAGGGAGATAAAAAATCAGACTTCCATCACTTCTTTTTCTTTATTGGCTGTAACTTCATCAATCTGTTTAATATACAGATCGGTTTCACTTTGAGTTTCATCCTGAAACTTGAACAGTTCGTCCTCGGAAATTTCCTTATCCTTTTTTTGTTTTTTCAGAACTTCGATTGCTTCTCTCCGAATATTCCGGATGGCCACGCGAAATTCTTCAGCAATTTTCCTCACAGATTTTACCAGATCTTTACGGCGCTCTTCAGTAAGTTGAGGGATATTGAGACGAATGACTTTGCCGTCACCTATTGGATTGAGTCCAATATCAGACTTGAGGATGGCTTTCTCTATGGCTGGCAGCATCTGTGGATCCCAAGGCTGTATAACGATCATCCTACTTTCCGGAATGGTGATTGAGCCTACTTGGTTGAGCGGCATGGTACTCCCATAGGCATCTACAAGTATACCATCGAGAATAGCTAAAGAAGCTCTTCCTGTACGGATTTTAGACAATTCTTTCTTGAAAGCGATAACACTTTTTTCCATTTTATCTGACGATTCCAGGATTACTTCACTCATGATTTACCCTCCTTGCTCATTCAGGATTTATGATGTTATCAGTGTACCGACATTTTGTCCCATGGCAGCACGTCTTATATTACCGGCGACCGACATATTAAGCACCATGATAGGGAGTTTGTCTTCTTTGGCAAGCGAAATACCAGCGGCATCCATTACTCGCAGCCCCTTCTGAAGAACATCGTCGTAGGTCAGCCGATCAAACTTAACAGCTTCGGAAAAGACCACGGGATCCATATCGTAAACCCCATCGACTTTGGTCGCTTTGATAACTAGATCGGCATCGATTTCTAAAGCTCGAAGTACACCAGCCGAGTCAGTAGTAAAATAAGGATTTCCGGTTCCAGCAGCGAAGATAACCACACGCCCTTTTTCGAGATGTCGGGTTGCCCTTCGCCGTATATATGGCTCAGAAACAGATTGCATTGGAATCGCAGACATGACCCGGGTAATAACACCGGCTCTTTCAAGAGCATCCTGCATCGCCAAACTATTCATTACCGTGGCCAGCATTCCCATATTGTCAGCAGTGGTACGATCCATACCTTTGCTTGCACCAGCGACTCCCCTAAAAATATTCCCTGCACCTATCACCAGGCCCAACTCAATACCTGTCGCTACAACTTCTTTGACTTCAGCAGCAACGAATTCCAGTATTTTGGTATTGATACCATAGGCATCATTTCCCATCAGAGCTTCACCACTGAGTTTCAGCAATATTCTCTTGTACTGTAACTTTTCGGTCATAGTTTTTTCCATAAGATGATATTATCGAGACGAAAGTGGATTTAATTAAAGCAGGCGGACTTGAATATACCACCTGCTTTAGAGGAGGAATATTATTCTACACCGATCTGAAAGCGCGCAAATTTCTTGATTGAAATATTCTCACCGATCTTGCCGACGAGTTCATTCAGTAAATCCTGAATAGAAAGATCTGGATTTTTAACGAATTTCTGCTCAAGCAAAACAATTTCTGCAAGAAATTTTTCCACCTTACCCGATACCATTTTCTCTACAATTGCTTCAGGCTTGCCAGAGTCAAGAGCCTGTTGCACATAGATCTCTTTTTCACGTGCAACTACAGCTTCCGGAACATCTTCTCTGCTAATTGAAACAGGATTTGCAGCAGCGATATGCATTGCTATATCACGAGCAAATTCTCTAAAATCATCATTTTTAGCAACGAAGTCAGTCTCACAACCAAGTTCAACCATTACGCCAAGTTTGCCGCCTGCATGGATATAAGTTTCAATAACACCTTCGCTTGTGGCACGACCTGCTCTTTTAGCTGCAACGGCTAATCCTTTCTGACGAAGTAAATCGACGGCTTTTTCCATATCACCGTCGGTTTTTTCAAGGGCTTTTTTACAATCCATCATGCCAGCTTGAGTTTTATCCCTCAGATCTTTTACCATCTTACTAGTAATTGCCATGGTAAATCTCCTTTGTAATTCTATGAGTAATATTATTAACTTCCATTACAACCATTAAGGCTATATTGAAAATGAGTTAAAGTTATTTACATACGAAAAAGGGGCAGTCACAAGACAGCCCCTTTAAAATCAACGATTCTTGCCTTACCGGAGCTATATCTAAAACGAGCTCTGTGGTAAAAAATTACACCTCTGCTTCAGCAGTTCCACCTTCGATCTCACTTTCGACATCGCCCATTGAAGCGGCAATTGCTTCCTCTGATGCATTCTCTCCGTCACGATGCGCTTGACCGGTAAGTATAGCTTCAGCAACATGATAACTTATCAGACGAATAGAGCGAATTGCATCATCATTGCCTGGAATAACAAAATCGATATTATCAGGATCACAGTTTGTATCTGCCATTGCCACTACAGGGATACCAAGCTTTACGGCCTCACTTACGGCGATGGCTTCTTTACGCGGGTCAACTACAAACATTACGGAAGGAAGGGAGCGCATGTTTTTGATACCACCTACATTCCGTTCGAGCTTAATACGCTCCTTTTCCATAAGAAGAATCTCTTTCTTAGGAAATCGGTTTATGGAACCATCAGCCTGCATGGATTCAATGGATTTCAAACGATCAATGCTGTTTTTGATAGTCTGAAAATTAGTGAGCATTCCACCCAGCCATCGATGATCAACATAGAACATTCCGGCCCTCTTGGCTTCATCGCTGATAATCGCTTGAGCCTGTCGTTTTGTTCCTACAAAAAGTACCGAACCGCCCTTTTTGACTTCCGTTGTAATAAAATCACAGGCTTTATCAAAAAGTCGCTTGGTAACATCCAAGTTGATAATATAAATTCCATTACGCGGCCCATAAATGAAGGGCTTCATTTTTGGATTCCAGCGTCTCGTTTGATGACCAAAATGGACACCGGCCTTAAGCATGTCTTTTACTGTAGCATTTGCCATAATTTTCTCCGTTTCTGGTTATTCCTCCACCTTCTGTAATCGATAACATTTACATGTTTTCGACACCAGCTGCGAGCGAAGATGTGTGTTTTTGCTGCTCTTTTTACCTTCCAATTTTTCTAATATTTCTGTTAAAATTTCGGAAAGAGACCATACTCGTAAAGAAAAGTATGAAAAACAGCCCTTTGTTTTTACTACGCCATTAACA
Source organism: Desulforhopalus sp. (assembly GCA_049645845.1). Lineage (GTDB taxonomy): Bacteria > Desulfobacterota > Desulfobulbia > Desulfobulbales > Desulfocapsaceae > Desulforhopalus_A. The sequence continues at coordinate 12,750 of JBARUR010000388.1, read as the reverse complement.
ATTTACTAAGGACAACACCACTGTGTACCACAAGTGTAGTCATTTTGCAACTTTTGCTTACGTATTTCAATGTGCAGGCCAAAATTTTGCCTGAGTGGTTTAAATACCTGTAAGAATCCGTTTCAGCCAGATAAACCCAAATTTGAGCAGTTCACTATCCTCTCTGGCTATACGCCTCTTAAAATCTTTATCTAGTTTAAATGTCTTAAGGAGTTGATGATCTGCTGCGAATTGACGAAATCCATCTATATTGTAACAAACCATGAAAGCCAACTGTTGTTTTTCACCTGCTACGCCTTCTCCCTTCCATGGATTCTGACTAAAAACAGTATCTATTTCAGCCCACAAGGCATTCATTGTATTATACTCAATGAGCTGTTGATTCCTCACCCAACTGTTTACAGTCTGAGGAATATCCTCTTTATGCCCAAGACAATATGGATGGTCTGTCAAAAAATAATATTCTTCGCCAGTAATTGCAGCATTCGTACGATCAACGGCTCTTTCAAGAGGATATGTTCGACATGCCGAAGGTCGATCTAGATAAACCGAGCAACCGGTATCAGTCAGAAAAGGACATGCTTTTCCATCACCGTCATTCAATTTAAGCTTCACAGAAGGAAAATAAGGATTGTCAACTTTTTCGAGGAAAGTATATTTCCGCATAAAATCTTCGGAAAGTATACCTAGGGCATTTTTCAGCCGAATTATATCGTAAGGATAGAGAAGCATATCGACGTTTCTGCAGCAAAATGTGAAACATTCGACTTTAGGGTGACATGCGAACTTAAACTCACTCTTTCCGAGAGGAACCATCCCCTCAGGAAATGTTTTCTCACGATTACTCAACGCCAACCTCTCATAATTAGAAAACGTTCAACAAAAAAAAAGCTGACTGGAACATACGCTCCAGTCAGCTTTAACAAGATTATCAAATTTTTCTTAACTTTCAGCTTTAGGAGTTTCAATAACCTCTTCATAGCCTACAAGTTCAATTATGGCCATACCGGCAGCATCACCTTTTCTGACTCCGGTCTTAAGAATCCTGGTGTAACCACCTTTCCTGTCCGAAAACTTGTCTTTTATCTCGGTGAAAAGTTTCTCAACAACATCTTTACTTCGTATAAAAGACAGTGCCTGCCGTCTAGCATGCAGATCTCCCCTTTTGCCCAAAGTTATCATCTTTTCAGCAATCGGACGGAGTTCTTTTGCTTTTTCAGCAGTAGTGACAATACGCTCATGCTCAAACAGAGAGGTGACCATATTTCTGAACATTGCCATCCTATGTGAAGTGGTACGTCCTAATCTTCTACCTGCTAATTTATGTCTCATCTCTATATCCTCAGCTACTGCCTAAAACCTGATATGGTTACTTTTCTCTTAAATATAATTAATCGGAAATGTTATTTCACGACCCTTCTTCTTTATCTGCACGCTGATGCGGCGGGATCCAGCTGTCAAATTTCATACCCAAGGTTAGATCCATTTCAGAAAGAAGTGCTTTTATCTCATTGAGCGATTTGCGACCAAAGTTTTTGGTCTTCAGCATTTCTTGATCAGTTTTTTGGGCTAGATCGCCGATATAGTTGATATCGGCATTTTTCAAACAATTAGCAGAGCGAACTGAGAGCTCCAAATCTTCCACTGGTTTATCAAGATATGGATTGAGTGGCTCTGAGTCTCTACTTGAATCCAAAAGTACTTCCGGCTCAGCTTCTTCTTCATCAAAATTTATGAAGATAGTCAGTTGTTCTTTTAAAATTTTTGCGGCGTATGCAAGAGCATTTTCAGGTCTCAGACTACCGTCTGTTTCGATCTCAATTATGAGTTTATCATAGTCTGTCTGCTGTCCTACACGAGCCTGTGATGTTGTAAACTGAATCTTTTTAATGGGAGTGAAAATTGCGTCAATTGGTATTTGCCCAATCGACAAATTTTCCTTATCCATTTTTTCAGCAGGTTGATACCCCTTACCCCATTCAACAGTCATTTCGGCATGAAATGATGTGTCTCCAGTCAGTGTACAGATAACCTGATCCTTGTTCATCACTTCTACATAACCGGTTTCTACAATGTCACCTGCAGTGATAACACCGGGTCCAGTTTTATCAATAATGACTTTCTGGGAATCAGCTGAATGAAGTTTAATCCTAACTTGTTTGAGATTAAGAATAATTTCACTAACATCTTCCATGATATCTTTCATGGAAGTGAATTCATGCAACGCACCTTCGATCTTTACCGAAGTTATTGCAGCTCCCTGTATAGATGAAAGCAATATCCGGCGTAGTGTGTTGCCTATAGTGGTAGCGAATCCTCTCTCAAGAGGTTGACATATAAATTTTCCATATATATCGGTGTATTTTTCTCTGTCAACCTCTAACTTCACAGGCTTAATTAGCTCATGCCAGTTTCGGTGAAACGGTATTTTTTCGTCGGCGACTTGAGTCATAGATTTCCTTCTCTGCGTTTCTACAAACTTAGTAGTATATGCCTTATTCGTACCTTAGACATTATTGTTTTATATTGCTAAATAAAATTTTTCTGAGGTACTTATACCTGTCAAGTTGAACAGTGACGTCTCCAACTTGACAGGATTGGACTCTTCCCAACATAAAAGAGTCTTATCATAAGGAACAGAATTAAAGTAAACGATTACTAATCTGATCCACTATACTTAATTACTTGGAGTAGAGTTCTACGATCAACTGCTCATGAATTGGCATAGTCAGTTCTTCTCTATTTGGCAAGGCTTTAACAGTGGCTTTAAAATTCTCTTTTTCCAATTCCAGCCAACTAGGTACTCCACGTCTAACTACAGCCTCAATATTTTCATTAATGACAGTATTTGCCCGACTTTTTTCTTTTAAAGTAATGACATCACCTACAGACACTAAAAACGAAGGGATGTTAACCTTACGACCATTGATCTGAATGTGATTATGTCGAACTAACTGGCGAGCCTGTTTTCTCGAAGAAGCAAAACCTATACGAAATATAGTGTTATCTAAACGCCTTTCGATCAAGACGAGCAGGTTTTCACCAGTTACTCCTTTCTGCCCTTCAGCTTTCTCAAAGCTCAGACGAAACTGTCCTTCGAGCATGCCATATATACTTTTGACCTTCTGCTTTTCTCTAAGCTGAATGGCATAATCAGACAGCTTTTTGAATCTGGCTTGTCCATGTTGACCTGGACCGAATGCCCTTCTTTCGAATGAGCATTTATCGGAATAACAGCGGTCGCCCTTAAGGTACAACTTCAAACCTTCTCTTCTGCATCGACGGCATGCAGCACCAATATTTCTAGCCAACTTAGGCCTCCATTTTCATAAGATTCTCTATAACAGGGTTTTTACTGCCGTTATACTCTACGGCGTTTTGGAGGTTTACATCCATTGTGGGGAATTGGAGTAACATCGTAAATTCGACTTACCTCAAATCCGGTATTGATGAGAGCACGTAATGCTGCTTCCCGCCCGGGCCCAGGACCTTTAACCTTGACTTCAACCTTGCGCATTCCAACATCAGCCGCTTTTTTCGCAGCATCAGCAAGTGCATTCTGCGCAGCAAAGGGAGTGCTTTTACGCGAACCTTTAAACCCAAGTACGCCAGCGCTGCACCAAGAAACCACATTTCCCTGTTTATCAGAAATAGTAACGATAGTATTGTTGAAAGTAGAATAAATAAAAACGATACCCTCAGGTATGTTCTTCTTTACTTTTCTTTTTTTAGCTACGGCCATAACTTACACCTGTATTAAGTTCATTATTTCCGACGACCCGCACCACGGCGCGGCCCTTTCCGGGTACGAGCATTTGTCTTCGTTTTTTGCCCACGACAAGGTAAACCCATGCGATGACGTCGCCCTCTATAGCACCCGAGGTCAGTCAATCTTTTAATATTCATGGATACTTCCCGTCTGCGGTCACCCTCAACGACATACTCATCTTCAAGAACCTTCCTGATCCGGTTTACATCCTCACCGTCCAGGTCATCGCTGTTCATGGTGAAGGGAAGATCAACTTTTTCAAGAATCCTACGTGCAGAGGTTAACCCAATACCGTGTATGTAAGTTAACGCCCGATCCATGTGCTTATTTTTGGGAAGGTCAATTCCTGCTATACGTGCCAAGGTACATCTCCTTAAAAGAAGTAGGTAATTAAAAGCGGCAACACCTGTTTATCCCTGCCTCTGTTTATGTTTTTTTATCTTACAGGAAACGCGAACAATACCGTTGCGCTTGAAGATCTTACAATCACTGCACATTTTCTTTACAGACGCGCGTACTTTCATGATAAACAAACTCTCTATTTTTTCTTTTTGGCATTCTTTGCCCGAAATGTAACTCTACCCCTATTAAGGTCATAGGGAGAAAGTTCTATTGTAACCCGATCTCCAGGCAAAATTTTAATAAAATGCATTCGCATTTTTCCGGAAATATGGGCGAGCACTTTATGACCGTTATCGAGCTCCACGCGAAACATCGCATTTGGCAGCGGTTCTATAATAGTGCCTTCTACTTCAATCGCTTCTTCTTTTGACATGAAATATCCTGAAAATTCAAAGTTCAGTTAAAAACGGAATAGTATAATACAAGTATCAACAAAAGAGAAGATTTTTTTCACTGAACCACTATTTTTCCACACAACTAAGGATAAGTGGTCCATTTTCAGTTACAGCAATGGAGTGTTCAAAATGAGCAGACGGCTTTTTGTCATTGGTAATGACAGTCCATCCATCTCTCAGTACTGTTACTTTTTGAGTACCCATATTCACCATAGGTTCAATGGCCAATACCATTCCTGGTATTAATTTCGCAGTCCGCTCACCCTGATAAAAATTTGGAATTTCGGGTGCTTCATGCAGTTGGGTACCAATACCATGTCCAACAAACTGTCTAACAACAAAAAATCCATTCCCTTCGACATATTCCTGTATTGCTTTAGAGATATCGCCAATTCTATTGCCTATGACTGCTTGTTCGATACCTTTCTCCAGGCTTACGCGGGTAGTCTTCAGCAACCTTTCAACATCATCCGATATTTTGCCAACAGGAACTGTAATTGCTGAATCACCATAGTAACCTTTAAAGAACACACCGAAATCTATAGAGATAATATCGCCATTTTTAAGCTTTTTCTTTCTTGAAGGTATCCCATGTACAACTTCTTCGTTAACAGATACACACAAGCTACCCGGAAATCCTCTATAGTCTTTAAAAGCGGGCTTAGCTTTTCTCTTGTAACATAATTCTTCGGCCAGGCTATTAAGATCCCAAGTAGTAATCCCGGGTTCAATAACTTTCTCAAGCATTGTCAGAGTTTCAGCAACAATCTGATTTGCCTCTCGCATAAGCGAAATTTCATGGTCAGTTTTTATAACAATATTTCTGTTTTGACGAGTTTCACCGGATCTTGACACTCTACCTACGCCCCTTAATCCGACCTTGCTTCATAAAACCTTCATAGTTCCGCATGTGCAAATGTGATTCAATCTGGGAAATTGTATCTATACCAACACCAACCACAATCAACAGGGCTGTTCCACCAAAGAAGAAAGGAATATTAAATTGAGCTATAAGAATGGTCGGTAATACACAAACAGTACTCAAATAAATTGCCCCGACTACTGTCAGTCTAGTCAGGACTTTATCAATAAACTCCGCTGTCTTCTTACCTGGACGAATGCCTGGTACAAAACCACCATTTTTTTTCAGGTTTTCTGCAACATCATCAGGCTTAAACGTTACTGCGGTGTAAAAGAAACAGAAAAATACTATCATTCCAACGTAGCAAACATAATAGTAAACCGTTCCTGGTGACATGGCCGCAGAAACCCTCTGAACCCAATCAATTTGGATGAAACTACCAATTGTTGCAGGGAACATCATGATTGAAGAAGCAAAAATTGGTGGAATGACACCCGAAATATTAATTTTCAAAGGCAGATGGGAGCTTTGCCCGCCATACACTTTTCTACCTACTACTCTTTTTGCATATTGTATTGGAATTCTCCTCTGAGATGTTTCAAAGAAGACAATAATGCCAATTACACCAAACATGAATAACACAAGAAAAGGAACAAAGAAGAGAGAGATCTCTCCGGCTTTAATCAATTGTATGGAGTTCACAATAGCCGCAGGTCCACTCGCTACGATGCCGGCGAAAATGATCAGAGAAATTCCATTACCTATTCCTCTTTCGGTCATCTGTTCACCTAGCCACATTATAAAGGCTGTTCCAGATGTGAGAGTCAGTACAGTCATTAGCTTAAACTCAATACCAGGTGCAAGTACAATAGCCTCACCACCTGGCCCTGTCATTCCTTCCAGTCCAATAGCGATGAATGTACCTTGAATTATACTCAAAAACACCGTGCCGTATCTTGTGTACTGAGTAATTTTTCTATTACCAGCAGGTCCTTCCTTTTTCAGTGCCTCAAGTCGCGGTATCACCACAGTCAATAATTGGATGATAATTGAAGCACTGATATAAGGCATGATTCCGAGAGCGAAAATTGAGAAATTCTCTAAAGCACCTCCCGAAAACATATTAAACATGCCAAATAGTGTACTTGCATTCTGGGTAAAAAAAGCTGATAACGCCTCACCGTTTATTCCAGGTGTAGGTATTTGCACCCCCATCCTATAAACAGCAAGCATGATAAGCGTGAACAAAACACGCCTTCGCAGCTCTGGTATATTTGCAGCACTCTGCAATCCACTCATTATCAAAACCTATTTACGATGCTACTATATAAATATTTATCGGATAGCCTTTCGAGAGATAAAAGCGTTTAAGCTTCTTTCAGGTCTTCGGTAACAACCATTCCGCCTGCAGTCTCAATCTTGTTTTGCGCAGCTTTACTCATTTTATCAACTTGTATCTTTAGTGCGTTAGTTATCTCACCATTAGCAAGAACCTTAACCAACATTCCTTTTTTAACAAGTCCAGCTGCAACAAGAGTGTCCACTGTGATAAGTTCTTCATTAGGAAGCTCGTTGAGCTGACTAAGAGAGACAAGTGCATATTCTTTTTTAAATATATTAGTAAACCCACGTTTTGGTAAACGTCGTTGCAAGGGCATTTGACCACCCTCAAACCCAGGTTTAATTCCGGAACCAGAGCGTGACTTAAATCCCTTGTGCCCACGTCCCGCAGTTTTTCCATGCCCGCTACCCGGACCTCTACCAACGCGCTTCCGCTGTTTTGTCGAACCGGCTTTGGGAGAAAGATTGGCTAAAGTCAACATGCTATGCCTCCTCCATACGAACAAGATGAGTCACCTTATTAAGCATTCCGCGAAGTTCAGGGGTATCTTTTCTTGTTACTGTTTTATTCATTTTGGTGAGCCCCAGCCCTATTAAGGTCGCATTGATTTTCTTTGTACTCCCAATACCACTCTTAACTAGAGTAAATGTAATTGTCTCGGCCATTTGACTACCTTCTTTTAATCAAATATTACACAACAAAGGTAATCGGTTACAAACCCGACACCACCTACGTTGTAATTAAGCAGTTATTTCTTCTACAGTTTTACCACGCAATTCAGCTATGCTTCGAGCTGTACGGAGTTCGCGCAGACCGTCTAAAGTAGCCTTTACCATATTGTGTGGATTGTGTGATCCCAGACATTTTGTAAGAATATTAGACACTCCAGCAGCTTCTAATACGGCTCTCACAGGTCCACCAGCGATAAGTCCGGTTCCTGCTGAAGCAGGTTTCAGTAAAACTTTACCAGCTCCGAATTTTCCAACTACCTGATGCGGAATTGAATGTTCAGTTAGCGAAATGGCGAACATGCTCTTTCGAGCTCTTTCCACGCCTTTCCTGATGGCTTCTGGAACCTGATTCGCTTTTCCCAGGCCGTACCCAACTTTGCCATTTCCGTCGCCAACGACAACAATGGCACTGAAACTGAACCTACGACCGCCTTTAACCACTTTTGCAACCCGGTTGATAAATACAATTTTCTCTATCAGTTCCTCAGTAGCAGCACTTTTGGAACGTTTAAAATCAGACAAGGGACACCCCCGTTATAATAGAAATCATTAAAATTCAAGACCACCTTCCCGAGCACCGTCGGAAAGAGATTTAACCCGGCCATGATAAACTGATCCACCTCGATCAAAAATCACCTTGCTAATTCCGGCAGCCTTGGCACGAGTAGCAAGTATAACACCTATCTTTTTTGCTACTGCAGCCTTTCCTTTTTCGTCACCCGCCTCAAATTCTTTATCAACGGTTGACATAGATACTAATGTATGTCCAGCCGTATCGTCGATAATTTGAGCATACATGTGTTTATTACTTTTAAAGACTCTCAGCCTGGGGCGTTCGCTAGTCCCGGAAATCTTCTTCCTTATCCTGCGCACCCGTTTAGCCCTAGCTATAGTCTTGGGATTTGTCTTAGCCATTGCGATTTACCATTCAGTTTATTATTGACTTGTTCGACCGTACAAATTATTTAGCGCCCGCTTTGCCAACTTTTCTAACAATATGTTCGTCCTCATAACGAATACCTTTACCTTTATAGGGTTCAGGTTTCCTCACTTGACGTATCCTTGAAGCAACAAGTCCGAGCAACTCTTTATCGATGCATTCAACAACAATCTTAGTGTTTCCTTCGACAGATGCTGAAACTTCCTTTGGAAGCTGAAAGTTCACAGGATTGGAGTATCCGACATTTAATGTCAACGTTGAACCACTAACATTTGCTTTATACCCAACACCCTCAATAATCAGGACCTTCTTAAAACCGTCTACAACGCCTATGATCATATTGTTAATCAAACTTCTAGTAAGGCCACGAAAAGCATTTACCTTAGTGTTTTCAATACGATTGTTGACCTGGATTATATCATCCTGAATTTGAACATCAATATCCTGAATGATTTCACGCTTTAAAGTACCTTTTGCTCCAGTAACCGTAAGCTGCTGACCCTGCAACTCAATCTTCACCCCTGCGGGTACCGGAATTGGTTGTTTACCAATACGAGACATAAATTCCTCCGTTATCCGCGGGTCTTACCAGACCTCACAAATTATCTCTCCACCTGCATGCAGTGCTCTGGCTGTTTTGTCAGTCACAACACCCTTAGAAGTGGATATAATGGCGACCCCTAGGCCGTTTAACACCTTCGGAATCGCGTCTGCCTTTGCGTATCTCCGCAACCCTGGCTTACTAATCCTTTTAATACCGGTGATCACGCACTCATTGGCCGGTCCGTATTTAAGATCAATTTTCAAAGTACCTTGAACACCTCCAGGAATAACCTGGTAATTTCCAATGAAACCTTCGGACTTAAGTACCTTCGCAACGTCAACCTTGACAGTGGAGGTAGGCATCTCAACCGACTCAAATTTTGCCATTACTGCATTTCTTATCCTGGTCAGCATATCTGCCAGGGGATCGCTCATTGACATAGCGAACACTCCTTATTCAAAATTGTAAACGGGTTCAAACAGCGATAGGAAAAATCTACCAACTGGATTTAGTAACACCGGTAATTTCACCGCTGGACGCCAGTTTACGAAAGCAAATTCGACACACACCAAATTTTCTTATGAACGCTCTTGGACGACCACAAAGTGGACATCTATTGTACTTTCGCACACCAAATTTAGGCTTACGTTGTGCTTTTGCTATTATGGATTTCTTAGCCAAACCGACCTCCAAGTTATCTCAAGTAAAATGATTTTATGAAATGGAAAATGGTTATTTTTTAAAAGGCATTCCTAGCATCTTCAGAAGAGAGAGGCCTTCTTCGTCAGTATTTGCAGAAGTTACTATAGTTATGTTGAGCCCTTTAATTTTATCTATTTTATCGTAATCAATTTCAGGAAAAATTATTTGTTCAGTTATTCCCATCGAATAATTCCCTCGTCTGTCAAAGCCTTTGGGCGACAATCCTCTAAAGTCACGAACTCGAGGCAAGGCTATATTAACGAGTTTGCTGAAAAAATCGTACATTTTGTCGCCACGCAGCGTAACACAGCAACCTATTGGCATTCCCTCACGTAATTTAAATGTAGCGATCGATTTCTTAGCTTTGGTGATTACCGCCTTTTGACCAGCAATCCTGCCAAGTTCTTCAGCTGCTCCATCTACAATTTTTGGGTTTTGGACAGCCTCTCCTAACCCCATGTTGAGAACGATCTTTTTAATCTGAGGAATTTGCATAGCATTTTTATAGCCAAATTCCTCCTTGAGTGCAGGAACACACTCATTTATATACATATCTTTAAGCGCACCCATGTATAACTCCTAGCGTACCGTTTTTCATAACTATGATTTAGTCTCGATGGATTCGCCACAATTCTTACAATAGCGCACCTTTGTACCATCATCGAGTATCTTCTTCCCTATGCGCCCCGTTTTGGTGCACTCAGGACAGATGAGCTGAAGATTGGAAACGTGGATAGATGCTTCTTTTTCCACGATCTGGCCTTGCTGGTTCATCTCTTGTGGCTTTGTATGACGTTTAATCAAATTAATACGTTCTACAACAGCTCTATCTTTCTCGCGAAGGACACGAAGAACTTTTCCAACCCTGCCCTTATCTTTACCGGCAATCACTTCAACCTGATCATTTTTTTTCAGGTATGTTCGACCCTGTCTCATTGCTATACCTTTATTCAATCAATGTATCTTTTCCCAATAATGGCACGGGAGCTTACAGTGCTTCAGGGGCCAAAGATATAATTTTCATGAACCCTTGGTTTCTTAATTCACGAGCTACCGGACCAAAAATACGTGTTCCTACTGGTTCACCGGAGGCTGCCAGCATGACTGCCGCGTTATCATCAAATTTGACCCAAGTATCATCCATCCGCTTCATTTCCTTAGCGGTACGAACAATAACGGCTTTCATGACATCGCCTTTTTTCACTTTGGCATTGGGGATAGCTTCTTTTACTGTAACGACGATAACATCGCCGATTCCTGCATAACGTTTTCCGGAACCACCTAGAACTCTTATGCAGAGTACCTTTTTAGCCCCAGAATTGTCAGCAACATTAAGTACTGTTTCTGTCTGTATCATATTATCACCTGATGTCCCATCCGAAACAAGTCGTTTCTATCGACTAACCACTTGAGGCCGGTATCACACAGCCTGTTCCAGTATTGTCTTGACCCGCCATCTTTTACGTTTACTCAGTGGTCGACATTCTTCAATAAGAACGGTGTCACCGATGTTGCAACGGTTCTCAGGATCGTCTGCCAAATACTTGACACTGGTTTTCATAAATTTACCATAAAGTTTATGGCGAACCTTGCGTTCTACTCGAACGACAACACTCTTTTCCATTCTGTTGCTAACAACAGAACCGGTTCTTGTTTTTCTCGATTTATTTATTTCACTCATAATTTAGTCAATTAGTGATGTTTTTTAGAACCTAACCATACGCACTAAATTTTCTAGCGAATCGTCAGTTGACAGCTTGTATTTTTATGGTTTCGATTCTAGCAATTTCTTTTCTAATTTTCTTCAGTCGAGATGTATCTTCGAGTGGTCTTATGCGATGTTGAAAAGAGAGATTTCCCAATTCTTCACGAAGGTCCTTTAAATTTTTCTCAAGATCTTCTACAGACATCTTACGGAGTTCTTCCGATTTCATAAGGTACCTCTCTTTGTTACAACCTTGGTCGAAAATGGCAACTTATTCCCTGCGAGAGTCAATGCTTTTATTGCAAGTTCCTCGCTTACCCCGGTAATTTCATAAAGTATCGTACCGGGCTTAACTTTAGCTACCCATGAATCAGGACTTCCCTTGCCTTTACCCATACGAGTTTCAGCAGGCTTTTTGGTCAGTGGCTTATCCGGAAAAACTCGTATCCATACCTTTCCACCACGTTTCATTGTCCTGTTGATGGTAATACGTGCAGCCTCAATTTGTTGCGCTGACATAAAGCCACAAATGGTAGCCTTGAGGGCAAAATCACCGAAGGCAATCGAGGAACCACGGGAAGCAACTCCTGTGGATCTCCCTTTAAAAACTTTTCTATGTTTAACCTTTTTAGGACTTAACATCTTTTACTCCAAATATTTTATGGAATCCCTTGAACAGCACGCTTACTGCACAGTCCCTTTATCATTGTCGCTTAGGACTTCTCCATTGAATATCCATACCTTGACCCCTATAATTCCATAGGTAGTATTGGCTTCAGCTAAAGCGTAGTCAACATCGGCACGTAAGGTATGCAGAGGAACTCGCCCTTCACGAACCCACTCGCACCGTGACATCTCAGCCCCACCCAATCGTCCGGAACAGGATATTTTAATGCCTTGTACACCGAAACGCAGCGCAGAACTTACTGCTTTTTTCATAGCCCGACGAAAAGCAATGCGCCGAATAAGCTGTTGAGCAATGTTTTCCGCAACCAGTTGAGCATCGGCTTCAGGTCGTCTAACTTCCTGAATATCGAGTGTCACTTTACGGGTAATGAGTTTTTCAAGCTCTTTTTTAAGTATCTCAATTTCAGCACCTTTCTTGCCAATAACTATTCCTGGTCTGGCTGTGAAAAGTTGTATCCTCACCTGCTCACCTGTCCGTTCGATCTTGACCTTGGACAGTCCAGCATGCTGGAGACGTTTCTTGAGAAACTTTTTAATTTTTTGATCTTCAATCAGATAAGTGGAATATTCCTTATCAGCATACCAGATTGAATCCCAAGTCCGGGTAATATTCAGTCTTAGTCCGAGTGGATTAACCTTCTGCCCCAAAACAGTCCTCCAACAAATCCATT
>JBARUR010000387.1:0-6396 GCA_049645845.1 Desulforhopalus sp. | reverse complement strand
CTTCAACACGCTTTACAGCTCTGATTCGGATTTCTTCAAGCGCCTTACGATTTATTTTTCTTCCGTCAAGTTCATTCATGAACCGAGTATAACCCATGTCGGCTAATCAATGCACTAGTTAATAAAGAGAGAAAAGACATCCAAGTTAACAGTCCCAACTCAGTCATAGTAAATGATAATGAAGGTAGAAAAATCAATATTGTAAAACGACTTATTGAGGAGAGCTGGGAACCATTTGTATGGATAAAAATCAAAGACATTATAACATCTTTTATCGTAGAAGTAGAAAAAGAAGAATTTATAAAATATGTTTCACTATTTTTGGAGCCCACTTCTAAGACTAGACAAGAAGAAATATGTACTAGCTTTGTATCCCTATGTGGTGAAAAGTTCGATATTCTCCGTGAGATTAGGCTAGAACTGAAAGAAAAGATTGAAGATATTGAAGAAAGGCATGCCAAGAATAAAGATTTTTACTTCAATCAGATATGTTCTTTTACTGACAAAATTAAAGAGTTTTTTGATAGCTTGTCTACCAAAAACTATACAAAGGTATATCAAAAACTTGGTGATAACATCCGCTCATCAGGTAGCGTGGTTTCATCTGACTTCAAGGCTCAGAACATATTTTCAATTTCTAAACGTGTGAATAGACTTTTGAAAATATTTACCCATCACTCAAGACATAGTAATGAAAAGACCTACGTAGTAATAGATACACTTCGAAATCCTTTTGAAGCATTATATTTTCGAGAAAGATATTCTGCTTTTTATTTGATGGCACTCAACGCAAATGACGAGACGAGAAACGAAAGATTGCAAAAACAGTACGATTTAAGTGCCAGTCAAATAGAGTTAATTAATAAAAAAGAATCAAATAAAATTAAAAGCCAATACTCTAGCTTTGTGTCTCAAAATATTCAAAAGTGTTATGATCTTGCAGACATTCATGTTTCCAACCCGCAAATTGGTGAAGACGATTTAACGTTCATAACGTGGCAAATCGCTAAGTTTGTTGCTTTGATAATGCATCCAGGCATAATAATGCCTACAAGTGAAGAGCGATGCATGCAAATCGCTCACACTGCAAAACTAAATTCTGGGTGTTTGAGCAGGCAGGTGGGGGCATCTATTACTGATGAGTTTTTCTCTTTAAAAGGTATTGGTTGGAACACTCCACCAGAAGGTCAAGCGCCATGTAGTTTACGTAATGTATATGATTTACTTTCACATAAAGATGATCTCGCATTTAGCAAATTCGAAAACAACAATAAAGATTTTAGAGATTTAGCAAAAGAGCTATACAATAACGAAAACACCAAAAAATGTAGAGCTGATTTGAAAGGTAGAAACGTTTCGTATTGTTTCAAAGATTTGAAAAATGAAATTGATGAAGAAAAAAACCAAGTTCACACTCGGGCATTGCATGCAGAAGAAAATGCATTCTTGCAAATTGTAAAATATGGTGGCCAAGGAATCAAAGGTGGCAAATTATTCACTACTTCAAGTCCTTGTGAATTATGTGCAAAGAAAGCTTATCAATTAGGAATAAGAGATGTTTATTACCTTGATCCTTATCCTGGAATATCAGAAAATCATATTTTTGAATCTGGCGTTAATAGACCAAAACTAAATATGTTTAGTGGTGCTATTGGCAGAGCCTATCACCAATTATATGAACCTATAATGCCTCCCAAAGATGAACTTAAAATGATATTGGAAATAACAACAAAAGATCATTGCAAAGAATTAGAGATTGAAAACAAAGCCTTGCGTGGAAAAATATTAGAGTTAGAAGAAAAATTAAAAATGTAGATATAACCAGACGTTTCTACGGAACCCGCAACAGCGCGGTTCCGCAGAACTTCACGTTCGATGATCCCTTCGGTTATAGATAAGGATACTTAATGGAAGCACTATTGATTATAGACATGCAAATTGGTGCATTCAGACTATCCAAAAGATATGATGAATGTGGAGTAGCAAAACGAATAAATAAATTAGCTGACGTTTTTAGGAAAAATAACAAATCAGTAATCTTTGTTCAACATGACGGAACAAAGGAAAAATATTTATACACAGGTACTGAAGATTGGAAAATCTTACCAGAACTGAAGCAAGAACAATCTGATCTATATATAGAAAAGGAAGCTAACGATTCTTTCTATAGAACAAATCTGTCAAAATTACTGGAAGACCATAAAGTTGACCACCTGTATATTACTGGTTTGGCCACCGATTTTTGTGTAAATGCAACTGTACATTCAGCCTTGGTTAAAGATTTCAATCTGACAATAGTTAAAGATTGTCATACAACTGCTGACCGACCAAACATGAAAGCAGAGGCAAACATAAATTTTCATAACTGGCTGTGGGGAAGTTTGACTCCTACAAATGGTAGCATTCAAATTAAAAATTCAGATGAATTAATATAACAACATCGAACAAATCACTACAGTGGACCCGCAAACAGCGCGGCCCCTGAACTCCACGTTAGACGCCAAGGAGACATCATGACCATCAAACGTATGGACAACGTCGGCATCGTGGTGGAAGACCTTAATGCTGCCATTGAGTTCTACACCGAACTGGGCCTTACTCTCGAAGGCCGCATGCCCGTCGAAGGCGAATGGGCCGGTCGCGTCACCGGAGTGCGCGGCCAGCGCGTCGAGATTGCCATGATGCGGACCCCCGACGGTCACAGCCGTCTTGAACTTACGCGCTTCCACTCTCCGACCATCGCATCTGATCACCGCACAGCCCCCGTGAACTCGTTGGGCTACCTGCGCGTCATGTTCACCGTCGAGGACATTGAGGCCACGCTCGCCCGGCTCAGTAAGCACGGCGCGACCCTTGTCGATGAAGTCGTCGATTACGAGGACATATATCGGCTCTGCTACATCCGAGGTCCCGATGGTACTCTCATAGGACTCGCCCAGGGGCTCGGGTAGGCATGGTGTCTAACCAAGCCATTGAGTTCGCGCACTTCGTGCGCCGGACCTCGTTTCACTCGGCCGCTTATGGCAGACGTTAGCTCTAAAACAAATATATAGGCATAACTATGTCACCTCTGCTTCTGAAAATCATAAGTTTGATTATAACAGGAATGGCTATTTGGGGTTTAATATCTGGTAAAATCATGGCTGGATCAAGAGGCCTACAACCAAATTATTATACTAAGCAAGATAGTCCGTTTTTATATTACTGTTTTATTTGTATTTACTTGTTAATTGGAGTGTTTTTATTATTCAAAGTTTTTTGATATAAAAAATATTGAATAATTAAAAAATGCGCTAACCAGACGTTTCACCATCGCTCCACTACGTTCCGCTGGACTCGCTGAAGCTCGCCGGTGAACTTAAACGTTAGATTTACCAAAAAATCATGGATCGAACTGAAACCTTAGCAAAAAAATATCTAGATACACTAGGGTTCGATTCAATAGTATATGAACCTGACGGTAATATTCCTCCTGATTTTCTCGCAAACAATAAAGTTGCGATTGAAGTGACTCGACTGAATCAACACATTAATCACAATGGTATTCACCGTGGTCTACAAGAAACAGGACAACCCTTGTGGGATTCTCTAGAGAAATTGTTAAAAGAATTCAATACTTTTTATAATGGTAAAAGCTATTTTGTTTTGTTGCACTATAGGAGGCCAATTCAAAAACTTAAAACTTTAAGACCACAATTTCGTAAGGTGTTGGAAAAATTTCTTAAAAATCCAGTTACTGGGGGACCAGAATATAATGTTACGGAAACTATCAGTTTGCAATTCCTGGAAACTTCAATTCAAGACAAAAATACCTTTATTATGGGCGGAGCCAGTGATTTAAACAGTGGAGGGTTCGTCATAAGCGAACTTGAAAGGAATATACGAATCTGCCTCGATAAAAAAACGAATTTAATCAAACGTCATCGCGCCAAATATCCTGAGTGGTGGCTAATTCTTGCTGACACTATTGGCTATGGCTTAAGTGAGTATAATCGAAAAGAATTTCGTAAGGTTGTATCCATTGAAAATAACTGGGATAAAGTGATTTTGATTGATCCGACTAATCCAGTCAAAGCCTATATTATATAATCTAACCAGCCGTTTCACACCACTCCGCTATGCTCCGTTCGGACTCGCTGAAGCTCGCCGGTGAACTAAACCGTTACACACAGGAAAAATATGAGCTTCGAAGATAGGCCCTATCTGAGGGAAATTCAGTTAAAGAGAGATGAGATCGAGAATTTCGGTGAGTATCCCTTTTGTATACCTGCTGTAAAAGAACTGGATCATCTTGAGTTTCACCCTGACGTTACGTTTTTCGTTGGTGAAAATGGGACAGGGAAATCTACGTTAATTGAGGCGATCGCAGTGAGCCAAGGATTTAATGCTGAAGGTGGAACGAAACAATCGCTATTTTCCACGAGTCGAACACATTCGGATTTGCATCAATATCTCAAGGCTATTAAGAGCGTTAAGCATCCAAAGGATGGCTATTTTCTTCGCGCAGAAAGCTTCTATAACGTAGCTACTTTGATGGATGAAACAGGATACTTGCAGGGTTACGGCGGTAAATCTCTGCATCAACAATCTCATGGTGAGTCATTTATGGCGACTTTAGTTAATAAACTAAGAGGTAATGGGCTCTATATCATGGACGAGCCCGAGGCAGCCTTATCGCCGGCGCGCCAAATGGCAGCAGTGTCTGCAATACACCAGCTAGTAGAGGAGAATTCCCAATTTATAATAGCTACGCATTCCCCCATACTGCTGGCATATCCGAGAGCAAAGATTTACCAATTCTCGGAAGCGGGCATATACGAGGTTGCCTACGAGGATACTGAGCATTACACAATTACAAAGGATTTCCTCAATAGGCATGAGCAGATGATGCAAATTTTAATGGAGGAGTAATGTGTAACAAATTGCTGCTGCCGATATTTTTTCCGTTGCGCCTTTTGTGCTTAATAGCACAAAATTCACCACTCCATAAATACGGCAGAGCAAGACGATATGCTACATGAAAAAAGGAGTAACATGAATACTATATTCCCAAAACCAATTGGTAATTTACCAAAAGCCGACATTCCAATGGAAGGCTTAAAGGCTTATCTTTCCCAAGCCGAAAACCATCAGATTGTATTTATGGAATTCGACACTGACGTGGACCTCTCAGAACATAAACACGCAAGCCAGTTCGGGATTGTACTTGAAGGAAAAATTGATCTCAATATTGGTGGTGAGCAACATACTTTTGTAAAAGGCGATCGCTATTTTATACCTGGTGGTATGATCCATTCAGGTAAAATATATGCAGGATATGCCGACGTTTCTTTTTTTGATGAACCAAATAGGTATACAGCTACGGAATAACGGCTGAAGCATATCCAGTCATTTGAGTGGACGCGAAGTTAATGGCGGCTTTTCCGGAGAGCTATTTCGCGCGCCACTCAATTCCACCGTTTGCGCAGCTCCGCTGCACTACGCAAACCAAACGTTCGACAACCCTTTTCACTTTGATAATCGAATGCTCCGCATCCATTATCAAAGCGAAAAGGGCCGTCAACTCAGCCATTAGCTATTGGAAAATAAAGAAATGTCCAAGTTCACGATTACTCTTAAAAGCTTAGACCGTTGCCATATAAAACATGAATTGGCTGATGCTGAAATTGAAACAGATCTCCCACCAGAATACGGTGGGCAAGGTCGCTCATTTTCATCAACTGATTTAGTAAGTGCAGCTTTAGGGACATGCACAATTACTTCAATCGGGAAAATATTAGAAAGAGAAGGCTACGATCCAAATCTTTTGAAAATTGAGATAATCAAAGAACTTTCACACACTCCAAAAATGATAAAAGCAATAAAGCTCAAGGTTATTCACCCAAAACCATTTCATGAAGAATTGATAAAAAAGTTAGAAAAAGCAACAAATTCATGCCCTGTAAAACGCAGCTTAAATGATGATGTGCAAGTTGAAATTGAGTATGTAAATATATAACTTCGCTAACCAACTGTTGCACCGGACCCCGCAAGCAGCGCGGGTCCCGTGAGCAAAACGTTCGATGACCCCTTCGGTTGTAGATAAGGATACTTAATGGAAGCACTATTGATTATAGACATGCAAATTGGTGCATTCAGACTATCCAAAAGATATGATGAATGTGGAGTAGTAAAACGATGGATTAAAGAAGATTGAGATATCAACAACTAACGGAAGCGATATGAATGGCAGAAGCTAAAATGGGAGCATACTCTTATTGGTTATTATTTTTATCTGCAGCCATTGCGATAAATATCACACCTGGTCCGGATATGGTCTACATCCTTTCCAGGACAATAGCTCAAGGACGAAGGATTGGAATTGCATCATCCTTGGGGGTCTGTAGCGGGTCTTTT
>JBARUR010000386.1:0-2042 GCA_049645845.1 Desulforhopalus sp. | reverse complement strand
TTTTTCTATGACGGAGAGGTCCTGACGCTGCTCGGCAAAAATCTCAATGTGTATAGCCAGTCCGCAGTATCCGGAACGATTGAGGACGCCATTGTTGCATATGAAATCGAAACCGGCATTCCAGCACCCGGTGCTGATCTCATGTTTACCGATTCCTACAGCGTTATCTCCGAGGGGAGTAAAAGTGGGTTTTACCTTGGCACTACCTATGTTGGTGGGGTTGAATGTCACCATCTGGCAATTCGGAAAGCAGAAGTTGACTTGCAGATATGGATCAAGGCGGGGGATGAGCCGTTGCCCATGAAATATATCATCACGACCAAATGGCTCACGGCTGCACCACAATATGAAATTAGACTGCGAGAATGGGATACCAGTCCTAACATTAGTGATCAGCTCTTTGAATTTTCTGTGCCCGAGGGAGCCAAAAAGGTGGAAACCATGTTATCAGACGAGTTGGACGGGATTACCTCAACTTGGGGAGGAGAAAAATGAAAAAACATATAATTCGAGCAATTGTAATTGTCTGTGCTCTCTTTACTGCAGGCCCGGTTGTTGATGGCTTCTTGGGTACAGATTTAATCGTAAAGGATGTCGAGGCTATAATAGGAAGGCCTCTGACGCCGGTCAGTGTCGCCGGAGTGGCCCGAAGAACTACCCGGCGGGTAATACGTCGATCAACGGTTTATGTGGCTGTTTTACCAGCAAGATGCTCAGTGGTTAATATTAATGGTGTGAACCTGCATCATTGCGGTGCAACCTATTATCAACCATATGGAAATCAATACGTTGTTGTCTCTGTTGAGTAAAAAATATGGCGATAGGACGGACTACTCCGCACTCCGTCCTATTGCCTGAGACGACATATATTATCTGGACGGAAAGAGATTATCTTTTCCAATAATATAACTACTTAGAATAAAATATATGCTCAATTATTTCAGGTACTGCATAGTGGCTCTCTTTATGCTCACCCTGCCGACAAGCTGCAGTGAAAAAATGTCGGCACAATGGACTGGTGTGAACGATATCACTGGAGCCTGGGTGAGACCGATTCCCGGGATAGCTGGTGTCGACGGAATTTTTCTTCACCCTGACGGCAGGTTACGACTGATAAATATTTTCAGCATGCAAGGTGATTCATGGACTTTGGAAGAGGAGAAACTTACTCTATTCACCCACACTGAACGTTATTCCCAACCCGTGGCAGATGTTTACAAGATTCAAATTATATCAGCCGATAAAATGGTTTTGGCTCGTCATGATCTAACAATCGAATATCGTCGTCCTACTACCGGGAAAGCTTTGATAGCTACTCAATGGGTTGCCTCATATATTCCAGGAACGTCAGCAGAACCGGAACAGGAGGTCTTTTTCACCATGCGGCACGATGGCAGTATTGAAGGTTTCGCCGGTTGCAACAAGTTTAGCGGGCCTTATGTGGTTTCTGGAGAAAACCTGAAAATTGGTCCTCTCATTTCGACTAGAATGTTCTGCCCGGCCATGGCTGTCGAGGATAATTTTTTTCGAATTTTAGGAATATCGGATGAGTTTCTCATAGTTGAAGATCAGCTCTATCTCTATAACAGAAATAGTATTAAGGGATTTTTCAAAGCGAAATAAAATCATTACAGAATTTTTCTTATATGAAGCACTCGAAAAGAATCATAAGCTTTTTCAAGGAGCCGCTGCTCCATTTCCTCCTAATCGGTGCGGCCTTGTTTTTTGCCTATGGCGAGATGGGGAATAATGCATCCATGCCGGCTGGACAAGCGGCAAAGCAGATGGAGAAAATTGTAGTTACTCAAGACAAGATAGATCAAATGAACAACCTGTTCACAAAAACATGGCAGAGGCCACCGAATAAAGAAGAACAAGCAGGTCTTGTCGAGGACTTCATTCGCAGTGAAATCTATTACCGAGAGGCAATCGCCATGGGCCTCGACCGGGACGATGAAGTGCTCAAACGGCGCCTGCGGCAAAAGGTCGAATTCATCTACGAGGACATTACCAGCTGGGCTGAGCCGACGAATGAAGACCTT
>JBARUR010000385.1:0-4861 GCA_049645845.1 Desulforhopalus sp. | reverse complement strand
ATCCAGAATGGTGATCATGAAGCCGGCGGATGCATGGTGCCGGTAAAAATTCTTCAGGATGCCGGTGCGGAATCAATTATAGTGGGAGGAATGGGGGCAAGACCTATGCGCGGTTTTGCTGATGCAGGCATCACTGTCTATTTTGCAGACAGAAACAATATGAAAAGCGTGCAGGATGTTGTTTCCGGATTAACGGCTAACAAATTGCCTGTCATGCATGCGGATCAGGTCTGTAAAGGGTCGGGAGATTGTCACCACTGAAATTGATGCACCGCAAAATCTCTTGGTTTTACGAACATATCACATTGACAAACTCGTAAAAACATAAATTTCGGATGGATAAGTAAAAAACTTTATATGCGAGGCGCGCAAAATATCTATCATTTCGGGGTACTAGAGTACGTCGTAATGATAGATATTTTGTGGCAACGAAGTAGATGAAGAGTTTTTACGACACCATCAGCATTGAAATATTCCTTTGTTGTCTGTATAAAGGACATCAAAATGAATAGTGTCCTTTGTACTGGCAGGATAAATAATTTATTCTGTTACAGACGAACATTGAAAGCGATCCGGTATCAATCCAATCGGATATCATTTCAAGTTGAGCAAAACAATAATGTCACCAAGACCAAAGAAAACGAGAAATTGCCAGGGAAGGTTCTGCGGTAGAGCTTTCAAGCCAACCGGAACCCCGCTTACTGATCTCGAGCAGATCGAATTGCATCGGGACGAATTGGAGGCCCTTCGCTTGTGTGATAGAGAAGGAATGACGCAGGAAGAGGCAGGTCAGAGCATGGGAGTCTCACGGGGAACGATACAGCGTATCATTACTATTGCCCGCAAAAAATCAGCTACTGCCCTAACCGGAGGCCTCGCTTTAATTTTTGTCGATGACGAGGCCGAGGAATAATTTTTCAAACAGGTGCATCGGCAACGAGGTCAATGCAACTCGACTTCAAACATTTTCCCGTGTTTTGTCAAATATAATGTTCGGCCACTTTTCCATGAAATATTTCAGCATCCACTCATTTTGCGCAAGATAAGTAAGAAATCCCTCTGAGTCAGTGGCGAGGGAACCCTGATTCTTTCGTTCAAATTCGGCCAGAGCCTTTTTGTCGTCGCATCGCACCCATCGGGCTGCTTGGAAGTTGACCGGTTCGTAAATTGCTTTTACGCTATATTCGTTCAGTAATCTTGCCATTGTTACTTCAAACTGCAACACACCAACGGCTCCCATAATATAGTCTGATCCGACCAGAGGGCGGAATACCTGAATGGCCCCTTCTTCTGCGAGTTGCAGGAGACCCTTCTGCAGTTGCTTCATTTTCAATGGGTCCTTCAGCAGCACGCGTCGAAAATGTTCAGGAGCGAAATTAGGGATACCGGTAAATTTCAACATTTCCTTCGGGGTAAAGGTGTCGCCGATTTTGATGGTTCCATGGTTATGCAAGCCGATGATATCTCCCGGCCATGCTTCGTCAACATTGGCTCGTTCCTGAGCCATGAAGATAGTCGCGTTAGCAAGGATGATATCTTTGCCGAGGCGGTGATGTTTTACTTTCATGCCGCGGGTGAATTTGCCTGAACAGATGCGAAAAAATGCAATGCGATCTCTATGTGCAGGATTCATGTTTGCCTGGATTTTAAAGACGAAACCGGAAAAATCTTCTTCTTCAGGCTTAACTGTGCGATTCAGTGACTCCCGTGGACCGGGTGCAGGTGCCATTTCTACAAAACCATCGAGCAGCTCATTGACACCGAAGTTATTGATTGCACTACCGAAAAATACCGGAGTCTGGCTGGCGTTAAGATAGTGTTCGTATTCAAAAGGGTTGGCTGCTCCCTCGAGAAGATCGATATCACCCCTGAGGTCGTCAGCAGCCTTTTCCCCCAGCAATTCATCAACCTTAGGGTCGTTCAGGTCATCGATGACGATCCCTTTAAAATCCCGGATATTCTGGCCTGGAGTAAAGAGATGGAGTGTTTTTTTGTATATGTTGTACACCCCTTTGAACGTCTTCCCCATGCCGATAGGCCAGGAAAGGGGAGTGCATTCTATTTGGAGCTTTTCCTCTATTTCGGCCATGATCTCGAGAGGTGATTGCCCTTCACGATCAAGCTTGTTTATAAATGTCATAATAGGAGTGTTGCGCATGCGGCAAACTTCCATCAGCTTTTCCGTCTGAGCTTCAACTCCTTTTGCATTATCGATAACCATGATTGCCGAATCGACGGCAGTTAGTACTCGGTAAGTGTCTTCAGAGAAGTCCTGGTGACCGGGGGTGTCAAGAAGATTGACCTCATAATCCCGGTAAGTAAATTTCATCACCGAGGTGGTAACGGAAATGCCTCGCTCCTGCTCAATAGCCATCCAGTCACTGGTCGCATGCCTTTCTACTTTTCGGGATTTGACGGCACCTGCCAAGTTTATGGCGCCGCCGAAGAGAAGTAGTTTCTCGGTGAGAGTCGTTTTCCCGGCATCCGGGTGACTGATGATGCCGAAGGTTCTTCTTTTGGCTATTTCCTGAATAAGTTGTTTGCTCATGATTGGTGAAAATATGACTTTAATTAATGGAATGTTCTGGTCATGGTTAAGACAAAGAAAAAATATGCAGCATAGGTTCTTTTTGCAATAATGCAAAGAGAAAACGAAAACCAATGAGAAATAAAAAGAAGATAAGAGTATTCGGCGAGAGGATGAGGATTAAAAACAGCTGTAGAGGATAAAGTAAAATAAAGCAGTTATCTTTTGGATCGTAAAGAGTTCGTTTTTCTGAGTGTGGAGCCGTCAGGAAGCTTGAATATTTCGGGATCATCAGTTTTATAGACTTCAGATCCATCTATAGAATCCAGATGAAGGTGTTTGGTATGGCTGGCTTCACCTCTATAATAGCTTATTATATCCTGGCTCACGATTACCTGCTTTAGTTCCTGCTTATTATTTACTACCGTAAAAAATCCTATGAGTTCTTGTTTTTTTGTTTTCATTTGATATCTGCATTTAAAATAATAAAGTCAGTACAATTTTTGTCAAAAAGACAAACTTCCTGTATGTTGTATTGGTTCTGAATGCAATTTGGGAAAAATTCAAAAGAAAATCGAAAGTATTAATTCTAGCATAAATTGAGACGGGTAACAATTGATGCTAATGCTGGTTTTGGTGTAGGTATAATTACCGGAAAGAATAGAGGGATTGTAGCAACCGCAGGTATTGTTTTTATGTTTGGGTGGTAGCAAATTTAGATAATTACTTGTATTGTGCCTTACATTGTACGCTAATTTTCAACTTTAACCTAAAAATAAAATGATGAAAAAAATAAAAGTTACCAACCCCATTGTAGAGCTTGACGGCGATGAAATGACAAGAATCATCTGGCAATTCATAAAGGACAAACTGATTTTCCCCTATCTGGATCTGGATATCCGATATTATGATCTAGGGATTGAAAAAAGGGATGAAACAGAAGATCAGGTTACTGTTGATGCGGCCCATGCCATCCAAAAGTATGGCGTAGGGATCAAATGCGCAACTATTACCCCCGATGAATCCAGAGTAAAAGAATTCAACCTCAAAAAAATGTACCTCTCCCCCAATGGCACTATCCGGAATATTCTTGGAGGAACCGTTTTTCGTGAACCAATTATGGCATCCAATATTCCCCGCCCTATAAACAATTGGAGAAAACCGATATGTATTGGCCGTCATGCCTTTGGTGATCAATATTGCGCTACCGATTTCCTTGTAAAAGGAAAAGGGAAATTGACAGTCACCTTTACCCCGGAAGAGGGCGGTGATGTACAAAGTTTCGATGTATTCGATTTTCAGGGCGACGGGATAGCCATGACTATGTATAACACCGATGAATCGATTTATGGATTTGCTCATTCCTGTTTCAATCAAGCTCTTCAGAAGAAATGGCCACTCTATCTGTCTACCAAAAATACCATTCTGAAGCAGTATGACGGAAGATTTAAAGACATATTCGAAGAACTTTATCAGACAACCTATAAGAAGAAGATGGATGCTTTGAATATTTCTTATGAGCATCGACTGATAGATGATATGGTTGCTGCCGTATTAAAATGGGAAGGAGCATTTGTTTGGGCCTGTAAAAATTATGATGGTGATGTGCAGTCAGATACCTTAGCACAAGGATTCGGTTCTCTTGGATTAATGACTTCAACGCTGGTTACTCCTGATGGTAAAACCATGGAGGCCGAAGCAGCTCACGGTACCGTAACCCGCCACTATCGGGAGCATCAGAAAGGTAATCCAACGTCGACTAACCCCATAGCTTCTATTTTTGCCTGGTCTAGGGGATTGGCGTTTCGTGGTGAACTGGATAATAATTCTGAACTCGTTGACTTTTGCCAGGCCTTGGAGGCAGTATGTGTCGAGACGGTTGAGAGCGGTCAAATGACCAAGGATCTTGCCCTCTGTATCCATGGAAGAGATTTGCAGGCGCATCATTACCTCACTACCGAACAGTTTCTGGATGCTCTTGACGAAAATTTACGGAAAAAATTCTCAGCGTAAAATTCTTTCCTCCCCCCTTGAATAGTGTTTTTAATTCATTTTATAAAAACTATGCGAGGGGGGAATTCCTTCACACTATAGAGTTGTATTCGGCACTGATGATTTCAGGTAAGAGTATATGTCGGCTGCATCCTGCTTGGAAATTTTTGATTCCGGGTATGTCGGCATGATCGGAGCATCAGTTGTCCTTAATCTTCTTACAAAGCTTCCAAAACTCATTTTGATTCCGGCGATATTGACGGCACGGCCATCATTGCCATTTGGGCCATGGCAAGAAGAACAATTATGCATCATGTACCATCTCTTCCCATTTGCAGGGTC
>JBARUR010000384.1:0-4708 GCA_049645845.1 Desulforhopalus sp. | reverse complement strand
ATCTGATGTCACTTGCCCAAAGTGCTCGACGGTCAACTATTCCCAAAAGACCGGTGAAGCCGGTGTAATGATAAAGTCGCTCCTTGGGGATATCCGAATAGAGTTTAGAGGTTATGTCTTGTATCATTTGGACTTGTGGTCGAAGGTTAAGGTTGTAGGAGCTCGATTTTTTGTTTTTGAATGCCTAAAACCTAAAATTTCGGATGGCTAAGTAAAAAACTTCATATGCGAGGCGCGCAAAATTTCTATTATTTCGGCGTACTAGAGTACGTCGTAATGATAGAAATTTTGTGGCAACGACGCAGATGAAGAGTTTTTACGACGCCATCTACCTGATTATCACGTCTTTTACGGTATAACTCAAGAACCGAATACAGCTGGCAACAATAATTCGGGACAACCGAGCTGTAGCACATTGATATTAGAATGATTTCCAAAATGAGGTTTGTGCGGATTGCATAATTCTGCTATCGTAAATGCCTTGAGTTCCGCTTATATCTGCGTGTTAAAGTGCATTGAGGAGCTATGTTCAAGCAAGGTTTAAAGATTTTTCCGGAGTTAAGAAGTTATGAAAATCATATTCAAAGAAATGACCATTTTTTTTATATTTACACTGTTCTCGTTTCTTCCCGGTACAATATGGGCGGAAGAGAGTTCTGAACTCCTAGGGGAGCCGACATTAACCCGGGCGGTTATGTGCGAATCTATCCAAAAATTTGAACCAAACAATATCGCCGTAGTTTTTTCAATCGATGTGGCCCGAATCCACTGTTTTACGGAGTTCGACCCCGTGCCGAAACAAACAATTATCTTTCATAAATGGTACCAAAGCGGAAGCCTGGTTTCTGTCAAGCAACTCACCGTCAATCCACCCCGATGGTCATCAATCTCCAGTATGCAGTTGAGAGATGCAGACAAGGGCCCATGGCAGGTTGAAGTTACAGATAAAAATGGCAAACTTCTTCACACACTACGATTTAGTATAACGGATTGACCCTATGGATTCTTTGGTACAATTTTTAGTAGGTTTACGCTGGCAGGATATCTTGGATATTCTGCTTAACAGCTACATTTTATTCCGACTCTATGTGCTCTTCAGGGGAACGAACGTAATCCGAATGTTCATTGCGATCGGATTACTCTGGATGCTAGAGCGAACGGCAATGAGTATTGGCCTTATCGTTACCAGCTGGGCTATTCAGGGCATTATTGCGGCGGCGGCGTTGATTATTATAATCGTGTTCCGCAATGAAATTGCCGGTGTTTTTCAGGCTCGCAGTTTTAAATCTTTTTTCTGGGGTATTCCTCAACGCCAAGTTCAGACACCAACGGAAATCATCTCTGAAAGCGTCTATGAATTAGCCAAATACAAGCTTGGGGCTCTGATCGTCCTCCCTCTTAAAAAAGGCATAGAAGAGTTGGTCCACGGCGGCATCCCCTGGCAGGGAAAACTCTCGCGGGAAATGTTGATGAGTATCTTCTGGCATGGTTCACCGGTTCATGACGGTGCCGCCATAATCCAGGGAGACCAAATTGTGGAAGTTGCTGCCATTCTTCCTCTTTCAAAAAGTGATGCACTTCCCTCTCATTTTGGTACCAGGCATCGTGCAGCCGTTGGATTGGCAGAGCAGACCGATGCCCTGGTGATTGTCGTATCCGAGGAGCGAGGCGAGGTGACGGTTTTTAAGGATCAATCGATTATCGCCACTAAAGACCATAATGAACTGAATCAGGTGTTGCGGGAATACGCGGGAGCGGTACCTGCAACAAATGAAACCAGAAATCAAGTTATCGGGCTTTGCCTTGCAGCTTTCATCTGTCTGGTAGGTGTCAGTGGTATATGGTTTAGTTTTGCCAGAGGTTACGAAACATTGGCCACCCTGGATGTACCTGTAGAGTTCATGAATCGTGATCCGAAAATGGAAATTTATTCAGCGTCGGCAAGCAGTGTCCAGCTTCAGATCAGCGGTTCCGGGTCGCTCATAAGATCCGTCAGTCCCGATCAGGTAAAGGTCAAGCTCAACCTGGCAAAGGCTGTGCCGGGCACTAATCAGATTACCATCTCAAGAGACGGTATCGTTCTGCCGCCGGGGCTCGAGCTAAAGCAAATGCAACCGCAAACCCTCGAGGTGATCCTCGATGTGCCGGTGCGCAAGAGGCTGCCCATTCAGTCGCACTGGGTTGGAAGCCTGCCTGATGGTCTTATTATGCAGGATGCGTACACCGTTCCGGAATTTGTAGAAGTGATAGGGCCCAATCAGATACTGAGTGATATTCGAACTATATATACAGAAAAAATTCCTTTGGATGAGATCACCTCCGACGGCAAGGTATCGGCCAATATCGTACTTCAGCCATCCTCTTTGAAGCTGGCAGAGGGGTCCAGGAAATTAACCGAGGTGATCTATGATATTGCGGGAACTCCCAAGTCCTCTGGTGTCGAAGATATTAGATAAATCGGACTTATTTCTCTGGTGTTGAAAACAGTACGTACTTAAATTGATCAACAAAGAGTTCTCCTTGATGGGTTAATGTAAAGACCGGCTTATTTTCTTTTTACCGGGGCAGTAATTACGGAGGCATCAATAGTGAAGTGTTCAAAAACCTTGATTTACATAATCTTCTCCAGTGTTGTCTGGCAACTGGTCATTTTTCAGCCGAACGGTTTTGCTGAAGAGGGAAATCCGGGGAATCCTATCGATTGTACCGAGGTGAGTGTTGACTATTCAGAAGATCCTACACTTACCCGGGAAGAACGTATACGTCTAATGGATAAAGCTTTTTTCGAGTCTCTGAATAGATTCGAGCTGTGCTGGGAGGAAAAAGAAAATGCGAAAGCAGCCGGAGGAACAGGGACAGGATCTGGTTCAGGAGCTGGTGGTTCGGCTGGTTCAGAGAGTGAAGCAGGAGCCGCCTCATCGGTCGAATCTGTTGCCGGTTCGACAATGTCGGGAACGGAGATTGCTTCTGAAAATACCCCCGAAGATATTCAGACCACGGAGTCGGGTGCTTTGCAAAGTGCCCAGGACATAGAGAATATCAATGAAGCAGGCAACAGCACCGCCGGTACTGTGAAAATGGCCAATGGAAAAATTCCGGAGGATATTCCTCCGGCAAAAAATGACGATGCCCTTGCGGCACAGATACGTTATGCAGCTGAAAATGAACCCGATCCGGTTAAAAGTGAGCAGCTGTGGAACGAGTACAGAAAATACAAAGGTCTGGCACCTAAAAAATAGTCGGGAATTCCAATGTTTTTCAAAAAAATAGTCGCTGTCATTCTTATCTATGCCTTTCTACTGTCAGGATGTGCAACCAAAAGTCCAACGTCGTCTGTCGGGCCGCCATTATCTTCAGCAATGTCCGAGCCGGAAACGACTGAAGTTGAAGTTTCCCGGAAACTTGACGTGATCATTCCTGTTTTTGATCCAGGCCTGCCGGACGATCCGTCGGATTATGCCAAGGAAAAAATCTGGCCGGAGCTGCGCCGCGCAGAGGCCAATCGTTTTGCCTATAAACTGAAAGAACAACTGGAAGCGACAGGAAAATTCGGAGCGGTTCGAGTAACACCCGATCAAACAGCCACGGGAGATTTGTATGTTTTGGGCCGAATTGAGAAATCAAACGGGGAAGAAGTAGAGATAGACATTGAAGTGATCGATATAAGCGGTAAAAGATGGTTTGAGGAATCTTTTGAACATGAAGTTTCCGCGGCATATCACAGCAATCAAAGAAATAAAGGCATCGATCCTTACGATCCTCTCTTTGCAGAAGCCGCTGCGGAAATTGCAGATGAACTCAGCAAACATTCGACAAAAGAGTTGGAAGAGCTGCATTATCTCGCTGATCTGAGGTTTGGAGCCAACTTTTCCGAGAGTGCCTTTATGCAGTATATGAAAGCTGAGGATGGGGAATTCACGTTGGTGAGTAAGCCCAGTGATGAAGATCCTATGCTGCAGCGTGTGCGAGCCATTAGAGTACGAGATCAGCTTTTTGTTGACAACCTCCAGGATAATTACGCCTCTTTTCACGAACAGATGAATGAGAGTTATCTGATGTGGCAGGAACAGAGTCTTATCGAGACCCAGGCTGAACGCAAAGCGGGCCGAAGAGCCATCGGGCAGGCGGTGGGCGGAGTCCTTCTCATTGGTCTGGCTGTACTTTCTGCTGTTGCGGGAGCGAGATCCGACTCACCCGGCAGCGGTACGGCCGGGGCTTCGGGAGCAATTATCGGCGGTGTAGCGGGGGCTTCTCTGCTTTCAAAGAGCTTTAGGACCAGCGAAGAGGCAAAAATTCATCGTGAAGCTCTTAACGAGCTTGGCAAATCTGTTGATTTATCATTGTCTCCCCAGGTCATAGCTTTTGAAAAAGAAACTGTTGAACTGACCGGTGACGCCAGAGAGCAATTTATGCAATGGCGAAACTTTCTGCAAAAGATCTATTCAGAAGAAATGACACCGGATGTACAAATTTAACCTTAGATAATTCAGTGATTGAAGAAAAACTCGAAGAAGCACGTTTGCGCAGCGCCAGGCGCAGAATGTGGACGGCAGTCGCTCTGCTTGCAACCGTCAGTTTGTGCGGTCTGGCTTTGTTTGGTCTTTCCTCTTTAGATTTTTCCGTTAAGACAAAATCGCCGGTTGGTGCTGTCGAAACAGAAGAATATTCTGAAATCGAAAGGGAAAAATATCGTGGAGAATTTAAAGAA
>JBARUR010000383.1:0-2396 GCA_049645845.1 Desulforhopalus sp. | reverse complement strand
ACGGATCTTCTTGATCTTCAGGAAACTTATGTGGATCTCTTTGATCGTACTCCCTCGTTGGCGCTATATTTGTTTGAACATGTCCACGGGGATTCTTGCGACCGCGGTAAGGCATTGGTCGACCTGGACAGATTGTACAGGGAGGCGGGGCTGTATAACAATTCAGAACACACCCCCGACTATCTGCCGCTTTTTCTGGAATACCTCTCTATGTTGCCACCCGACAAAGCACGTGAGGAATTGAGCGGAGCGATCAATATTATTGCGGTTGTAGAAGAGCGTTTGAAAAACAGGAAAAGTGTGTATGCAAATGTCTTTTCAGCGTTGAAAAACATAGCCGCCCGCCGACCAAACATCGTTTTTGTAAAAAAAGCGTTAGAAAAGGATTCCGGCAGGCCAATGACGCCAACAGAAATAGATGAGGCTTGGGTAGAGCAATTCCCGTTTGCCGATCGCGAAAACAAGGGTGCCCAAGGCTGTCCAGGAACCGCTGAGATGTTGAAGAATACGGAGACACAATCATGAATTTCGAATTTCATTATTTTGCTTTTCAGATCTTCCCCTATATCGCGCTTGTCTTTCTGATGTTTGGTTCGATAGTTCGTTTTGACCGTGACCCGTACAGCTGGCGCAGCAAATCCAGCCAGATATTGAGACGACACAAGCAATTCATTTGGGGATCCGCCTTGTTTCATATCGGCATCCTGATCATTCTCTTCGGACATCTTGTCGGCTTATCTACTCCTATATGGGTCTTTGACATGATGGGGGTGTCTCACACCATCAAACAACTGATGGCCATTGTCATCGGAGGAATTGCCGGTGTTCTCGCTCTAATTGGCTTGATATTGCTCATTCACCGGCGTCTTTTCGATGATCGGGTTCGCGCCAATAGCTCATTCTGGGATATCGCTATTCTTTTTTTCCTGCTAGCCCAGCTCCTGCTCGGACTGTATACGATTCCCGCTTCGCTCAGGCATCTTGATGGTCATGAAATGGTCAAGTATATGAACTGGGTGCAGCATATCATTACCTTTCGCCCCGGAGCGGCTGAGTTTATAAGAAACGTACCTTGGCAATTTCAGGCGCATATTGTTTTGGGTCTAACAATATTTATTGTATTTCCTTTCACACGACTTGTGCATTTTTGGAGTGCGCCGTTTCTTTACCTCTTTCGCCGACAATATCAAATTGTTCGTAAGCGGGAGACATAAGTAAGCATTATAAGCTTAGACCTCTATAGGAAGGTGTCGTCTATAGCGGAGATCGATGATATTTATGATGAAATAGGAAGTCTGCAAACAAGACGGTTCCGGCACCTGTCGGACAGTTTTTCAAGGTAAGGAAGGCACTTATGGCAGATTACGTGTTGCCTTTGAAAGAAACAGCCCTGTTCCTGCCACCGTTTTTAGCGGCATACAGCGCAGAGTCCGCCTGCTGTATGAGTCCTTCAACCGAATGAATACCATCTCCGGAGCTGGTGGCGGTGCCGACGCTGATGGTAATACGGGTTAGAGGCGAAGCCTTGTGTGGTATTTCCAACTCCTCAATGTCTTGAACAATTTTCCGACCGACTTTGAGTGCGCCTGATTCAGTAGTCTCTGGAAGCACCAGCACAAATTCCTCTCCCCCGAAACGGGCGCAAAAATCTCCCGGTCGCTTGATCGAACAACACATCGACTGGGCAACCTGCTTGAGAGCGGCATCACCGGCCGTGTGGCCGTAGTGGTCATTATAATCTTTGAAGTTGTCGATATCGCACATGAGAATGGACAGAGGTGTTTTTTCTCTACGGCTTCTCTTCAATTCTTCCGATGCTTTTTCAGAGAAATACCTTCTGTTGGAAATTCCTGTAAGGGGATCAAGAATTGCTTGTCTTCTGATTTTTCTGTAAGCCAGCGCAAGCATGTACCAGAAGGAAAGGATGCCGATGGCGCCTGCGACTGCCAAAAAAAGATGACCGGTATAAAACGGCAGGCCCGAATTATTTTTGCTGAGCGAAAGAGAAATCCGGATGCCGCCGAGTATATCGCCTGCCCTATGCTTTGGATGGCAGGCAAGACAGCTGTTTTCGGCAATCACTGGTGCCATATAATGGAAAGTGTTTGTATCTGCCGATTCCAGCATCTCACTTATTTCTGCGACCCCTTGTTGAAACTGCCTGAGCGCATTTTTTTCCCATTGAGTGGGTTTGTTTTGCGGCCGGATGGGATCAAGGCTTGTCAGCCGGAATTGAATGTCATCGTGGCTCGCCGCAAGTTCGGCAAGCTGTCTGGTCATGAATGAGGGGTTAATTTTTGTTAACAGCAGATCATCATTTATGCGTAGATCACGCATTCTTTTATCCAGAAAAGGATTGGGTTGTGTTTTTTCCGTTACCGGAACATACACTCCAT
>JBARUR010000382.1:0-3192 GCA_049645845.1 Desulforhopalus sp. | reverse complement strand
ACCCTATTCCCCATAAAAACAACAAGTTCCATGTTGTCTGATTAGCAAGACGAAACACGCAAAAATTTTAGAAATAGATAAAATTATATTGACAGTTAGTATGATAAATATTAGTTTAGTAATAATTACTAAGCTAACATACGGGGTAACATGAAACAGAAAGAGTTGAATAAGCCATTAATGCACCTTTTCGTGCATATAGGAAAATTAATCGAGGATAGATTTAGAAGCGTTCTAGGCGAGAAAGGAATTCATGTTGGACAGGCAAGAATCTTTTCAGCTTTACTTGATCATGAAAAATTGACTCAGAAGGAAATTGCCATTGGCCTTCATATCAAACCCTCAACGGTTACAAATATGGTGAAACGGATGGAAATGTCGGGGGTTATCAATCGCAGTCGAGACAAAAGCGATGATAGAGTCATCAACGTCACCTTAACTGAAAAAGGAAAAGAGGCCGCGCGTTTTACCGAAAAAATGATAGAGCAAATTGAAGCTGATATCCGCGTAGAATTCAGCAGGAAAGAAGTTGAAGCATTGCGTAAACCTCTAGAGAAAATTCTTAATACACTCGGAGGACGAGGTCCGAGTTTCTGATATGACAGAAGTCTTGAATAGGATGTTTTTCTAACTGAACGTGCTTGATAAGTTAGTGCCTTACACCAGAAAACCTGTCGTAATAAACAAGAAACCTGGAAGGTGGGTTGAAATTGAAACCTTCAATAAGCCTCCATGGCACTTATGCCGGCTTATTTACCGTTTACCGGTGCTAGAATATCAAACAATGAGAAGCGTAAATAATTGCAGGAAAACTATGGCTATAGAAAAGATACAAGGGTGTATCGGGTGCGGAGAATGTGTAGAGGCGTGCCCAACCGACGTAATCCGAACAGACCCGAAGACGAAGAAAGCGTTCATTGCATATCCGGCGGACTGCCAGATATGTCATCTGTGCAGGATGTATTGCCCTGTTGATGCAATAACTATTTCGCCGGAGAAATCCATTCCGGTAATAGTTTCCTGGGGGTGAAAATGCACGCATATACACAGAACAATTTCTTCAGACTGTCACTGCTGTTCCTTGTCATCATTCCCATGCTAGTTGCTGGAATGACAACTGATTTTATGGAAAAGTCTCTTTTGAAAGAGGGTCTTTCCATCGTTACCATCCTGGCGTTTTTCCAGTTGATCGGGCAGTTCTTCTGGGCACGAACCAACAGGCCTGCCGTACAGCAACTCACCATGTCACGGGTACTGAAATATCATAAATATATCGGCTATACATTTGTAGTCATAATGTTTTTTCACCCCTTGTATGTGGTGATACCAAGGTTCTTTGAGGCAGGTGTGTCACCTGTTGATGCATTTATCACCATGATTACCACCATGAATACAGGGATCGTGCTTGGAATCATTGCCTGGTGTCTGATGCTTGCACTGGGGATCACATCCTTTATACGCAACAAATTACCCATGAACTACAAGAGTTGGCGGGTATTGCACGGAATCCTGGCAATACTCTTCCTGTCAACTGCTGTTTGGCACGCAATTGATCTTGGCCGTCACGCAAGCCTTTCAATGTCTATCCTTTTTTGCGTATTGACGGCAGGAGGAATTTTACACCTTCTCAAGACCTATTTTTTTCAAAAATAAAAAACATAATCAGTGAAATAGAAATGAAGATAACTGAAAATCCACCAGACATCTCACGGCGCACATTCATGGCAGTCGCCGGTGGAGCAGCAGGACTTGCCGCAATGGCTGCCATGGGATTATCACCAAGCGATGGAGAGGCTAGTCCAAATATTGCTAAAATTGATGCGAGCAAAATAACATCTACTGAACATGAGGCGGATGTGCTTGTCATCGGCGGTGGAATAGCGGGGTTGTTTGCAGCAGTCAAGGCCCATGATGCCGGCTCCAAAGTAATGCTTGTCTCCAAGGGGCGGTTGGGATCGTCTGGGCAGACTCCTTTTGCAAAAGGAATTTTTGCCTTTGATCCCAGTACCGCAAAAATGAGCCTTGATGAGTATGTCGCTGCGGTCTCCCGCTCCGCAATAGGGACCAACAATCCGGTCTACACCCGGCAAACGGCAGAACACTCCCTTGCCCGAGTCAGTGAACTCAAAGAATGGGGATTCTTTGACTCTCCTATTTATAACAAAAGCTTTCTCAAGCCCATAAAAGAGAGAAATATCCCTGTCAAAGAGAGAATCATCATCACCCACCTCATTAAGGAAGACGGAGGGATTGCAGGTGCTGCCGGCTTTAGCCTGGGTGATGAGAAAATACATTTTTTCAAAGCGAAAAGTGTGATTCTCTGCACAGGTGCGGGCGGTTTTAAACCCAATGGATTCCCCATCTGCGACCTTACCCATGACGGCACGGTTATGGCCTATGAGATAGGGGCCAAGGTTACCGGAAAAGAATGGAATGACGGTCATCCAGGCAGATCTGAAAACCCTGCGGCATGTTATGATGGGTGGGGTGGTGTGGGAGGTATGTTTGATCAAAAACCCAGCGTCACCGGTGTAGGAATCCGTCACGACCTTGGAGTGGAAATAAATTACCGGGCATACAAACTTGGTAACCCGGCAACCGGAGGTCCCGGCTCCGGAGGCCCACGACAAACGGTTGAAGGCGGCCCCTATCGGCCTGCGGAGTTCGCTGAAACGGGAGGCCCCCCAGCTGACGCTCCTTCTGGTGATGGCGCACCAGGTGGTCCTCCAGGTGGTGACAAAGGCAAAAAAGGTGGCCTGCCTTCAGGATTTAGCAATGATCCGGTTGGAGGTTCATCTGCTGGAATGTCAATCCATAAGTCGGAGGGCCTGGTTCCCATAAACGATAAATGTGAGTCCAACATCCCGGGATTATACGCTGCCGGTGATGCACTTGGTTCATATATGGCCGGGGCAATCTATACCCAGATCGGATCCTCACTTGCCGGTTCTGCCGTACAGGGTGCATTTGCAGGGAAAGCGGCTTCCGAATATAGCCAGGACATTGACAGACCAAAGATGTCCAAAGCAGCAAAAAAGAAAGTAGAGGATGAGATTCTTGCACCGTTAAAGAGAGAAGCTGGATATGGTCCTGCCTGGGTAACGCAAACCCTGCAAAGCATCATGATTCCGAACTTTATAATATACGTAAAAAAAGAAAATCTTCTAAAAGCTGCACTTGCCTATGTTGAAG
>JBARUR010000381.1:0-4050 GCA_049645845.1 Desulforhopalus sp. | reverse complement strand
AGTAGTGGTCCTTGTTTCCTTTTCAGGCTGTCACGCCGAACACTCCTGTCCGCTTATTGTTACAGCGAAAAAAGTATCCTATAACCTCGCATCTTAATGTAATACAGCAACTAAGTGATGAAGAATTTATCCGCCGACATTAAGAATGGTTGTTGTCCAAAAGATTATAATGTGTAAGATTTTGAGAACAAAGTAAATAGTCGTTAGCGGCGTCGATACCGGCAGTTAGGAATGAGATGAGAAAGTGAGGATAACCGTGCCGTTTGTTTTAAGTCTTAGATCAAAAATTATCGGTATTTTCCTGGCGATGATTGCAATTGTCGTGCTTGGCGGGGCTGCTATGCATTGGTATACTTATCAGATTGATAAGATGCTGAGTTCCATCATGCAAAAGGAATTTGTTATTTATAAGACAGCTTTGAATATGGAACTTGCACTTGCCAACCAGAAGGGATTCCTGACCTATTATGTTTTTGATGGTGATGAAAAATGGCTCAAATCGCTGTGGGAGTATCGGCAGATTTTCCACCAGTACCTAAAACAGGTAAAAAACCTCCCCCTTAATCCGAACCAGAGACAGACCATCAACAGTATTACCCTGAAATACCAGGACTATGTTCAAGCAAAAGACATGGCTATCGAATCTTATCGACGTGGTATTATCGAGGAAAGTATTTCCAGCCTGCACGAAAAACAACGAGATGTTTTCTTTTCTCTGCTTGAACTCTGTCGCACTTTCAGCCAGGATCAATGGCAGCTTCTTAAGGAGACCGAGGAAAAAAACAGCATCCGTTCCGAAAGATTGAGAATAATGGCATTAACCGCGCTTGGAGTCTTCGCGGTGTTGTGCACCTTCTTTCTATATATTCTCTATACGCATATTCTCGAGCCGATCAGAGAGCTTGCGCTTAAGACAGGAAGTTCTGCCCGGGAAAGTTCAATTGATGAAGTCGATTCCCTACAGCATTCGCTGGGCGGCATGATGCGCGAATTTGACGAAACAAGTGAGATGCTGGTTCGAAGCCGAAAGCATCTCCTGCAGGCTGAACGAATGGCAATGGTGGGGGAATTGGCAGCGGGGGTTGCTCATACAATCAGAAATCCTTTTACCTCCATCAAAATGCGGATGTTTTCCCTGGGGCGCTCCCTTAAAATGACCGAAGCACAGGACGAAGATTTGCAAGTCATTTCCGATGAAATATCGAGGATAGACAAGATTGTGGAGAATTTTCTGGAGTTCGCCAGACCACCGAAACTAAAACTGCAGGAGTGCAGCCAGGGAGAGCTGATCAATGCCGTATTAACCCTGCTGGAATATCGGCTCCGGGCCTATAATGTGGAACTGAACTATACTTTTCGTCCGGAACTTGGCAAAGTCAAAGTTGATCCCGACAGGATTAAAGAAGCTTTGGCCAACCTGATCATTAACGGCTGTGAGGCAATGGAAACGGGGGGACGAATTTCCATCGATGAAACCCGCGAAAACCACGAAACATTGGGTGAGGTTGCGGTCATTACCATCAGCGACAGCGGTCCGGGAATCCCTGAGACAATAATAGACAAAGTTACTACGCCGTTTTTTACCACCAAGGAAGATGGCTCCGGCCTGGGATTGAGCATTGTCGCGAGAATCATCAAGGAACACAATGGAAAATTTATAATATCCTCGAAATCCGGACAGGGAGCGACATTTATCATCATATTGCCGACTGGAGAAAAAGCATCATGAGCCTGATTCTTATAATTGACGATGACCAGCAACTGGGACGAAGTTTTTCAAAAATCCTGTCTCAGGATGGGTATTCAACCGAGTTGGCTTTTACCGGTAAAGATGGAATAGAACAGGCAAAGATGAAGAAACCGGACCTGGTCATCCTTGATGTCCGTTTACCGGATATGGGCGGGCTCGAGGTCTTTGAAGTCATACATGAACTCCTGCCGAAACTCCCTGTTATCATCATAACCGCTTACAGCAGCACGGAAACGGCTATCGGGGCTATTCAAAAAGGAGCCTATGACTATATATTTAAGCCTTTTGATGTGCCTGAAATGCTGCAGTTGGTGGAAAAATCCCTGATTGCCGGCCGCTGCATGTCCTCACCGGTCGATGTCAATCCTGACGGAGAGATTTTTTCCGGGAGAGAAGCCCTTGTCGGGAGCGGCAATCGAATGCTGGAAATTTACAAAGCTATCGGCAGAGTCTCTCCGACAGATGCGACTGTTTTGATCAGGGGGGAATCGGGGACCGGAAAAGAGCTCGCCG
Organism: Desulforhopalus sp.; assembly: GCA_049645845.1. GTDB lineage: Bacteria > Desulfobacterota > Desulfobulbia > Desulfobulbales > Desulfocapsaceae > Desulforhopalus_A. Next base: position 1,787 of record JBARUR010000381.1, on the reverse strand, counting down.
CCCGGGCAATTTATAATTATTCCGGCCGGGTGAACAAACCATTTGTGGTGATCAATTGCGTAGCCATTCCGGAGACTCTTCTTGAGAGTGAACTGTTTGGTTATGAAAAAGGGACATTTACCGGTGCAGTCCATAAGCGGGTGGGCAAGATCGAGCAGGCAAAAGGAGGAACGGTCTTTCTCGATGAAATTGGTGATATGCCCCTCAGTATCCAGTCAAAATTTCTCAGGTTGCTGCAGGAAAACAGCATTGAAAGATTGGGAGGAAAAGAACCGATTGATGTGGATGTCAGGATTATTGCGGCAACCAACAGGGATCTCGAAGCTGCGGTGGCAAATGGCACCTTCAGGGAGGATTTATATTATCGTCTACAGGTGGTTACCATCACCATGCCGCCTCTAAGGGAGCGGAAAGAGGATCTTGATTCCCTGGCCGATTATCTTCTGACACGGCTTTCTTTAGAAATGTCTGTTAACAATCCCGGTATCAGCGGAGCTGCACTTGAAAAAATAAAAGCATACGATTGGCCGGGAAATATCAGAGAACTCCTGAATATTTTTAAGAAAGCTCTTATCTTCAACAGAGGTGCCCCGGTTCAGGCAGAAGACATTACTCTTCCCATTCAGGAGCCGGGGGAAAAAGACTGCGGAATACATTCAGTCAATAACGGCGGGATTCAGATATGGATCCGGAATGTGCTCAACTCCGGAGGAAAGGAGAGACTTTTTGATTCATGCATTGATGAGGTCGCCGCCCTTCTCATTCAGGAAGCACTGCTCATAACCAATGGTAACAGGTCCCACGCTGCCAAATTACTCGGAATATCCCGCCCCACACTGCATGCCAAAATTGAGAAATATAACTTAGGCAAGGTGGCCGAAAGTAAGGAGTTGCAAACAGAATCATAAGATTTTTGTAAATGATAGAAAGCAGTTGTGAACAATATCCTTCAGCGCGCGAATACTTTCTGCATTTTTCTCAACCCGATGAATATTGTCACCTGCTTTCAATTCGCTGAGTATGTCTTTGTATGTGTGAAGAATAATCTTAGTTTCAGGATGGTGACGCAATATCGTGCTTATTAGGTTTGGGTCATAGGAATGAAACAGTTGCGGGTCGAGGATAATCAGGTTTATCCGGGCGGAACTCAGGAGATAGTCATATGCCTTGGCCGCAGATCCTGGAGTGCAAACAGCATATCCTTTTTCTTGTAACTCGCGTTTAATAAGATCACATACATAGTGGTTACTATCTGTTACCACAATATGGAATGATTCGGGTGGAAGCATGATTATCTCGCTCTTATCAATTCATTACCATAAAAAGGTATAATCAAATGGTGATGATCAAATTTTATCCGCTGTCCGAGGTTGCACCTGGATAATTACTTTCTGTAAAAACATCCGGATAGATCCTTATTGCGCAATTCGGACAGAGTCCATGGCTGAATCTGGTTCCTGATCTGTTATGTATATAGGTTTCAATCTGTTGCCACTTTCCTTGTTCGTCACGGATTTTTTTACAGGATGAACAAATAGGTAAGAAGTCTTCCAGATATTTCATTCTTTGAAATAAGGCTTTTGTATTACGAATTATCACCAGGCCGAGTAAAGCAATAATCAGTGTTTCAAATAATGATTCTCTCCAATTCACTGGTGTAGTTTCTGCACCAAACAGCACGTATGGCAGATCAAAAACCTCATTGAACCATATAAAAACGATCACTGAGGAAAAGGCGATTATTTCATAAGAAAGAACTTTCCTGGAGATAAACGCTTTGGTGATTG
>JBARUR010000380.1:0-4443 GCA_049645845.1 Desulforhopalus sp. | reverse complement strand
TACCCTGGCCAAACTTGCCCTCAATTGGAATCCGCTCCCTGCTGTCCAAGGTGCGTTGTTCTCGCTCGAGTTGTAAGCGTTCCGCATTCTCTGGTGTTTTCTTCGGTGGCCTTCCCAGTGCTTTGCCACCAAAACGAATTCCATTCTCTTTCAAGTATTTTCGGTTTTCGCGGGAGCCATAAAGCTGATCTGCCAACACTGTCTCAGGATAATACCCGTATCTCTGTTTATACTCTTCCACCTGCTGTTTCAGGTCTTTGCTTTCATTGAAAGCATCCCAACCGATATGGTCTACAAATGCCAAGCCGTCAGTCATGCTCACACTTATTTTCGCACCAAACTCTGTCTTCTTGCCGGCCTTGCCTCGTATTATCGGACGCACATGGGGCTGAGAAATCGAGATAATTCTGTTGTCACATCTACTGCGCCGATCCTTATACATTCCATCTTGCTGTTCGTAGACACACTGGATAATCCAGTATCGACGCTGTAACTTATACGGCAAGGGAAACGGCTTACTACCGACGTCATCCAAAAGAACTGAGATGTATCCCAAATTTCTCCGCAAATATTGGAGCTGCTCCCGGATCCCACGTCGGCGAATTTTCAGACTCGGCTTCTTGTTTTTAGCCAGAACCAGATATTGCCTTCTGGCTTTTTGACGATAGGTTCTGGGTTTTGTGTTGTAATCGCTCAGAGCATACAACTCGTCAATCAGTTTCTCAGATATCTCTCTGGCCTTATTCAACAAACTGATATCTGTGGGGTACTTTACAGACTGCTCAGCAACCGTTGCATCAACTAACAGCTTACCCCGGTTTTCTGAAGGTACTGCTGAGACTGATCTCGCTTTACCGATCTTTTCCAAAATAACTTTTTCAAATGAAGCAAAAACATCTTCACCCATTCGCTTTCGTATTTCAACAAACAGACTGGGGGAGAACGGTGGTTCATCTTTGTAACATGAGAATCCTACAAAGTACTGCAGATAAGGGTTCTCTTGGATCTGCATCACTGTTTCTTCGTCACTGAGATTCAGCTTATGCTTGACGATCAAAGCTCCTATCACCAATCGAGCATCTTTGCATGGCCGACCCTTACTGGAGTCCAGTGTCCGGTAATATCCAATCGCCAAACCGTCCCATGGAATGACTTCGCTCCATTTGACCCATCTGTTTTTGGGATTAAGTTGTCCACCAAACGGAAGAGTGAAGCCTTCCAGGCTCATTTGTTTACTGCTCGTATATCGAATCATGTGCAAGCCTTATTAAGAGTTTTTCTTAATTTGCTTGCATATTATACAAGAAATATCAGTTATTTTCTTGTTATTTCATGATATTAAGCGTTTTTGAGTTCAATCTAAATACAAGGAAATGACGCTAGGATAGCAGACTTCGAACTGCTCCTCGCATTTAAGCATACCTGCCTCACGTTTTTCTCACCTCTAAAAAATAAAAACATTAATTATAAGCTATTTATTTTCTAATTCTTACTTTTTGTTGTAATATAAAATGATAAAATCTTATCGCCATCCTATATTAAGTGTATTGTTATTAGGAACTTTCATCTTTTGTTACTTTAAATAAAAGTATTAACATTATGGGTAGAAAGAAAATACCAGATTCGAAAAAAGCAGTGAGTTTCTCGACCTCGTTTCCCAGAAGCATTTTTGATGAAATGGAGATTAGGCGGGGTAGCCAGGACAGAGCCAAGCACATAAGTACAGCTTTACAGTGGCATTGGAGCCTTCTTAGTGTAGTAGGTCTTGGTATGGATGATAGGTTTACCTATAATGAAGTTTCTACAATATTGAAGGTCTACAAGAAAATTAAAGTTGAAGCCGGTCAAATATCTTTATTGAAACGCAAATTCGGCTTGCTTTTTCTTGCTCAGGAACAGGACACAAAGGGTTTACAGGGACAGAAGCAGCTCAAGGCGCTGGAAAACAAATTTGGAATATCAACTTTTGCTCTGAGAAAAAAATTAACCTCTTTGACGGAATTAGAAGCTCTTTGGCTTCATCAGGTTTGTGAAAGAATAGGGAGCAATCCCGAAAGCGAAGAACAAATAAGATTTATCTTCCGGTGTGGTCAGTCAACTATCCCGTCCTAAAGGCTGATAGATTACGTTAAGGGGCAGCAAAAAAAACATCCCTTCTGGTCATCTCGATTATTTCCTCTGGCCAGCAATACAATCTTGCGTATCAAAATCAAAGAACCCGTGATCCGCGACTAAAAACAAAAGGGGAAAGTAGACTATCCACTTTCCCCTTGATTTTTGAAGACGATTAGCCTTTTATTTCTTTTGAAAACAAAAACTCAAACCACCTCCACTTGAACCTAAAAGAATACTTTTTTACAACTCGTTTCAGGTCCTTGATGCGCATTGGCTCTCCTTTGCTGTCTTAGCTGACAGGGTAGAAGGCCATATAAAGAACTTGACTGATATTTTGTCTTAATGGTAATAAATAGTTATCCAGACAGTTCATTACCTTTGAACATCGTCAAGAGCCGCCCATAGCCCTCGTGCTTAAGCGGCTTTTCCTTTTTCTGCCGACTAGAATACAAAGCATTTCTTCTTTTCGAAATATAATATTATATTTTTCTAATGAAAAAATGGTCTCAGAAGCGTGACTTTTTTTATGGGATATTTCATAGAATGAGTGATTCCAATCCTGATAAACAAGCCCCTGACCGTCAAAACCATCCAGCTCGTCAAAGCATTTCTTGCTTCTCAAAATCCTCCATCAAGGCCGACCTTTTGTGATATTCAAAATTCACTTGGCTGACCGGTCTTTTTTATTTTCGAGATTAAGACTTCCTCCTTCTTTACAAATGGTATTACTATTGATACTATATACTCATGGATAAAATAAGCGAACTCATAAAAGCCATGCAGGGAAACCCCTGTAATGTCAAATTTTCCGATTTATGCAAAGTCTGCGAGTATTTTTTCGGCAAGGCGAGACAAGAGGGCACGAGTCACCGAATTTATAAAACGCCATGGTTGGGCGATCCACGGGTGAACATTCAGGATAGCAAAGGTAAGGCAAAGGCTTATCAGGTCCGGCAAGTTTTGAAGGCTATCGATAAGTTGAAGAAATAAGGAGGTACGACAATGTTACAACATGATCATTATACCTATCGAGTTACCTGGTCAGAAGAGGACCAGGAGTATGTCGGTCTGTGCGCTGAATTTTCCAGTTTGAGTTGGCTTGATCAGACCCAGGAAGAAGCATTGAAAGGCATTCGGCAGGTTGTGGCCGACACAGTGACCGACCTTGTAAGCAATGGCGAGAAAGTGCCAGAACCACTGGCTACCAAGAAATATAGCGGAAAGTTTCAGGTTAGAGTAACTGCCGATACTCATAGGGCTTTATCAATTAAAGCGGCGGAAAAAAAAGTAAGCCTGAACCGATTGGTAAGCGAGAGTTTGGCGAGAGTTTCTTGATCAAAACCGCCTGGCCAGCTGATTAGTTATTCCTCTGGCCGGCAATGTCATTTTGTTTATCAAGATCAAATACCCGGGGTCCCTCCGGCCGCTCACATCCTTCCAGACAAAAGTTGGCACTTATCGCAACTACCAGGTCATCCCTCCCTCCAGACAATCAAAACAACCCTGACCGGCAAAACCTCTTTGTCGGCCAATGATCCCCCAATCCAAAAATAATTCATCTTTTTTCAAAAAAGTGCTCTCCACACGTTATTTTAAATTCATACTTTTATATATTCCTATATAGAGATATTAAATACTTGCAAGGATTTCTTGAAATTATATTATTTCATTTTTGAGAGGCAAGGTTATTGAGTGTCAAGAAGTATATTAGAAGTAAATACAGTTAATTATGTTGATTTTAATATTAATATTTGCGTGCATAGTTTATAATAAAAATATGAATAATTCGTTTTAAATAACGAAGTCAAGGAGAATAAAGATGAATATCTATTCGAAAAGGAAAAGAAGAAGGAAATATCAATCTCCACAGACCAAAAGAAATAGAAGAGTGGCTTTTGTTAATTCTGTCCAGCTTAACTCTACTTTTTTCGTCCTGGGGATGGGAATAGCCACTGTATTCTTGGTAAAACTTGGTTGTCTGCCCGCGAATTTTTTCGGGTTCACGATCGCACCCTTTTAAGGGAGGTTAATATGGAAAAGGAAACTGAAAAAAAACTCACTGCCGGCGAGCTCATGGTCAGAAAAATTACGGCCGACAAAATAAAGAAGACCGCCATGCAGAAATTGAAGGTCAATATCTTCTTTTTTGTCCTGGGCGCCGGAGTCGCGTTCTTTGGCCTTACCTATTATGGTCAGCTCAATATTAATTGTCTTGCAGAAAAAGGTTATGTCCCGCAAACTATTGTTGCGCCATACAATCAGATGCTTTTGAAGGTCCGGGTTTATTTGAACGGCTGAAATGTTGGTGACGGACAGGTGGGCTACCCC
>JBARUR010000379.1:0-26096 GCA_049645845.1 Desulforhopalus sp. | reverse complement strand
GTCTTTATAGGTGCTTGCAGCCGGAGGGTCACTCAATATTAACGAAAAAAAGAAAAGATGAGTGATACAATAACTATCCAGGTAGCATCGGTTACAATTGATGATTGTGAAAGCGTCATTATTGTCCCGGAGATCGCTCTCCGGGAACCGGGGTATATTAAAGCGCTCACTATAAAAGATAGTGCACATGCAAAGCATGAATTTCATACCCTCGCACAGATGGCCTATTATCAGTTCCAGGATGATGAACTGGTGGTTGATGAGGTCGATTCACCGCTTACCGTTATCTTTCGAACCCAAAAAAATGAATTGGTTGCCGGGATGATACTCTGTCGGAATTTGACAGGGGATTTTCGTGTACTGGTCCATGACACACAAAATAGGAAAAAATTACTTGAGGCAGTATACAGGTACTGTACTCGATGGGTCAGGCTCGATATTTAGTTCCATCATATCGAGAGTTCTTGTCAATTTGTCAACTGTAAGATGGACGAGGGTGCTGCAATGAAAGGAAATATGTTGAAATCATTACAAAAACTCATGGTCTTCCAGCAAAACGGAAGTGGTGAGAAAAAAATCAGCGGCCTGAGAAAATATGGTAGTGATCTTTTTGAACTTGAAATTATAAATATCGATGCGATTTTGCCGCCGGTAATGGATGATACCAGTGAATATCTTCCGAGCGATGTTTCCTGTGACCTGGTACTTGATTTTATGCGTCACAATGATCTGTCTACGGATTTGGCCGCCATCTGTGAGAAAAAGCGGATTCCGCTCATTGCCTCTGGCAAAAAGATACTCGGCAAAGGTATCCTAACGCCACCTACCTGATGCGGTCTACCAAGGCAGGTTGGTCTTGGCAGCTATGGCAATAATTTTGGTGCTCCGGAATTTGAAGTTGAAATTGAGGATGGGAGAATTGCGGACATTAAAGTGATCCGAGGAGCTCCATGCGGCGCTTCCTGGGAGGCCGCCAGACGGCTTGTTGGCCACCCGGCGGATGATGCAGTACGAAAAATCGGCCTCGAAACCCAATTCTACTGTTATGCCGACCCAGGTGGCTGGGATCCTATTAATGGTAAAAGTCCGGTTCACTTCGCCGGTAAGATTCATAGCAAGGGGTTGCAGAAGGCCATTGAGAAGGTGCTTTCAATTCTCTAGCCTGCATTTTTCATGAACAAAGTTAGTCTAAACTGATCGTTGTAGGGCGAGAAGCAGATCAGTTCACCTTCGATAATAGTCTGGTGCAATTGCCTGCAACAAAGAAGATAAGCGAACGTAACGAGACTTCGGATGCGGTGAAATCTGTTTGCCTCCATGGTTGTTTGAGCCGCTAAATCGAAAGCACTCTGTTTGGGTATTCAGATTCTTGGTATACTTTCGATACAACCTGTTACACATCATTTTGCCAGGCAGTCATGAGAAACACAGGGTAGAAGAGTAGGGGGATCACAATAAAAAAGGCCGTCGCATTTATGCGACGGCCTTTTTTATTACCAATTCTTGTTGAATACTTCAAAATAACCGGGTGGCTTGACACAGGCCGGACATTTATCCGGAGGAGTGTTGCCCTCGTGCAAATAACCGCAGCTGAGACATTTCCAGGTAACCACCTGTTCACGTTCAAAAGCTCGGCCGGACGAGAGGTTTTCTGCAAGGGCGCGAAACATCAGTTCGTGATTTTTCTCAGCTACATTTATGGCGTGAAAGGTATCTGCGGCCCTCGAAAATCCTTCTTTTTCGGCTTCCACAGCAAAGACGCCGTACATATGATCATGGACATATAGCTCCAGTTCGGCTGAGCTGAGAAGATTTGCGTGGGTCTCTTCGATGACCCCGGAAGGAAATTTACCAGTTATTTCAAGCTCTCCACCGTTGAAGAATTTGAAAAATCGAAGCGCATGTTCGAATTCCTGATTCGCGGTTTCGTCAAAGAGATTGGCTACTTGAATATGGCCTTCGTCGCGAGCCTGAATGGCAAAAAAATTATATCGAGTTCTTGCCTGAGTTTCTGCTGAGTAGGAAAGCAGCAGGTTCTTTGCTGTTTTACTTTCTCGAAAACTTGGCATGTCGGGGTTCTCCGTTATTCTTCTATGGTGATTGCGTCAGCACCGCATTCAGCAGCAGCCTGTCGTACAATATCTTCAAGGTGTTTTGGGATTTCATCATGTTTGACAATGGAAAGAAGTTGATCTTCATCGTATTCAAATACATCAGGACACAATTTGTTGCAGTTTCTGTCGCCCATACATTCTTTTGAGATTATTGCTTTCATTGCATTCTCCTTAGATTTTTAATGAACTCATTATTTTCCTGAAATAGTTACATTGACAATATTGTCTGGTGTATATCATAATCGCCTATGAAAAATCTTGCTACCAGCAAATTAATCAAGATCATGCGAAGCTTTGAGTACTGTGTAAGGAACCTGTAGATATTCTAGTACTTTTCCTGATTTACTCCAACCATTCTGGTGGAGCAACCTTGAAAAATTGAAACTGATTCCGGCGTAAAAAGAACGATTTTTGTCTACCTCATCTGTGTCATATCCTCTGGAGTAATAACCGCCATGAAATTCGAGATATTTGAGAAAATTATTTTCTATCGAGTCAAAGCCCTCGAGCTTCAAAACTATGGAATAAAACTGGTTGGAATAATCATCAAAAAAATTATTGAAATCGGTCTCCAGAACATATTCTACTCTAAAATCAATCTTTCGATCGATTTCCGGATACCTTTCCATCAGTACGCTTGTCAGGGCACCAATAGTATTCATTACTACATCCTCCGTGGAAAACCCCTGACTTTCACTTGTGGCATCAAAGATTTCCATAACTGCCTGTACTGTCCAGGCAGAAAGTGCAGCGTAGGTATTCGCTTTCCTGGATGGATACCCCCAGTGTTTGTAAAGACCGGTTAGGGCATCTGAAAGGACATAAGTTGACCAGAAGTGTCCGAGTTTGTCGGCTCCTCCATATTTGGAATCTTCCCCAAACCATCCTTCATCTGCCTTATGCCAGTCGGATGATCCGTAGTCCCACTGTGTGACACCCCATACTCCTATGACGGCAGCGGCTGTGGCTGTTGTGTATAATAGCTTTTTTTCTTTCGGTTGACGTGTCCACCAATTACCAGATGAGATGTCTTCGGATAAGACAGAGTCCTGAGTATCTGAAATATGAATTTCATCAGTTGGAAGGGGGGCCGACAAAGCTGAAGTATGCAGGAATGGCTGTATAACTATGCATAAAAGACCTGTAACACAGATCAAAGAATTACTTTTCATATATTGGCTTCTTATATAAGATCAGAAAGGAATTAGATAATTGAATTAACAATAATATGTTAAAGAAATGAGAACAAGCGACAGTCTAGTGTTACTCTAATTCAACAGGCCCCGTCAAGTCTTGGTTGAGCAAAAATAGAAGAAGCGTTACTCTCTTATATGTGAGGATTTATTACTATCGGTGAAAGATTCATTTCCAAGTATTGATGGAATGGAGGTTAAGATATGGTGGTGGCTAAAAACGCAATGGAAATATTTAGTGTTCTTGATAGAAGTAATTGTAGAAAGTGTGGTGAAAAAACCTGCCTTGCCTTTGCTGGTGCTGTATATATGGGGAATCGCCGGATACATGAGTGCCCCAATCTGAGTAATATTGAGATTGCTAGGTTTTCAGATGAACATAATAAACAGAAAAGACCTGAAGAAAATCAAGAGGAGTATATCTCTTCTCTTATACATGAAGTAGTGAAGCTCGATTATACGGCTGCAGCCGACCGAATTCGCGGACAGTTCAATGGAACAGCATTAACGGTCCAAGTACTGGGAAAAAAAATTGGAATAGGTAAAGACGGAACCCTGTCTACCGATATCCATGTGAATCCCTGGGTGGTTATCCCGCTGCTCGATTATGTTTTGAAGTGTAAAGGAATACCTGTCTCCGGTGATTGGATATCCTTCAGAGAGATTGCCGGCGGTAAGGAAAAATATCCGTTGTTTAAAAAAAGAGGAGAGGATGTCCTAAAACATCTCGCCGACGAGTATACCGATTTTTTTGATGATATCGTCCATATGTTTGATGGGAAAACAGTTGAAAAACGATTTGAATCTGACGTGTCAGTCGTTCTCTACCCCTTTCCTCTCGTACCAATTATGGTTTGCTATTGGAAACCGGAGGAAGGGTTGGAGGCAAGCCTGAACTTGTTTTTCGATAAAAGCGTGGGAGATAACCTGGGAATTGATTCGACATTTTTTCTTGGCACAGGGCTTGCCCAGATGTTTGAGAAACTCGCTGAACACCATGGTTTTTAATTATCACTGCGCGTTACGTGATTCGTGATTCATATCGCACACCGAAGCTACTATGTGTCAAGAACGATATGATCTCACACCTCAGAAAGTGGGAGGAGAATCGTAAAGGTTGTTCCCCTCCCTACCTCACTGGTGACGCTGATCCTTCCATGCTGAGACTCGATTATGCTCTTAACGATGGCAAGCCCGAGGCCAGTTCCCTGTATATCCCTGGTTATTGCGTCTTTTACTCGATAAAAACGAGTGAAAATATGAGCCAGCTCATCGTCGGATATCCCAAAACCTGTATCGGCAACCAGTAACTTTAAATATTCATTTTCGACAGCTGCCGACAATGTGATAGTGCTGCCGGTTGGTGAATATTTAATACCGTTGGTAATGAGATTAGAAAAGACTTCCTCCATATTTTGCCTGTTGGCGAGGATTGAAGGGAGGTTGGCTGGGCAGTCGAGATGAAGAGTTGTCTTTTTTTCTTCTGCATAGGCACTGTGAAAAGATATTTGGTCGGCGAGGAGTTGCCCCATATCGACTTGTTCTTTTTCGTGAGAAATAAGACCGGATTCAATTCGGGAAAGATCGAGAAGCTCGGTGACCAGATTATTAAGGTTCAGAATTTTATCTGATGCCCTTTGTAAAATTTGTTGCTGTTTTTCTGTGACAGCACCAGCTAATCCGTCGCTGATTATTTTTAGCTGCATGAGGAGCGAATTCATCGGACTTCGTATTTCATGGGAAACCATAGAAACGAAGTCTGATTTCATTTGGTCCATTTTTTTCAGGGCAGTAATGTCGTGCAGGACTGTTATCGTCCCAAGATTTTCGTTGGTGCGTCCTCGAAATGGTGCACAGCGGGCACTGAAAATTTTTTCTTCTCCGCGGTCATCAATAAACTGAATTTCGTTGGTTATTTCCATATAGGTGTCCGGAGACATTTCAAGTGCCTGATCAATTGATGCGAGCAGATTTATATCATTAATAATATCATTAATATGCCGTCCAACAACCTCCTCTCCGTGATGGCCAATCATGTGGAGGAATGAGGGATTAATCTGGACTATGAGTTTTCGGGGATCGGTGGTCATGACGCCATCCGTGAGACGATTGACCAAAACCCTCAGTCTCGATTTGGAATCGGCGATATCCTGTAAAGCAGAGGTGTAGCGTAGCGATTTATCCACTACCGCCCGCAGCTGATCGGGTGTGAAGGGCTTTGGGATGAAGTCGAAAGCCCCTTTTTTCATCGCCTCAATCGAGTGCTCAAGGGTTGCATAACCGGTAATAACAATAACCACAGTATCCGGGTGGTGATTGCGCACTTCGCTGAGCACATCGAAACCGGAGATGGTTGGCATCATAAGGTCGACCAGCACAATATCATAATGCTTCTCTTTGATCATTTGGAGCCCCTGTTCACCATCCGAGGCAGCAGCAACATCAAATCCTTTATCAGCAAGAACGAGTGTACAGGCATCACGAATTCTGGGCTCGTCATCAATGACGAGAATCCTGGGAGTATGGAGGTGGAGTTCAGGGGATGGGGTGGTCATGTACGGTTCCTCTTTCTTTCATTTGACAGACGACAAGCAGAGTTCCAATCACTTGATAAGAGATTTTTTATATTGCTCACCATGTTGTAATAGAAATAAAAGTTCCTCGCAATTCCAACTTATTACAATCATAATTGAGAAGTAATTTTATACGAGGAAAATGGCGTGGAATACTTCTCTTATTCGATATGGCCAAATTTTGATGCAATCAAAATATCGGAAATATGTCAAGAAAATACGCGAAAACAAAGCGTTGTACGATATTAAACGAGCTTTGCTTTGAATTTAAAGAAATATTTATGAAATTTATCATTTTTATATGTAAAAGGTCACTGATAAGAAAAAAAAGCTATCATAACAGTATTAATTTATTATAATGCTGTAGGTCGAATCCTTTACCGATACATTGTTTAACCCGAATATATGGTGCATACCCGCTGTAAACAGCTGGAAGCAACAATACAACTGGCGGTTTACTTATCGGGGCCAATCTCATGGAGGATCTTTTTGTGACCAGGATTACCCCCAAGCAGGAGAAAAACGACAGGATAGGATCAGTTTTGGTAGTTGGCTCAGGCATAGGAGGGATGCAGGCTGCTCTCGATCTTGCCAATAGCGGCCTGATGGTTCACATGATCAATGATGAACCGTCAATCGGAGGGACTATGTCCAGACTGGACAAAACCTTCCCCACCGGTGATTGCGCTATGTGTATGATTTCTCCTCGCATGGTGGAATCCAGTCGACATCCCAATATTAAAATGCATACTATGGCCAGGGTCGTAGGCGTATCAGGTCATGAGGGTAATTTTACTGCAACAATAGAGCAGAAAGCTCGGTATGTTGACCCGGATCGCTGCACTGGCTGTGGCGACTGTGAGCCCAAATGTCCATCAAAGGTTTTCAATGTCTTTAATCAGGGTCTAGATAAACGAAAAGCTATATATGCACTCTTTCCGCAGGCCGTTCCGAACACCCGGGCAATTGACCCGGCGCACTGTCTTTACCTGACAAAAAATGTATGCCGAAAATGCGAAAAGGTCTGTGAGGCAAAGGCTATAAACTTCGAAGATCAGGATAAACTGATCGACGTTCAGGTTGGTTCGGTCATTCTCACGCCCGGTCTCAAAACCTATCAGCCGGAGATTAGACAGGAGTTCGGCTATGGCAAATTACAAAATGTCGTTACCGCACTGCAGTTTGAACGACTCTTATCGGCATCAGGGCCATGCAGTGGAACTGTTGTGCGCCCCTCAGACGGGGGACATCCCAAGCGGTTAGCCTGGATTCAGTGTGTTGGTTCGAGAAACGCTCACAATGGCAACCCCTGGTGCTCCTCGGTTTGCTGCATGTACGCTGCCAAGCAGTCAATTATCGCCAAGGAGCATGACAATGAAGTGGAGTCGACCATTTATTACATGGAGCTCAGAGCTTTTGGCAAGGACTTCGATAAATATATAGACAAAGCAAAAAAAGATGCGGGAGTCGTATATAAGCGGGCAATGGTTGCAGAGGTGGTTGAAGATCCTGAAACCAAGAATCTGCTCATTCACTCGGTTGGAGAGGATGGAAGACTGGTCAGAGAAGAGTATGATATGGTTATTCTCTCCATTGGTTTTGAGCCTCGTGACGATGCCATTGAGTTCTCTGAAATCTTCGGTATTGCAACAGATGAGTATGGTTTTGCCCAGACTTCTAAGCTGCGCCCGGTAGAAACTTCGCGAAAAGGTGTATATGTAGCAGGTATCTACCAGGGGCCAAAAGACATTCCGGAAACTGTCATTCAGGGCAGTGGTGCTGCTGCACAGGCGATGGCTCTTCTCGGTGATCGTCGTGGAACCGAGGTCGAGGAGGTCATTCTTCCTGATGAACGAGATATAGAGGGGGAGGATCCAAGAATCGGTGTCATTGTCTGCCATTGTGGCACCAACATTGCCGGTACTGTTGATGTTAAAAAGGTTGCTGAAGTTGCTGCAAAAGAGCCGGGAGTTGCACACTCTGAGACGATTATCTACGCATGTGCCCCTGATGGACAACAGAAAATCAGAGACCTGATCAAGGAAAAAAATTTAAACAGAGTTGTTGTGGCATCCTGTACTCCTCGAACTCATGCACCATTATTTCAAGATACAATTCGTGAAGTTGGGTTGAACAAGTTCCTCTTTGAGTTGGCTGATATCCGGGAACAGTGTTCCTGGTGTCATATGCACGACAATGAAAAAGCGACAGACAAGGCGATAGAAATCGTTAATATGAATGTTGCCAAAACCATGAGACTGGTTCCTGTAACAACTGCCTCGGTGGGCGTCAATCATACAGCCCTCGTGGTAGGTGGTGGCATTTCCGGCATGACGGCCTCCCTTTCTCTGGTTGACCAGGGATACGCCGTTCATCTGGTTGAAAGAGCCGAAACCCTGGGGGGACTTCTGAGAAATGTTCGCTCCAACCTGGAAGGTGATGATGTTCAGACATTCCTGGCGGATGTTGTGGAAAAGGTGCAAAACAATGGAGCCATCACCCTCCATTTGGGAACAACGGTTGAAAAGATTGATGGCTTTGTCGGTAATTTTGAAACGACTCTGACAGATCAGAAAAATATTGGACACGGTGCTTTGCTGATCGCCACTGGCGGTGAAGAGTATCATCCCGTTGAATATGATTATGACCAGTCCGATAAGATTATCACCCAGCGTGAATTGGAAAACATCCTTGCCGATAGAGGACCTGAAGGTGACAAGTGCTATGTGATGATCCAGTGCGTCGGCTCCCGAGAGGACCCGAATAATTATTGTTCCCGGATTTGTTGCCAGGATGCCTTGAAGAATAGCATCGCTATCAAGGAAAAGGCACCTGATGCGCAGGTAGTGGTCATTTATCGTGATATGCGCGCCTATGGACTCAAAGAAGATTACTACCGTCGGGCAAGGGACCTTGGGGTCCTGTTCTTTCTGTATACTCCTGATGAAAAACCCAAAGTGGATGCTGTGGGCGACAAGGTCAAGGTTACCCTGGCCGGCAAGGTACTAGGCAAGGAGATGGCCATTGATGCCGACTATCTTATTCTTTCGACCGGTTTGAGACCACAGTCGGATGGTGATGAATTTGCTAAAAAATTTAAACTGACCTGTAATGTTGACGGTTTTCTGCTTGAGGCCCATGTCAAACTGAGACCAGTGGATTTTCCAAGTGAAGGGTTCTTTTTAGCCGGTCTTGCCCATGCTCCAAAAAATCTGGAGGAAACCGTCAGCCAGTCTCTTGCAGCTGCTGGTCGAGTTGGTGCTCTGCTATCAAACGAAAAATTAACCGTCTCCGGAGTGATATCCAAACACAACAGGGATATCTGTATGTCCTGCCTGGCTTGCGTAAAGAAGTGTCCCTTCGGAGCACCTTTTATTGATGAAGACGGTCGGGTCAGTCACAATGAAGTAAAATGCACAGGGTGCGGTATCTGTGCCGGGGTCTGTCCTGCCAAAGCGTACCAGGTTAACTATTTTCGTGATGATCAACTTTTAGCGATGATAGATTCGGTCACCGAAACCTCATAAAAATATTCTGATTTATTCACAGGATAAAGCAGTCGGAGTTTGGTGAATACAATTATTCAATTGGTCAAGTCAACTAGAAGGAAAGGATAATGTCGATTGACGCAGAAAAAATTGAAAAACCGAAAAGTCCGGAAAGATTACAGGAGGCACCCGCCAGCTGGAAGGCGAATATTATTGCATTTGCCTGTCATTATTGTGCCTTTGCGGCAGCTGATCTTGCAGGGGTGATGAGATTGAAGTATCCGCCCAACGTCAAGGTGGTGCGATTACCCTGCACCGGTAAACTCGACCAGGTCTATATACTGCGAGCCTTTGAACGGGGTGTCGATGGAGTTTTTGCCGCAGGCTGACTGGAAGGCCAATGTCATTTCCTGGAAGGAAATCTGAATGCTGTGAAAAGAGTGAAAAAGGTAAAAGGGATGTTGCATATGATCGGGATAAACCCCGAAAGGGTCGAATTTTATAATCTGTCTGCTGCGCAAGGTCCGAGGTGGGCAGAGATCTGTACTGAATTCACCGAAAAAATTATTGCCATGGGGCCATCACCCATTTGGTTTGCACTTCAGAAAAAAAAAGAAGCCGCTGAACCCGAGAAACAGGTTGCCTGACATATTTTTTTCCGGAATTACTGTTTATATGAAGGAGTGGAGTAGCTATGATTATAGGAGAGCAGAAACCATTTGATGAAATATGGGAGATGGTTAAAAGTCACAAACAATTGACCGTCTTTGGATGTAATACCTGTGTTGCCGTCTGTCATCAAGGCGGAAATAAAGAGGCAGAAATCCTTGCCTCCCTTCTTCGCATGCGGGCGACACAAGAAGAAATCGAGATTGATATAAAGAACGGCGGCATTGAAAGACAATGTGAACACCCCTTCTTTGAATCCGCAAAAGAATTGCTTGACAAATCTGAGGCGGTTCTCAGCCTTGCCTGTGGTATTGGTGTTCAGTTTGTCGCAAGAAAATACATGAGCACTCCGGTGTATCCGGCTTTAAACACAACATTTTTGGGAGATGTGAAACAGGATGGGCTGTTTACCGAGATGTGCCAGGCATGCGGAGACTGTGTTCTTGGTACGACCGGTGGCGTATGTCCGGTTAGCCGCTGTTGCAAGCGTCTTTTCAATGGTCCGTGCGGCGGTTCGTCAAATGGAAAATGTGAAATATCCAAAGAAATTGACTGTGCATGGCAGCTGGTTGTGGATCGCCTGGAAGCTCTAGGGAAAATGGATGATTATGAGAAGTTAGCCCCTGTAAAAGATTGGTCAAAAGATCGTGCAGGTGGACCTCGATCATTTAAGCTGGAGGACTTTTAATCGTGGAAATAAAAACAGATAGCAAACTCGAAAAAGTACTAAAAAACGGTCATATGGCTGTTACCAGCGAATGCGGGCCACCGAGATCCAGTGAATCGGCTGGGATCATTAAGAAAGGACATTTAATTAAAAACCATGTTGATTGCATTAATATCACTGATAACCAGACTTCTGTGACCAGGCTCTGTAGCCTTGCAGCTTGCATTCATTTGAAAAATGAGGGACTTGAACCTGCTTTGCAGATGGTGTGCAGAGATAGGAACCGGATTGCTCTGCAAAGTGATATCCTCGGAGCAGCTTCATTTGGCATTAACAGTATTCTTTGTTTGTCCGGAGATCACCAAAGTTTTGGTGATCATCCTAGTTCGCAGAATGTCTTTGATCTGGATTCCATGCAACTTATCCAGACAGCCAGGTATATGCGTGATGAAGGAAAGTTCCTTGGTGGCGATGCCATCAAGGAACCGCCCAATATGTTTATAGGTGCCGCTGCTAATCCATTTGCTGACCCCTTCCATATCAGGGTACCACGGCTTGCTAAAAAAATCGCAGCCGGAGCAGAATTTATTCAGACCCAATGCGTTTACAACCTCGATAAATTTGAATTGTGGATGAAGGGAGTTGTGGAACGGGGTCTGCATGAGAAGGTTTTTATATTGCCCGGCATTACACCCATGCGATCGGTTGGTATGGCAAAATATATGGCCCGTGCTGTCCCCGGAATGGATGTCCCGAAGGAGCTGATCGATAGATTGTCAGGAGTTCCTAAAGACAAGCAGGCCGAGGAGGGAATAACTATTGCGGTTGAGGCTATTCAAAGGTTAAAAGAATGTACCGGAGTGAGCGGTTTTCATATCATGGCTATCGAATGGGAAGAAAAAGTTCCTGAGATAGTAGAAAGATCCGGGCTGTATCCACGACCAGAAGTTGACTAGCGGTACAATCATATGATATAGAGGTTTTCGATGTGTCAGACGAGTGTTTTGGTTGAGAAAGGTGGAGGGGAAGAGCTGCTGCTCGAGAACGTAACTACGTTGGAAGTTATTGAAAATGGTTTGAAAATAACCACTTTATTCGAGGGTGCTAAGGAGTTTTTGGGCGTTGCTGTTCGCCGAATCGATTTTGCCGCAGGCAAGGTTGTTTTACATCAGACAGGGTAGAATCTGTCTTGGCATTAATGGAAGGGATAACCGAGTAAATGGCAATATCAATTGGAGAAATAATGGATAATGTTGAGAAATTACGTGTTATGCTGCAACACTGGATAGAGCACAACAAAGGCCACGTTGAAGAATTTGAAAAATGGCGCACGATAATGACCGAGGAAGGACAGACAGCTTTGTCTGACCATATTACAGAGGCGGTCAAGATGATGGCAACAGTCAATGCCGAGTTGGGCAAAGCACTTCATACGGCAGGTGGCCCCAAATCGGATGGAGAAGAAGGGCATCATCACCACGGTCACCACCATCACTAAGAAAAATAAAACAAGGTTTCCAGTTATTAGGTACAAAAAAGCGGAGAGAACGATCACATCGTTCTCTCCGCTTTTTTGTTTACAGATTATCTCTTGGCAGTTGAAGTTATATTCCCAGACTTTTTTTGGCAGAGGTAAGAGTGTTCTTCATCAACATTGCAATGGTCATTGGACCCACACCGCCAGGAACTGGAGTGATCTTACCGGCGATCTCTTTAGCTTTATCGTAGTCTACATCGCCTTTTAAAATAGCTTTGCCTGTTTTTTCATTCATGCCGACACGGTTTACACCAACATCGATTACGGTGGCACCGGGTTTAATCCACTCTGGTTTAACCAGGTCCGGAACACCTGCAGCAACGATAAGTATATCCGCCCGTTTGCAGTGGCCGGCTAGATCTTTGGTGCGGGTGTGTACGATTGTTACCGTGGAATTTGCCCCAACACCTTTCTGAGCCATCATCATCGCAATCGGTTTACCAACAATATTAGAGCGTCCAACCACGACGACTTCAGCTCCTGATGTTTCAGTACCGGAACGGACGATCATCTCCTGAATACCTGCCGGTGTGCATGGTAAAAAACGGACAGCATCGCCACCTATCATCAGGCGACCAACGTTGACAGGATGGAAAGCGTCCACGTCTTTATCCGGATCGATAGCGTCGAGAACCTTTTTGTCATCAATATGTTTTGGTAACGGTAGTTGAACGAGTATACCGTGAATTGCAGGGTCATTGTTGTACTTATCGATCAATGCCAGCAGATCGGCTTCGGAAATATCATCCGGTTGATCATCCTGGATCTCGTGAAAACCACAGCTAATGGCGGTTTTAACTTTCAAGGTTACATAGCTGATTGATGCAGGGCTGCTGCCAACGAGGATAGTGACAAGGCCTGGCACTTTGCCATGCTTTGCTTTCATTTCAGCTACTTCCTCTGTAATTTCAGAGATGATTGCTTTGCGTATTTCGGTACCACTAATTATTTCAGCAGTCATTGTTTTACTCCTTTCTAAATGTCGTGTTTGTAATATCAGACTGGGGAAAGAACTGGATGAAGAGAATGAACGTTCTCTTCATCCAGCGGTTTTCAAGAAATTATTTTAGAAAACACCTTCAACTTTACCAGTTTCAACATCGACATCAACACGCTTGAAGGCCGGGTTTGAGCCAGTTCCAGGCATGAGGCTGATAGTACCGGCAACAGGTACGATAAAACCGGCGCCACCATAGGTCAGAACCTCACGGATAGTGAGTCTCCAGCCTTTGGGTACACCTTTGAGCGCTGGATTATCAGACAAGGACAGATGTGTCTTGACCATACACATGCCCATTTTAGAGAGTTCCGGATCTGCCTGAATTCTGGCGATAGCCTTGTTGGCATCTGCCGAATAATCGACACCGTCAGCACCGTAGACTTCTTTGGCTATGAGCTCAATTCTTTCCTTGATGGGCATATCAAGCTCATAAAGGAACTTGAATTCGGTTTTGTCTTCACATGCTTCAACAACGGTCTCAGCAAATTCGATAGCACCATCGCCACCTTTTTCCCAATGTCTGGAGAGGGCGACACGGGCACCTTCTGCCTCACAAAGCTCACGAACCTTGGCGATTTCAGCATCGGTATCGGTGTAGAAGGCATTGATACAGACGACTGGTGCAATTCCAGCTTTTCTGACGTTTCTGATATGATGAATGAGGTTAGCACAACCTGCAGCTACCCATTCAACATTCTCGCTACTGTACTCTTCCGGCATTGGTTTACCTGGGACAGGAACCGGTGCACCACCGTGGCATTTCAGTGCTCTGATGGTTGCAACGACAACTGCACAGTCAGGCTTCAGACCGGAGTAACGGCATTTGAGGTTCCAGAATTTCTCAAACCCGATATCAGCACCAAAACCGGATTCGGTAACGTGGTAGTCGGCAAGTTTCAGGCCGATTCTATCAGCGATAATGGAACTCTGTCCAATAGCGATATTTGCAAAAGGACCGGCATGGACGATGACCGGCTGCCCTTCAAGGGTCTGCATGAGAGATGGGTTGAGTGCATCAACCATCCAAGCAGTCATGGCTCCGGCAACCTGCAGGTCTTCGGTGGTAATTGGTTTACCTTTTTTGCTGTATGCGACTACAATTTTACCCATTCTCTCGCGCATATCTTTCAGATCTCTTGCGATTGAGAGAATAGCCATAACTTCTGAGGAAACAGCTATACCGAATTTAGACTTCATCATGAAACCGTCGGATTTTCCGTTAACGCCGTCAATTCCGATGATGATATTACGAAGTGCCTGGCAGCAGAAATCCATGATCCAACCCATTTCAACATTGGTTGGGTCAATATCAAGACGTTTCATGCCGGAGAGTCGCTCCAGCTGCTCGTCAGTGTAATTTCTTTCATGCTGCAGACGGGAAGTCAGGGCAACCATGGCCAGGTTGTGGGCGTTCATGATCGCATTGATGTCGCCAGTGAACCCCAGAGAAAAAGGAGTAAGCGGTATACACTGAGCGAGACCACCACCGGCTGCAGAGCCCTTGATGTTCATGGTTGGGCCCCCGGAAGGCTGACGAATTGCCGCACAGACATTTTTACCTATCTTGCCGAGACCCTGAACGAGGCCCATGGAAGAGGTTGACTTGCCTTCTCCAAGTGGGGTGGGAGAAATTGCTGTAACGTCGATGTATTTACCATCTGGTTTGTCTTTGAGACGATCAAGAACTTTTCTAAAATCAATTTTTGCAATGTAGTGGCCCTGAGGGAGTAGTTCTTCCTTGGTTAATCCGAGTTTTTCACCAATCTCGTAAATCGTCAGCATCGTTTTTTCTGCTTCTTGTGCAATCTCCCAATCTGCATGTTTCGTAGGATCTAATACCATTGTTCACTCCTTTGTTAGATTGAGGCCCGGATCGAGCCAAGTTAAAAAATACGGCACTTATAACTTAAGGTGAAGCATTAAAAATAAAGTGTACTGCGAAAGACTTCAAAGACCGGGACCGGTCTAAAGTGTGTTGAGAGGATGTCGGACAAGTTGACTGAATCATGAAATATTTCTCCAGTAGACCTAGTATATACTCTCAGAGCCAGACGAAAATGTCGGCAATTAAACTGATCCGACAACAGGAAATTCGTACCATAGAACTTCATTATTATCAATTGGTTTTAACCGAAAGTGATCTGAATAAATACTATGGTAACAGAATTTAACGGAATTCGAATCTATGACTGTTTCTGTTTTAATACATTAAGGATACTGGTAAATCATACTATACTTTGCTGGTATTTGTGCAAATTGTACCGGCAACTAAAAAATCTAATATTTGACAGGTAACCTTTTGGTGAAACTACATGTCATGCAGGGTCTGTTGTTTCGCCGACGTAATAATGTTTAATTAAAAAATGCAGGCCTGGAATCTAAAAAAAATGTTCCGAACATAAATTGAGATGTGCAGCAACCTGGTCTGATTGTGCAGACTATGAACCGCAAGGTGTAGGGATGAATCAATGCTGCTATGTCTGTAGTGTATATAACCAAGATAGTTCGATTGCTGGAGGCAGGAGCCAGTAAATCGATGATCGTACCAGACTATCAGTCGTCAGGTTGTACAGGTAAATTCACTGTTCGTTTTGGCGAAGTTTGAATCCGATTGTGAATATATTTTCCTAGAACGCTGACAGCGATGTCGGCAGACCTGAAAACCGGGAAACCATGATTCTGAAAACCCTCAGCCATTGGATCGTACAATTTACCACTATCGACAACGATCACCAAAGGTTTGGGGGAAGACTGATTGAGTCTGGCAATTCGCTTGATTATCGAGTCGTCTGTCCCAAAGTCATTATCACGTTCAAGTTCCTCCGGCAGGGTATGAAGAATAGGAGTTAAAGGAACGATGGCTACCACCAGGGCGTCGATATTATCATCCTCTAATAATGTTTGGATAACATTTCTATAGACATCTGCAGAAGCCATTGGAGTGATGTCCAATGGATTTTGAACACTGGTTAGACTGTCAAGGCCGGCACCGGAAAGTAGGGTGTGAAGTGCATCCACAGACTTTTGGCTAAACCCCGCCATTTCCAAACGGTAATCTTCGCCTAGGATATTATCGGCAATACCCACCGCTTCGTATCCTGCATTACTTATTGCAGCAAGTCTGCACCCTGAAACTGTTTTTTTATAAAGTGTACAGGACAGTCTCAATAATCCTTCGAATTCATTGAAAGTGTCAGCGACCATTGCCCCTGCCTGATGGATACATGATTCGCATACCATGTAATCTCCAGCAATTGAGGCAGTATGACCAGACAAGGCATTTTTTCCTTCCGGGGTTCGTCCCGCTTTATAGAAGATTACTTCTTTACCTCTTTCTATTGCTGTCCTGATAGCATGAGAAAAAGTCAAACCGTCAAGATCGTTGAATCCCTCCATATAGAACGCCAGGGTTTGCAGTTCATCAATTTTGTTTAGATATTGCAGAAAATCTCCTGCTGTCAGATCTATTTGATTGCCGATTGATATCGCGTATGACGGATCGAGGAATGTAAGGGTGCTCATCCGCGTTATCATGTAGGCGCCGCTCTGGCTGACGAGAGCAATTGTCCGTTTGTATACTCCTCGATTTTTCGGAAGTTTTGAATCAGGTATGAACATTGCGTCATAACTGCCTGGGTGTGAGAGGATACCTAAACTGTTCGCTCCAAGAAAAATTGGAGCAAGTGGTGATTGCTTTCGTGCTGCAATAATTTTGGCCTGGATTTTGGAGACGAGATCCTGCTGTTCTTTCTGCTCCCCTAGTCCTCCGGAAATCAAAATGACACTTTCGGCGAGATTAAATGTAAGTATTTGGTCTATCATATCAGGAACCAGGGCACCATTTACAGCAAGGATCAGCAAATCAACCTTGGAATGCAGGTCAGTAAGTTTAGGCACAGGAATAATATGGTCAATATCTTCTGCTTCCGGATGAATGAGTGTTATCCGGTCCTTGAGAAATCCATTGGCAATAATATTGTTCAGGATAATTCGGCCGATATTCAATTTCTTTTTAGAAACGCCGACAATGCCAATTTTTGAAGGGTGGAGGAGTTTGTCGATTTTTTCCACAGGTCTGGTTGGAAAAATTTTCTTAAGTGTGGAAAACCGGCACAATCCGTCAAGTGGCATCATCAGATAATCACTAAAGGCGAAAGGATTCACTTCGATTTCTTCAATGGTATATGGGAATTTGGTGCATGCTGATGAGAAATTACGGGCGATTTGTATGAAGGCTTCAAAACACTCCAGAAGCTGACTGTCCGTGACAATACGTTTCTGCCCCCGGGTTAAACCAGCTAGTTTTTTATAGGAAATAGTCTCTCTGAATAATTCAAAAAAAGCATGACCGTCAACTTGTTCGGTCGAGGCTGAAACAACTGCTTGTCCTTTTCTGAACCGGGCAGCATACAATTCTGTATCCCTGCCCCCCAGTCCGGCACTGAGAATCATGCCAAACTCACGGCTGTTTCGAAGACTGACAAGCAGCTCGTTGCCGAATTCTTCTGAGTCAGGAGACATATACTGACACAACAAGTATCCATGTATGTCTGCGGCTATAGCCGTAAGAAGGCTATCACCGCTGATTCCATGGTAGGGTGGGGGGGTATGGTCTGGATGGCGCAGAATTGTTTCAGCAAGTTTCTCTGGAATTTCAAAGCTCATCTTACGAATTGTAGAAAGAACATCCTGACCATTTTTTTTGACAATTCTGACTCCACCAACATCGCTTTTATGAAGGATGTTCTCAGAAACGATTTTGATCACTACCTGTTCACCAGGCAAAATATCCAACTTTTGCGGATCAAGTCGATGTTCCTTTTCCAGTAGATAAAATTGTGGTGGCGTTTCTCCACCAATTAATTGAATAAACTGGTAGACCTCATGTTCAAAAAGAGTTGTTCTTCCATCATTTGCAGCTTGCTCAAATAGGTTGATGAGGCCTTGGTAATTAATATGGGTTTGCATGGAGACTCGTCAGTTGAATAAATAGCGGTTTCAATTGTCTGATGGTGCCAGATTGCGGAAGGTTTCGGCAATAAATTTTTACTGGGTTTACATTCTTTGTCTCTTGAACGGTCTCCTGAAAATATATTTTAGCCATATACGTGCAAATGCACACTTTGTGGTATTGTCGGATTTTAAAAAACATTTACAATGCTGAGAAACAGAGACGTATCCGATCTAAAAAACTCATTCATTAAAAGAATAATATCTTTTTGAAGGAACTGTCATGTCAAAAAAAGTTGTGATTATCGGTGCAGTAGCTCTCGGTCCAAAAGTTGCCTGCAGATTAAGGCGACTTGACCCGGATGCCGAAATCACTCTCATTGATAGAGATAATATAATTTCCTATGGCGGGTGTGGGATTCCATACTATGTAGGAGGAGATATCAATGATATTGAGGATCTCTGCAAAACCACATCCCATGCTCTTAGGGATCAATCTTTTTTTAAGGATAATAAAGGAGTGCAGGTCGTAACCCGGGTTGAAGCCCTGGAGATACTGCGAAGTGAAAAACGGGTGAAGGTTCTCCATCTGGATACCGGAACAGAAGAATATCTCGACTACGATAAACTGGTAATCGCAACCGGTGCAATAGCTGTTCGGCCTCCTTTCCCGGGAGCTGAACTGGAGCGAGTTTTTACCTTGTCTGATCTGCATGACGCCAAAAAGATCAAGGGTTTGATGGCAGAAGGTAAAGTCGGCAAAGCTGTGGTTATTGGTGCTGGCGCAATTGGTCTTGAAATCACTGAAGCCCTGACCGATCTCTGGGGAATTAAAACAACTCTTATCGAGATGGAAGATCAGGTACTCCCTACACTTCTTGGTAAATGTATTGCCAGGATAACTGCGAAAGAACTGGAAAGACATGGAGTGGAGTTGCTTCTTGAAGAAAAGGTGTTGGAGATCACAGAGAGCAGCCAGACCGACCAGCTTCAGGTCAAAACTTCGAGAAAATCAGTCGAGGCCGATATTGCTATCATTGCAGCAGGAGTTCGACCGAATACTGTGCTTGCCAGTAATGCTGGAATTTCAGTAGGAATGTCTGGCGGAATAAGTGTTGACCGGCGTATGCGAACCAGCGATCCAGACATTTACGCTGGGGGCGATTGTGTCGAGCTGAGAAATCTGATCAGTGGTGAAAACATGGTTATGGCTCTTGGATCACTTGCCAATCGACAAGGCAGGACAATAGCCACCAATATCAGCGGTGGGCAGAGCCATTTCATCGGAACTGTCGGTACTTTTTGTGTCAAGGTTTTTGATTTAGGTATCAGCAAAGCTGGGCTCACCTATCGTCAGGCGAAGGAGACTGGTTTTGATCCGATCTATGCTGTGGTTGCACAACCAGACCATGCCCATTTTTATCCGAGCTCCGAACTCATCTACATATCACTTCTTGCCGATAGGAAGTCGAGAAAAATACTTGGTATTGAGGCTGCAGGTAAAAATGGTGATGCAGTCAAAGCGCGGGTAGACACAGTTGCCGTCCTTTTTCGGCATGGATTAGATATTGATGAAGTATGCACTCTTGAGACAGGGTACGCTCCGCCGTTTGCCTCGGCTATGGATGTCATTAACAATGCCGGCAACGCGCTTGATAACGTTTTGGCTGGTCATAACAGACCTGTAGATGCAGCCGATTTTTTATATGAGTTCGCTCATAAGGATATTCGGGTTCTTGATATCCGTGGTGAAAAAGAAGCTGCACCGTTTAAAGAAAAATATGGCAGTCGGTGGTTCAATTTGCCGCAGAACCAGCTGCGAAAGAGAGTAGGGGAGATCCCTGTCGACGAATCTTTCTTTCTTCTTTGCGATACCGGGCCGCGGTCATATGAGGCTCAAGTATTTCTTACTTCAAAAGGAATTATCAATACGAGAAATATTCAGGGTGGGTTTGCTATGATCAAAGTAACTGATCCTGAATTTATTTAGTGCGTTACAGAATATATTCTTATGTTGAATGGCACCAAAATAATCAGTACATGTCTACTCTGAAGGTAGTAGTGCTTTTAGAATATTTTTCGTTGCAAGAGCATCAACCTGTAAAGGTGTTCGACTTCCAAAAGGGAGAATGAGAAGAGTCAAATTTAAGGATCTTGGCAGAGATGCAACACAATTGTGCCGGGAGAACAGCAGTTGCCTGGTAGAACAAGGTGCGAGCAAAAGGAGATTTTGACTTTAGAAATCAGGTTTTTTGGGAGGTTCCTCGGCAACTTCTGCAGCTGGAAATTGCATAATTGCCCCCTCAAGAGTAATAATTGTCCAGTTGTTATCACTGTCACAGGCTTTTATCAAACAGTCGATATCCTCACCCCTTTGCAGAGCTAAAACACACTCCTCATTGACGTTTCGGTTAACAATTGATTGGAAGGGGGTCTCCTGCGCAATTTTTTTGAATGCGGTCACGGCGTTTTCAAACAAAAGAATTCTATCGTATTCGGAAGGATCGTGTCTCTGTAATTCCAGCCTCAATTCTTCAATCTCTTTTTTCTTTGCTGCTATAAGGGTTATTGTTTTTTCCATTACCGCTTTTTGATCGGAGGGGATGGAAAATAGGATCTGTTTTTGTATCTCTACATCGGCTTCAATGTAGTTTATCTTCTTCAGGAGTGCTTCAGTTTTCGGACGTGTCATGATATTTCCGGCAGGATGTAAATTTTATTTATTAATTCTCGATTGTGACGTAAATGAATTCATTTGTTACCTGTTGTCAATAGGTTGTTCCTAGAAAGATTCATTGTTTTTGTTGAATAACCGTGATAACAGCAAGTTTTTACAAAAGCAGCGAGGGTTCTGTTTTTTCAATTGTCGGCTACGACAGAATGTAATACTAAAATAGTCATGAATGCACAGATTTTTGTCATAGTTTTTCCTGTTTTTTTAGTGATCGGTCTCGGATTTGGTCTCAAAAGAACAGGGCTCGTGAACAGCGAGTTTTTGTTTAACCTGAATCGATTAATCTATTTCATAGCATTACCTGCCCTGTTATTTTACAAAATTGCCACTGCTGATTTCTTAGCGAGCTTTAACGGGGCACTGCTCGTTGGGTTAATTATAAGTATTATGGCTGTTTTTATTATATCATATGGATACGCGAGTTTTCGAGGGTATCGGCCATCTGTTCACGGTGCTTTTTGCCAGGGAGCATTCCGTGGGAATTTGGCTTATATCGGACTTGCTATAATTTATAACGCCTATGGCGAAGAAGGGTTTACGATTGCAGGGATCTTGCTTGGGTTCCTGGTACCTTTACTTAATTTCCTATCAGTTTTGGCGCTCATTCTTCCCCAAAGGCGGGACAGTTATAGTATGGGGACAGCTTTCTGGATAAAACAGGTGGTACATAATCCACTTATTGTGGCATCATTTAGTGGTGTGTTGTGGAGTTTTCTCGCATTACCCCTTCCGCTGATCGTTGATAGAGCATTCAGTATTGTCACCGGCATGTCACTTCCCTTAGCGCTTATTGCTATTGGTGCGTCTTTTTCATTCAGGAAGTTACGGGGCGATCTTGCGGCTGCTACAGTATGTGTGTTCTTGAAAATTGTTATTTTACCTGCACTTGCTGGTGTGATCTTGGCTCTGCTGGGTGTTCGTGGTCAGGAGTTGGTTATCGGAGTCATACTTGCCGGAACTCCAACGGCGACAGCAGCGTATATAATGGCACAGCAGCTGAGAAGTGATGCTGAACTTTCGGGGTCAATAATTATGCTTTCAACACTCTTATCGCTTGTGACATACACCTTTGCCCTCTATTTTCTAGATTATATGGAAATATAACCATAAAGTTCAGTGAGAAAG
Source organism: Desulforhopalus sp. (assembly GCA_049645845.1). Lineage (GTDB taxonomy): Bacteria > Desulfobacterota > Desulfobulbia > Desulfobulbales > Desulfocapsaceae > Desulforhopalus_A. The sequence goes on along the minus strand of JBARUR010000379.1, from coordinate 4,046 downwards.
ATCATTTCTTGGGGGCCTGCATCCTGCGTGGGAGTTTTGCGTTATAGTGTGTTGTTAAAAATTCTTTAAAATCATTAATCACCGCCAGGCGGCCATTGAGAAATTGGTTTAGTTCAGGTTCATTTGCTGCCTGCGATAACTGTAGTTCAAGACTGTTTTTTCTCTCATCCAACACCTTGTAGAGATCCAGCAGATAACTATAGACCATTTTAACGTACCTCCTCAATAATAGGTGTAATCTTTGAGGTCAATATTGTTTCTCAGATATTCACGTATCCAGAATAGTTCGTCCAGCCGGCCCTGTATGTTGGGGTTTTGAAAGGCGTCCTCTTTAATTATTTCTTCAGCTTCTGCGATTTTTTTACTGAGATATCTGTGTATCTCTACTGAGTATTCGTTGGGCATCTCTTGAGATATTTCAAAGTTGCAATTGATAGGGGAGTGTTGACTCGAACGGATAAGGAAAAACAGCACCCGGTCAGGTGAGGCTTAAGCTATACCAGGCGCTGATAGTCGATAAGCTGGATATGAAATTATTGCATATAATTGAGCACTATATTAAGCATTCGTCGAACTGGCTCAGCGGCACCCCACAAAAGCTGATCGCCGACTGTAAATGCTGCTAAATATTCTGGGCCGATATTCATCTTGTGGATTCGACCGACCGGAATTCTTAGTGTTCCGGAAACTTTTACAGGAGTCAATTCCTCTGCAGTCATTTTTCGGTCGTTAGGAATAACTTCGACCCACTCATTGTGATTTCCGATAATCTTTTCGATCTCATCAATACTGATATCTTCTTTAAGCTTAATGGTAAGTGCCTGGGAATGACATCGCATGGCGCCGATTCTCACACAGAGACCATCAATAGGGATTTTCTGTTCCAGGCTGTTGCCAAGAATTTTATTTGTTTCAGCGATTCCTTTCCACTCTTCCTTGGTCTGTCCACCTGCAACAGGTGCATCAATCCATGGAATAAGACTGCCTGCGAGAGGCACTCCCCAGTTGTCCATGGAAAGTGTGCCATCATTGAGTTTGGCTGTAATCTTTCGATCGATATTCAGTGTCGCAGAAGATGGATCGGCGAGGAGATCTCTGACCTCTGCACCGAGTTCATCCATCTGTGAAATAAGTTCACGCATATTCTTTGCACCGGCTCCACTTGCAGCCTGGTATGTCATAGAGCTGATCCATTCGACTAAATCGTTTTCAAAGAGGCCGCCAAAAGCCATCATCATCAGGGAAACTGTACAGTTGCCGCCAATAAAATTTTTGATGCCACTTTCAAGGCCAGAATCAATAATCGATCGATTTACCGGATCAAGTACAATGATGGAATCATCCTTCATCCGAAGAGTGGAGGCAGCATCTATCCAGTAGCCGCCCCATTTTTCGCGGAGAGGCCCATAAACCTGAGATGTGTACCCACCACCCTGGCAGGACAGGATGATATCCATTTCCGCAAGTCTGTCTATATTCATGGCATCTTCAAGTACCATTGAACTGCCACCGATAACGGGACCATCCTGACCGACTTGGGATGTCGTGAAAAATATCGGTTCAAATCCATGAAAATCGTTTTCTGCACGCATCCGCTCCATGAGAACAGAACCAACCATTCCTCTCCAGCCAATAAATCCAACCTTAAGCATTGAAAACTCCATATATAATAATAAACGTAGGAATAACTTGAGGCAGGAACCTCAAGGCTCAAGTAATTACAATTAAATCTTATTATACATAAATCGTTTCAGAAATGCGCGAGAAAAGAAATCAGTGACGATTTGAAGGTATGTGGTTGTTTTTCTCGGGTGAAGAAAAAAAAAGATACCCAAGAACAAAAGATCCGACAAGAATATAGACATCAGCAAGATTGAAGATACCAGTCCTTAGGTTGCCGACCCCGATACTCAAAAAATCGGTGACGCCACCCTTATTAAAAAGTCTGTCAAGCAGATTGCTTATTCCTCCACCAGTTACAAGCAAAAGTGAAAATCTAAAGCGCCGGGGCCTGTTTTTATAAACAAAAATGTAAAAGAGGCATCCAAGAAGAAGAAAGGAGACAACGATATTAAGAAGAAAAAACCGGAGAGCCTGAGGGAGGTCATTCACTACTCCAAGAAATCCACCGTAATTTTCAATGAGAGAAAACTGAATGATATTGTTGAATAAAAAAATCTCAGTAGGAGAATCGAGTGTATTTGAAGCAAAATACTTTGAACCTTGGTCAGTGCCGATGACAAAAAGAAGAAGGTTTATAGGAATAATCCATCGGCTTTGTATAATTTTTTCTGTCCATTGGTAATGAAACATTTTCTAAGATCCTGGGTAGCGAAAATAATCAGTGCAAAATCACGTTACTTGATGGTATGGCCGCATCAGAATTGCGGCTATCCTATTATTGGATGTGATTGTATGAATGTCAACTTCTGTCGATGTCAATACGATGCAGACGATTTAAAAAAAGTTGCGTCTGGATGCGGTTCTAGATAGAGTAGGCCATTTTGGGATGTACACTGCCAGGACTATCAGAATATAAAGAGATTGCCAGGAGAAAATTATGATGAAGATAGCTGTTATTGGAGGTTCCGGACTTGATGATCCTGATATTCTACAAGATCCAAAAATCGTTGAAATCGAAACCGAGTACGGTAAACCTTCGTCCTCTTTGATGACCGGTAACGTATGTGGTGTTGAAACGGTAATTCTCGCAAGACATGGAAAAAAACATCAGTATAGCCCTACCCAGGTAAACAACAGGGCTAATATTATGGCTCTTAAAAAGGTCGGAGTGAGTCATATAATCGCTACTACTGCCTGTGGCAGTCTTAAGGAAGATATTGATAGAGGACATCTTGTCATCCTTGATCAGTTTATCGATTTCACCCGTTTTAGAAAAAATACTTTTTACGACTCTTTTGAGACTGATATCCATCATACCGCTATGGCTCACCCATTTGATGAAAATTTGCGCAAGACACTAATCAATACGGGGAAGGCTCTTGGGTTGACAATACATCCTCATGGATGTGTCATTACTATCGAAGGGCCGCGTTTCTCCACTGTTGCAGAATCAAAGTTGTTTCGTTTATGGGGTGCAGATGTAATAAACATGTCGACAGCTCCTGAGGCAATGTTAGCCAATGAGCTCGACATTCCCTATGCGAGCGTTGCCATGTCGACAGACTACGACTGCTGGAAGATTGATGAGAACGCCGTTACCTGGGATGAAATTCTTGAGGTTTTTCACCAGAACGCGGACAATGTAAAAAAACTTATAGTGAAAGTAATTGAACAATTTCAATAATCAGGACCAAAAGAGGAAGCAGATGGATTTGAAAAAAAGTATTCGAAGTATTGTCGACTGGCCTATACCTGGTGTTATTTTTCGTGATTTAACTACCTTGATGAAAGATCCTGATGCTTTTATGGCGTCTTGTGATATTTTTTACGAACGTTACAAAGAGCAACAAATTGATAAAATTGTCGGCATTGATGCCAGAGGATTTGTTTTCGGTGCAGTATTGGCCTATAAATTGGGTGTAGGGTTCATTCCGGTGCGGAAAAAAGGAAAACTTCCATCCGAAACTATTGAAGAATTATATAGTCTTGAATACGGTTCAGGAACACTTGAGATCCATAAAGATGCTATAGACACGGGGGAAAAGGTTGTCATCATTGATGATCTAATTGCGACCGGTGGAACTGCCGCCGCAACCGTGCAGCTTGTTAACAATCTCGGTGGAAATATTATTGAATGTGCTTTTCTCATTGAATTACCAGACCTGAAGGGTAGGCAGAAGATAGGCGATTATCCTATTTTCGCCCTTATGGAATTTGATGGTGAATAGCGATTAGTATCGTTAGTCTTATTATATTATGAGGTAATTGCGAGTAGTTTTATACGGTTCCTCCAGACGGCAAAAAGCCCCGGACAGCTAAGCTGTTCGGGGCTTTTTGGTATAAAGAAACGGCGGTGACCTACTCTCCCACACAGTCGCCCGTGCAGTACCATCGGCGCTAAAGAGCTTAACTTCCGTGTTCGG
>JBARUR010000378.1:0-2271 GCA_049645845.1 Desulforhopalus sp. | reverse complement strand
AACACCTCCCCACCAGCTTCAACAAACACCTTTTCAACCAAATCATTTCCGGCCCCATCCCCCCGGTCGTGATCATCACGTCCAAATCACCGGTACTTACTTTATGGAGATTGTCCCGGAACCTTCGATGTAAATCAGTAGTCAATCAGGGAGTTAAAATTAAACAGATACCGATGCCTGTTTGACTACGATGGTCAGCATCCCCACAAACTACAGATCCAGCTGCAGGGGCGCGGTTCTAAATCCGCCCATCCCAGGCTAGAAACAACCTGATACCTATACATCGGATGGAAAGTATTTGGAGATCGGAGTACTTTGGTCTACAATTAGTTGCAAAAGGTGTAGTTTTATGTAGACTGAATTGGCTATGCAACCTCTTAATCAATTAACCTATACATTGGCAAGTCTTGCAGACAGAGAGCATTACCTCTTCTCTTTGTGTGACTTGCAAGCTATCCTGCCTGATAAAAACTCGACCTCTTTTCGAGCATTGATCGGACGAGCAGAAAAAAACGGATTACTCAAGCGAGTCTGTCGGGGTGTCTACCTTTATCCCAAAGTCGATTTTCCTGCAGGGCTGATTTTATATCATACCGCCGCCCGCTTACGAGCAAATGAATTTAATTACATCAGCCTGGAAACTGCCTTGAGTGATGCGGGGATTATCTCGCAAATCCCCATGAATTGGATCACACTGATGTCTTCCGGGCGCAGCTATACCGTTGACTGTGGATCTTTTGGTCATATTGAATTTGTTCATACTAAAAAAAATCTGGATAAAGTGGTGATGGAATTAAAATACGATCCGGTTTGCCGCTTGTGGCGTGCTTCTGCTTCTCTTGCGCTGCGAGACATGGCTCTGACCAGGCGGAACACTGATCTCATAGATTGGGAGATTGCCAATGAGTTTATTCGATAGTCTCGTTTCCCAGGCTTTAAAGGCTCAAGGTGAGTTGGCTCCTCTACGGATTGTTGTTGAAAAGGAACTCCTTCATCATGATATTCTGCGTGAAATGAGTGCGGCGGGGCTATTGCATAGTTTGACCTTTATAGGAGGTACCTGTTTGAGGGCCTGCTATGGCTCAAACCGATTGAGTGAAGACTTAGATTTTACAGGGGGCAAGAATTTTAAACGTGAGACACTGGCGGAGTTGGGGAATATACTGGTTGAAAGGTTGCAGGTAAAATATGGCTTGGAAATTGAGGTGAGTGAACCAGTAAAAGAAACGGGTAATGTTGATACATGGAAACTTAAGGTTATCACACGGCCACAGCAAAAAAATCTACCGGTACAAAGGATTCATATCGATATTTGTGCCGTCCCAAGTTATGACCGGAACCCCATGACCCTTCGTAACTTCTATGATGTAGAAATGGGGACTTCAGGCTTGATTGTCCAGGCGCAAAGCCGGGAAGAGATTCTTGCTGATAAAATGGTTGCGTTTGCCCTGAGGATAAACAGGATCAAGAATCGTGATTTATGGGATATCGGTTGGCTAAAACAGCAAAACGTGACTTTGCCGTTAGAGTTGGTTGGCAGGAAGATAGCCGATCATAAGTGCGGTATAGAGGATTTTGTAGAATTGTTAGATAAGCGAGTGAGGTCTTTAAAAGAAAATCCGGTAATTCAAAAACATTTCATTCACGAAATGCGCCGGTTTTTGCCCCCGCAGGTTATTTCGAGAACAGTTGAGAAAGAAGAATTCTGGGTCTATTTGGCGGATCTTGTGCACCGGGAAAGCGAACGGGTCGTGAAGAGTCTCGTCGGAGAAGAGGATTCTGGTGGTTTTTTGATGTGAGTTTTATTCCTCCCTTTTTAAACAGATGAAGAGTTTTTGCGACGTCCTCAACGTCCTCAACGTCATCAAAGCCTATTCACAAGATGAACCTCAACCAGTGCCCCTTCATCATAATACACCCGCCCAGGCGGCAGCAAAACAAAACAATCAGGAATTTCAAGCGGTTCAGCAAAACGCACCAAACACCTCCCCTCCGAAAACGTCAGAACACCATCTTTTAATCGCAGCACATCATTCCGCTTCACATTGACCTGATGCAGCAAGTACGCCTGCACCTCTTTCGGCCACGTACCTTCCACACCCTGCATCGCCAAAAGCGCCGGCCCAACCAACTCGTTCAAGAGAGTCCGCACCGCATAAGGCGGACCCGGCAATCCAAAAAACAGAGTCCGCCCCAAAACTCCAAAAAGAACCGCCTTTCCAGGCCGCATCTCAATCGAACTAAAGAACACTTTCCCACCAGCTTCAACAA
>JBARUR010000377.1:0-9167 GCA_049645845.1 Desulforhopalus sp. | reverse complement strand
CGGCTATATTGATATGGCGCTGAATTTGCGTGTTGTCCGGCACCCAATGTCCGGATTGGGGATTGAGATGAAGCGTCTGGGCTTCTTCCCTGCCGTTACTGCCGCTCTGCCAGGGGAACATGGCTCCCTCAAAACCTGCCTGGGCAGCCGCGAGCTTGGCCTGGGGCAACCGCCGATATCGATATTTAAGAAGCGCCCTGGTAAGATCCGGGATACGTAAGTTCAAGAATGGAAAGACGAACAGTTCATCCCACATGATCAGGCCACGGTATGCTTCTCCATGCAGCCCCCGGGGAGGAATGCCGACATCGAGGTCGATTGAATGCATTGATACCGTCTGCAGCATATGAAAGATATGCAGATTAAGAATCTGGGAAATTCTTTGATTGGAAGCCTGCAGGTCGAGACCGCAACGCTGCCAGAGATGACGCCATGTCCGTCGATGGCCTTTGAGTAAAACATGAAAATCAGGAGCATGAGCAGCCCGCAACTGTGCCTCTTCAAGACTTTCGGAAATGCCGCGATCCCTGGAACTATAAATGGCGACGATCTTTTCCAGTCGCAGCTCCTCGCCTGCATTTATTGACACAGTCACTTCCTGACCGATTAATCCAGGCTCCTCGATGGCATCGCGCTGTAATTCTTCTACGGGTTCATCATCCTTAAAAAACCTCGTGCGTCCGGCCTCGGCAATACGAATATGCGACTGTTTGGTCTCAACCTGCAACCAGATGACTTGACCATCAGTGATTCCCTGGGAAAGAGCAGCCAGATGATCGTTGTTCAATTCTCTATACCTGGCGACCAGAGTATTTTCCACTCTCCCATCGAGCGCTGTTCTGATATGAATCTTGCCGGACCAGTTCTTCACGGAGAGAACAGTTTCAAGTGCAGCTATATTCGGCATGTCCATGCTGACCAAACGACGTTCAGTCAATGAGATTTCTCTCTGCTGTTCATCAACAAACCGGATATCCCTCTGGAGAATTCCGGAGGCCATATCAAGTTCCTGATGGTATTCGACCGGCTCGGACAAATCGCCGCCAAACCAGCTGCCGTCTTCAAGACGAAAGGTTAATGGCAGCCAATTCGGTATATTGACCAGACTTTCATTTTCTATAGTTTTCTCTGCAACATTGCTTTGCAGGCGATTATAACAACCGGCAATATACGTTCCCGGATAATGTTCTTTACCGGCAGTTGATTCAGGACCGGCACCGCGGCTGGCCAGGATACCGTTACCCAGCGTACAGAGTGTTTCCCGTAATTTTTCACTTTCCGGATCAAATCCATCGTAGGTCAGGGACCAGATTCCTCTGGTTATTTCTTTTTCCTTCAACTGTACCAGTTTTTCGAGAAAAGTTGTCACTTCGGACTGATCCCGTAAGATATATCGTGCGCTTGTCTGCCTGGGCTCATCACTAACCAATATACCGATTCCTCTATCACCGATACTGCGAAAGGCATCTTCGTCGGTGGTATCGTCCCCGATATAAAGCGGCGTTATCCGGGAACAATCGACGTGGAACTGGCCCAGCATTGCCTGCACTGCTTTGCCTTTATCCCAATCCACATCCGGATGAAGCTCAAAAATTTTCTTGCCGGAACTTTTCTTTAATTCCGAATATTTTTTGGCAAGAATATCTACCTGCTCTTCTATTTCAGTAACGGCCTTCTCGCCTGCACCTCTATAATGAATTGCTATGGCATAAGGTTTTCGTTCAATTCGAATTTTCTCTAAATCCTGAGCTGTCCTGTCGAGTTCCTGTTCAGCTTCCTTAAGGATAGAAAGATACTGATGTTTTCGATTACCTTTCTCGAAATATCCTTTGCCGCAGCTCATCTCAAAACCATGACTTCCGGCATAGGCCAGCTCGTCGATCCCGACCATTTCCCGAACGTCATTCAACCCCCTGCCGCTGATCACAGCAACGAACATATCCTTGGTAAGTCTTCGCAGTACCTGTTTATTTCTTTCCCCAAGTTTTGCTTCTGCAGGATCATCAACTATAGGACTGAGCGTGCCGTCATAATCAAGAAATATTGCCGGCAATTCTTTCTGCAGTCTCTTAAAAATATTCTGCGCTTCCCCCAGAGCGGAAAGCAATTTGTCCTTATTGCCGGATTCAGTATCTGCTTCCCAGGTGAGTTCGCTCAGATCACTCACCACCAGATCTGCACCCGAATTTTTCAACCTATCCGGCTGACCATGACGGTCAACGCCGATAACTTTAGCAAAACCTCCGGCCTTTCCTGCCTGAACCCCGGCCTGGGCATCCTCGATGACCACAGCTTTATTCACCTCAACACCAAGCCTTTTTGCTGCTTCAAGGAATATATCCGGGGCAGGTTTACCGGCGAGATTTATTTCAGCCGCGGTGTTGCCGTCAATTAACACCTGGAACAGGTCACTCAACCCTGCAGCCTCCATCACCATACGGGCATTACGGCTGGCGGAAATCAAAGCAAAACGCAGACCGGCATCACGTCCTTTTTTGATGAAGGAAACTGTTGAATCAAAAGCTTCTACTCCCTTATCCTTAACCAGGGCGTGAAAAGCATAATTTTTCCTGTTGCCCAGCCCGCAAATCGTTGATTCAGCAGGTGAATCGTCGGGGTCACCATAAGGTAGACTGATGTTGCGAGAAGCAAGAAAGCTTTTGACTCCATCGTACCGAGGTTTACCGTCCACATACTCCTGATAATCTTTCTCTATATCAAAGAGCTCGGCTTGCTTGTCTTTACTGCGGGCGTACTCCGTCAGAAAATCATCAAACATCCGTTTCCAGGCCTCGGCGTGCAACCGTGCCGTATCGGTCACAACACCGTCCATATCCAAGATACAAGCTTCTATGTTTTCAAGTGAGAGTTTCATGATATATTTTTATTGCAAATAAAATGCCCGTTACGGCTTTAACATTTGCATGTCCGGAATATGCAGAGGATTGAATTGGTTATCGTCATTGTCGTCCTGTAAGAGAAGAAACAGTCCGATATAACAGGACAGCAAACGATGCACCGGACCTGATGACGAGCCAGGATTCCAGTGAACCACATTATTTTTTAGCAATTATCCAGATAGCATGAACAATACCGGGGATGTATCCCAGGAGCGTAAGAAGAATATTGATCCAAAAGTGCATGCCAAGACCAACCTGGAGAAATACACCAACGGGGGGAAGTATTATCGCAAAAATTATTCTAATTATGTCCATATCCACTCCTATTTTCTTTATTGATGTGGTCGTAAAGTATTCCAGTTAGCCTGCATTTCTCATGAACATTGAGTTGATGTTCAGAGTATATTTGTTTTTTCAAGAGGTTCGACATTGTTTCGTTTTCTCCTCTTCATCAACACAATGTTCACCAAAGGTCAACCCATGCGGCGCCATCTTCGTCAGTATTTTGGTAATGAACATATCCTACTATGGTTCACTGCCAAAAACTTTGAAGCTGACGCCACCTGAACTGATGAGACATGCGGGTTAGTGATCTCAGCCTTGCAGGAAATGGACCAGCAGTTTCCAATCATTAACTAGCTGGCTCTCTTTATGCATGTCACTCTATCAAATGCAGCCGCGCACCTCTTGCTCTTCTTCAGCCATACAACAAAGTTCGAAACAGTTATGATAAACAGAAAAGAATACTCGCAATTGGTACTTATCACTCTTGGTCTGCTGGGTCTGTTTCTTCTGCTTGCTTATTTATTAAAATCAGCAATGGAAGTAATGCTTCTGATTTTTGCGGGAATTCTATTCGCGATATTTATTCGCGGATTGAGCGGATTCCTTTTCAGCAGACTCAAAATTATCCCGGAACAACTTCGTATTGTTATCACCTTGCTGCTTCTTATCTCGGCGTTTGCAGCTTTTGTAATATTCCTTGCTCCGCAACTGGCAGAGCAAGGCCAAAAGCTGGTAAAAGAGCTCCCTGCAGCAGTGGAAAATATCAGAGAGAAAATCGGTTCCCTGAATTGGCTTAAAGACCTGCTCCAATCCGGTGATGATGCAGATCCACTTGCAGCAGCTGGTGAGGTTACAGGTAAATTTTTTGGCGTTTTTGCGACTGGCTTTGGCGGATTGACCGGTATGTTTATTATACTGTTTATTGGTCTTTATCTCTGCTTTACTCCCGAAACCTATTTGACAGGTATGCTTCGTCTCCTCCCCCGCAACTGGCGCGAGAGAGGCAATGAGGTTTTTCAGGCTCTGGATCATATTTTAGGGCGTTGGATAATCAGCAGATTTATCGGTATGCTGGTCGTCACTCTTTTTACTTTTCTTGGTTTACTTTATTTTGACGTGCCCATGCCGCTGGGTTTGGCAGTCCTTGCAGGTCTTTTAACCTTTATACCCAACATAGGTCCGGTCATTGCGGCTATCCCTGCAGTTTTGCTTGGATATATGCAGTCTTCAACAACTGGATTGTATGTCATCCTACTTTATGTCCTCATTCAGGTGGTCGAGAGCTATCTGATCACTCCTCTTATTCAACAGCGTGGAGTGTCCCTGCCACCGGTTATTACCCTCACCTCACAGATTCTCCTTGCCAGTCTTTTCGGTTTTCTCGGATTACTGCTTGCCACTCCACTTGCAGCCGCAGCCCTCGTTCTTGTCAAAATGCTCTACTTAGAAGAAGTATTTCATGAACAAATCGATATTGAGGGTGTTGAATAAAATGCACATTTGCTCCTTCAGGGATGTTGATTTATATGGATGCGGCTTTATATAAAACTATATGGCCATCGCCAAAGCAGGATTCTGGTTGTCAAACCGTAGAAACCTCCTGATATTTGAAGAATCCAGAAAGAGGTCTCATGTGATACTCGAAATCCATTGCCATACCAGCGAAAAATCCACATGCAGTTTTGTGACTGCACGCGATTTGATAACCAGAGCTTTTGAAGTCGGTATGGACGGCATTGTTCTTACCGACCATCACTATATGTGGTCGACAGACGAGCTACAGTCGCTTAAGGCCCAGGCAGGTCTTCCCGATCATTTCCTGCTTTTGTCCGGACAGGAAGTCACGACCTCATCCGGTGCAGACGTCTTGGTTTACGGAGCCAATCGAATTTTTCCTAAAGGAACGAAAACATCTGATATCCGCAAATCATGTCCGGATGCGGCGATAATATGGGCCCATCCCTATCGCAAAGGGGGTAATCCGAAAAAAGAAGAACTCATGGATGAGATGTATGATGCAATAGAAATCCTCAATTCAAATCATACCTTTACCGAGATCCATCGGGCAGTGAACGACTGGCATACCTTGAAGTTCACTGCATCTGCCGGAACGGATGCCCATGCTCTCTCTTATATCGGCACCTATCCTACCATTCTTGAACATCCTGTTGAAAGCATAGAACAATTCGCAGAAGAGGTGAGAGCCGGCCGGTGCCATCCATATTTTAAGGAGATTCGCAGAACAGGCACTACCCGTACCAGGATAAAGGAATTTTCAGTTGGTCCTCAGCATAAAAAAAAGCATGCGTTTATCATCAAGGAATACGAAGAAACAGAAGCCTGGAAAAACGGCGACAGGTCTTACCGGATCATGACGGCCATTCGCCGCAGCGGATTTGATAAAGGTGTATGCAGAATTCCCGAGCCATTGGCAGGAGATCAAAAAAACAAAATCCTGATAGAAGAAAAAGCGGAAGGAAAAGAACTCTTTGAAGTTATCTTAAATGCTGACCAACAAAAGGCACAGGAAGCACTGAAACTGGCAGCCAGATGGCTGGCTAAACTTCACAACCTGCAGCTGAAAGTCACTTCTGCCGAGAATTATTGTGCTATTGAACCCGAACGAATTAACTGGTACGTCAAAGGACTACACGAGCGGAATAACCCCCATCGTCATCGAGCCCAGGAAATTTGTGATTATGTGTTAAAGGAGGAATTGGAGCTGATTCGTTCACACCCGGAATGGCTGGTACAAAGCCATGGAGATTTCCATCTCAAAAACATTCTCTACCATAATGAAAATGCAAACGATCCTTGTGTTATCGTCATAGATTTTGACAGTTCATACATCCTTCCTCAGGCCTTTGATGTAGGTACTTTTCTTGCCCAATATGACAATATGTTTTACAAACATCACCATGTTTTCGATAAAGCACCACCGGATATATTTCTCGAAACCTATGAAAATGAAATCCAGCAGCTGCCGGTTACTTTCCGCCGCCAGGTAAGTCTCTTTCAGACGCGAACTTACTTAAGCATTCTGTATTATTTAGCAAAAGTCAATATGGGCGAATCTGAGAACTTCTGGACCATATTGCTGTATGCCGAAAAAGCGTTAGCATCAGTAACACATTCACAAATAGGCGGCGTGAAGGGGAAAGAAACCTGACATTTACCAGCAATTACTGATACTTCGGCTTAATTTTTCTGCGAATAAAGTATGCAGCCGAACCAAGAGCAATCAGCAGAATCCCAAAAACAAGCCAGTTCTCCCACCGGGGGTTGGTGAAGGCCGACCGTGCAGTATGTGTCACCCAGACAACGCCCATCATACCGGGGACCATTCCCAAAACCGATCCGAAAAAAAAACTGGAAAACCTGATATTGGAAAATCCTGCCACCAGGTTGACAATGACGAAAGGTGCAATGGGTACCAGACGAATAGCGGCAACAGAAAAGATACCGCGGCCTTCCACTGTCCGGGATATTGATTTCAACTGTTTTTCTGCGAACTTCTGAAGGAGCGGTTTGCCGAATCTGCTTCCCGCAGCGAAGGCAATAACGGCGCTGAGCAGTGATCCGGTGATGCCGCAGCCAAAGGTAACCCACGGACCAATGGCCACTGTTGACGCCACCAGCAGAATGTTGATCGGCATGGCTACAAGTCCGGCAATAAAGAATATGCCCAGTAAAACAGGTATCACCATTCGGTCATTACCAAGTCCTGTGAGATAATCAATGGCACTCTCTTTATCCAGAACTTCACCCCACAAGGTATTGAGAATCCATGCGAGCGAAACACCGGCGAGAATAACCAGCCCCCATTTGAGAAATGAGAGCCATTTTTTCCTTTTTTTCCCTTCATTGCCTTTCACTTTTCCCTCCCCACTGTCTTCCCACATCCAGGGAACCTGACGGAGTGGCTGGACGGGACGGGACCAAGAAGCCTGACACCTGCGAGCAATCGCAGGAATGAGAACGAAGCAGGTAGTTTTCTCCCTCTTTAGGGATTTTCGATTTCTTAAGGTTCTGCATATACTCTCTTTAATATTGGTTGACAGACATAATAGATTCATCCACCAGAAAAACTCAAGATGGCATACATATTGCTTTTATCATTATACAAAGAAACATGACGCTTCGTTTAGGCGGAACGCATGTAATGCCGCAATGTAAGTTAACTTCAACACGAATACAAAGGAGAATTATTATGAACAAAGATATAATCAAAGGTAAATGGAATCAACTCAAAGGAGAAGCGAAAGTTCAGTGGGGTAAACTGACGGATGACGAACTCGACGAGGTTGATGGAAATTATGACAAGATGGTCGGCAAGCTGCAGGAAAAATATGGCTACAGCAAAGACCAGGCAGAAAAAGAAGCTAATTCCTTCTTTGAAAAGCATCAGTAATATTTGCGACAAATGCCTTGAACTCTTTAACATGCGGTATGCTGACTGAAAAGAGTAACCTATGATACAAGGCTGACTCCCGGAGTTCATATCATTTGAACTCATCACACCAACAGCACAGGATTGTTGATCCTGCTTATCAGGTTCAGCAACTCCTGCGGCTGACGCTCCAACCTGAGATGAAAAGCAGAATAGCCGAAGGACTGGATGATCTTCGTGAAACGGTTCAAACCCTCAAGGGAGTGCATCTTCCTGAGCTGGAAAGGGAAACCGAACATGTATCTCTTGCTCGTTCGGGCTTATGATCCCTGTATTTCCTGTGCTACCCATGTACTAGGCCTAAGATAGTCTCTTTAAGTATCTTCAAGAAAATCTGCAAACGGCTCGAGTACATCCACTGATTGACAGACAATTTTAGCACTAACCAGTAGAGGAAAAGCCAGAAGCGCACCGACATACCCCCACAACCAACCCCAAAAGACTATTGTTAAAAAAACGAGCAATGGGTTCATCGAAAATCGGTCGCCAAGAATCTGCGGAGTGATAAATTGTCCTTCGAGAGTAGTAAGTATTATAAATACCGTCGGTGCCAAAAGAATAGTAAACAGTGAATCAAATGAAACCAAGGAGACTGTGGTTATAATAATCGCACTGGTGATCGCCCCAATATACGGCGCAAAGTTAAACAGCGCCACCATGGTTCCCCATAATAAGGCGTTGGGCAGACCAATCATAATTAAGGCCAGCGTGACTACCATACCAAGACAAATATTTATAATGGTTATGGTAAGAAGATACCTTGAGATTTCCTGCTGAATGAGATGCCCCATATCGACGGTGTCGCGTTGATGAGCTAACCAGAAAATGGCCCGGATTATATATTCCACCAGCGTCTTTCCGCTGTACAGCATGAAATAGAGCAAAACAATAGATATTATAAAAAAAGCAAGCACTTCCGGAGTTGCTGAAAATAAGCTATCGATCAGTTTTTTGGCGTCCGGTTTTACCTCGATTTTTATTTCGTTTTGGTCCAAATCCGTTAGAACTTCCGCCTTTTCGGCTGCCTCCTGGATCTGCTTGAGCGGCTCTTTAACTTTTTGCAGTTTTCCTTCAATTTCCTGCAAAACCTGGGGAGACTTCTCAAGCCATCTTTCAGCTGGTTCTGCCAAAGCCATAATACCTCCGGCGATAAACGAAACTATGGTCACAACCACAATTGCCGCACCAATACGCCTTGGTATATGCAGCTTGGTGAGGAATTGAACTACAGGGGCAAAAAGTAGGCTTAAAAGGATTGCAAAAGTAAGTGGAATAAAAATGGCGGCAGCATATTTCAAAACGGCCAACAACAGTATAACCAAAATTCCGATGAGGGCGGAATCTCCGGCGGAAAGCAATTTTTTTCGCTGATGTTCCCCGGTTTCTTGATCTTCTCTATTGGCCGGGCCATTTGAGGCTATTTTTTTATCATTTTGACCCATGGAAAATCCTAATAAATGTTACGGAGCTAAGAATATATAACACTGCTAGCAAGTTTTATACCTGAGATTAACTCAGCCTAACCCGAATTT
>JBARUR010000376.1:0-3047 GCA_049645845.1 Desulforhopalus sp. | reverse complement strand
CGGGATATCCGATGTCCTGTGAGAGTTGAGAGGCCAATTCTTCGGTTTTCGCCCAGACTGTCTTGATAATTGGCAGACCATAGGCAGCAAGAAGGACTTGGACCTCAGACTCCGCCAAAAATCCTTCCTCAGGAATCATGGCCATAATTCTATCCGCTGCCGAGTGGTCTATGACGATATCTCCCGTTAATTTCGGCGGTACCTCCAGCAGCATTTCCTGATTTCTGATAAAGGTAACGATATGCAGGAACGCTCGAATTGCCCGTTCCGGTGTTTCAAAGGTAGGTATTTCGGATCCATTCAAAAATGCCATCGCCTGTTCAATACTTTTGCCCCCCATCCAGCAGCAATAAATGGGTAACTGTACACCTTTCACCGCTTCTACCAGAGCTCTGGCGACCGTCATTGGGTCCGCCAGAGCCTGAGGGGCGAGAATGATCAGAATTCCATCAAAATTCCGACTGCGGATACATATATCCAATACCTGTTGAAACCTCTTGGCTGGAGCATCCCCGAGAATGTCAATGGGATTGCCCCTGCTCCAGCAGCTAGGCAACACTGCATCCAGGTCCGTCAAGGTTTGCGGATCAAGAGGGGCCGGATCCTGCCCGTGACGGGAAAGAAAATCAGCAGCCATCACTCCGGGTCCGCCCCCGTTGGTAATTATGGCCAACCGCTGCCCCCGAAGACGCGGCTGTTTTGCCATCAACTCAGCACAGTCGAAAAGTTCCTCGATGGTATCCACCCGGACGACACCGGCACGCTTGAATGCAGCATCATAGACGGCATCCTCACCAACCATGGCTCCTGTATGAGAAGCAGCAGCTTTCGCTCCGGCCGGACTTCTGCCTGCTTTCAGGACAATAATTGGTTTTACCCGCGAGACGGCACGCGCCGCACCCATAAATTTCCTGAAATTCGTCAAACTTTCAATATAGAGTAGAATACTTTTGACCGACGAATCATTGCCCAAATAATTAACAAGATCTCCGAAATCCACATCCACCATGGACCCGATGCTTATGAAATGACTGAAACCAATATTTTCTTTGAATGATAGATCGAGAATCGCCGAGCAGATTTCTCCACTCTGGGACACGAAGGCCATGCTGCCTGCCGGAGGCATTCCGTACACAAAGGAAGCATTAAGATTTCCTGTCGGCCGAATCATTCCCAGGCAGTTCGGTCCTATAACGCGAAAGCTTGAGGCGCCGGCCAAAACAGCAATTTTATTTTCAACTTCGATTCCAGTTTCGCCCACCTCCTTTCCACCCGCAGAAATTACGATGGCCCCGCCGATCCCTCTCTCCACACATTCCTCAAGAACTTTAGGTACTGTATGAATCGGTGTGGCGATGATTACCAAATCAATACCAAACTCCAGTTCAGAGACAGACGTAAGTACCGGATAACCATAGACACTCTTATATTTTAGATTCACCGGTAGAATCTGTCCGACAAACCCTCCATCAATAAGATTTTTCATTAAAGCATTACCGATCGACCCCACCTTCTCGCTCGCTCCCACCACCGCGACTTTCGTCGGTTTAATTATCCGATCCAGATTGTATTGGCCCATTTGGCGACTCCTTTGATATCAATTTTTGCCGGAACCTTACACCTTGTTGTGCCTTGAGCAAAATGCGTGAAAAACATTTTACATGATGTAAGTTTTCCTGACACTTGCACAATAATCCGTCTCCCCAAACGTCGCTCCAGGAGCATTGTGTTTGTTTTTTTCAATGAAATTGTCATTTTTTTAGAGACAGTGATTGCATAAACTGTTCCAGCTACAACATTTTAACAACACATAAAACACGCCTGTTTTTGTTTGTTTCGTCTGTCACTTCATATAGTTAGAATCATGCTCTTTGCTCCTTGTTTCAGAAGATATACTCAATATAGTATTGGAAGGCTGGATCGGGCCTTATAGGGACCCCATATTCCAGACAGTAGTTTAAGCTATGCACAACCATAGGAACGAGAAACGATGAGCGAATTAAAGAAGAGGAAATTTTACAGTTCAGAGTTCAAGGAGATGATCAATGAGATTGACCAGGAGTTTGGTGTCCATCCGCTCACTGTCAGCCAATAGAAGACGGAGATTCAAGAGCTTGCCACTTTTCAGACAGGTTCGCAGGCTTTGATATGCACATATAAAGTCGGAATCCAACTGTTTACAAGTCCATAGAGCTCATACTGATAAATTTCTACTGGCGAATTCTTTCTGACCTTCCACCTGCCGCTCAAGCTCGACGACCAGTTGCGCAGGCAACCCTAAACGTGCAGCCAGCATGGCGAGATAGGCTTTTTCCGCTGCCGAATCAACCCATCGTGCCATTCGCGCGAATTCGAATACGACAGTTACCGCTTGTTGGGCTCATTCGAAGATCGGTAATGACCAGATCAAAATCTTCTGCATTCAATTTTCTGTTAGCCTGATCTCCATCATTGACCTTGGTGATGTGGTAGGCTTTTGATATCTAGGATATATTCCAATAATTCGAGAATCATTTCATCTTCGTCTACAACCAGTGCCTTAAGAATCGATGAAATCTGTTGAACTCTATCTTCAGCTGTGATCTAAGGATTTTTGCTTTTCTATCCGGAAATAATTGGTCGAGGTTTAGGTTTAAGCGAATTACACCGGCTGTCCTTTCAGGATTCCATGAAAAGATCAACTGTGTACAGGCCTTTTTATGGCAAGGAGAAATGGGGAACCAAACAATACTCCAGAAAAAAATTTACGGCGGTTCCATCGAATCGCGATTGGCCTTTGGCCTCTTGCTTTTCAAAAAAATTGGCAAACCCTTTGCCGAGCTTACTAGTGTTTCAGTGGCCCTTGCTCGTATGCGAACTCAGGAAAGTGACTTAGCCGCTCATATGCAGTCTCTCATGCTCGGCAAAGTTTGTTCTTCCTGTGCCGCCTCCGACAGTGGAGGTTGCTGCAGCATGTACATAGCTGGTGAGACAGCTAGTCTACAAATACTCATAAACCTGATGGCGGGAGTTGATGTCGCGCAGGTCAATTATAGCCCTGCAGAATG
>JBARUR010000375.1:0-11771 GCA_049645845.1 Desulforhopalus sp. | reverse complement strand
GATTCTAGGCGGTTATGGCTACACCAGGGACTTCCCCGTTGAACGGATGATGCGGGATGCCAAAATTACAGAAATCTACGAGGGAACGAGTGAGATTCAGCGCCTGGTCATCGGCGCCGCTTTACTTAGGTAGTAATAAGTTAACCCGCATTTCTCATGAACATTGTGTTGATTTTCTGAATAATATCGGTATGTAAAGAGGTTTGACGTTTTTTAATTTTTCTCTTAATCAACACAATGTTCACCAAAGGTCAGTCCATGCGGCGCCATCTTCGTCAGTATTTTGTCAGTGAACATAGCCTACTATGGTTCACTACCAAAAACTTTGAAGCTGACACCGCCTGAACTGATGAGAAATGCGCGTTAATTGTAAAATCCCAAGATTCTACAGGATAAAATCATGAAAATTCTGGTTTGCATAAAACAGGTTCCGGACATGGAATCGAAATTTAAAATTGACGACGCAGGCACCTGGTTCAAAATGACAGATCTTGCCTGCCGTATGAATGAGTATGATGAATATGCGGTTGAACAGGCGGTGCAGCTGAAAGAGCAGTTGGGCGGAGACGCAGACATCACCGTTCTCTCCATTGGCTCGGACAAGGTCAAGGAAACGATGAAAAAAGCGTTGGCAATGGGCTGTGATCGAGGCGTGCATATCAGTGACGAAGCCAATTGGATGAAAGATGCACTTGCCAATAGTTCCATAATAGCTGAATACGCCAAATCCCAGGATTTTAACTATATCTTTACAGGGATGCAATCACAGGATCGGGGCAGTGGCCAGACGGGAGTTTTGCTTGCCGAAATGCTCGGGCTGCCATGTATTACTACCATCGTCGATTTTACCATGAAGAACGGCGAGATAACGGTCAAACGTGAACTGGAAGGCGGCACCAAGGCGATAGTAACGGTCAGCGGACCGGCGGTTTTCACCTGCCAGCTTGGTCTCAACACTCCCCGTTACCCCACGCTGCCCAATATCATGAAGGCCAAGAAAAAGGAACTGCTCACCGTCTCTGCCGAGCAACTTCAGAAACTTTCACCCAAACAGGAAACTGCTCAAATGTATTATCCCGAGAAAAAAGGTGGAGGCCTCGTCTTAGAAGGTGATTCGGCTGAATTGGCCGAGCAGTTGATCAAGATTCTAAAAGACAAGACCAGTGTCCTGGCATAGAGGAGAATGTGATTATGAAGCTACTACTGGTTGCCGAATACAGGGAAGGAAAACTCCTCGGATCCATCAACGAACTTCTAGGTTTTGCAAACGAAAACAACGCAGAGACCGCTGTTTTTCTGGTAGGCAGCGAAAACAATATTCCGCAATTTAATGGAAAACTTTATCTGGCCGATGTGAGTACCCACCGGGAATACAATCCCGATGGCCATAAAACCCTTCTCCTTCAGGCGATAGAAAAAGAGCAGCCCGATCTTGTTGTATTTTCTCATTCTTCTTATGGCTGGGACCTGGCACCGCGGGTGGCCTTTGCTCTTGAGGCAGCGCAAATTTCTGAAGTAGTCGGGATAGACAACGATGAATTTATCGTTCCATCCTGCAACTCCAAGCTACGTCGCCGGATTAAAAGCAAGTCGAATAAAACGGTTATAACCCTCCAGGCTGGCGCTTTTTCGGCAATTGAAGCAAATGACACTCAGCCTGAAGTGATCGCACTCGACCTAGATTCGGCCGGCAAGGAAACGTTGATTTTCCAGGGGTATGAAGCAACGGAACAGGGGGGCGTTGATCTCAGCAAGGCAAAAATTATTGTCAGTGCCGGTCGTGGAATAGGCAAGCCTGAGAATGTGGCATTCATATCCGATCTTGCCCAGGCTTTGGGCGGCGAATATGGAGCCAGCCGACCGGTAGTCGATTCGGAATGGGTGGAACACAACCGCCAGGTCGGAACGACCGGCCAAAGTGTTGCGCCTAAACTTTATGTGGCCTGCGGGATTTCCGGAGCTATCCAGCACCTGGCCGGGATGAAAAAATCGGAATTTATTGTTGCGGTCAATACAGATAAAGATGCACCGATAGGAGAAGTTGCAGATGTCCTCATCGTTGCCGATCTTAAGCAATTTATTCCCATCCTGACGGAAAAACTAAAAACTCTTCGATGATTAAGGTACTCAGGCCGGATAACAGCATTTCCAAGAGTCATTATTCACATTTTCCTTTTGTTCTCTCGTTTTTATGTATACTTTTTGACTGCAGTGAAAGGTACCAACATCAATACGAGCAAAAGAAACCTCTGGGAGAAGAATGAATGATGGAAATGAATGCAGATTCGCGGGAAGTTGTAACAAATATTAAAAACCAGGAGCTGGTAAAAGAACGCAGGCGGCAGATTGTTGATGCGGCAGTTAAACTTTTTATTGAACACGGGTACCACAAAACAACAACCCGGGCTCTTGCCAAAGCAACCGGGCTTTCCATCGGTTCGCTCTATGAATATGTGTCTACGAAGGATGATGTTTTATACCTGGTCTGCATTGCAATTCATACTGAGGTTGAACATGGTGTCAAAGAAGCGCTTGCACGGCCGACAGTCGGAAAGGCCGCGCTGGCTGAAGTAATCAGGGAATATTTTCTGGTATGCAACCGGATGAGCGACCATGTGCTGCTCATGTACCAGGTCACCCACTTTCTTCCTTTAAAATGGCAGGAGAAGGTTCTGGAGGCGGAATTGCGCATCACCAATCTTTTTATAGAGGCGATGCGTGAACTGCGGACATTAGGAAAGATACCGCAAATGGATGACGATACGATCATTTTGATGGGCCATAATATTTCAGTGATCGGCCACACCTGGGCATTCAGGCGCTGGTATTTCGCCAAACAGTTTACAATTGAACAATATATTGAACAACAGACGGAATTTATCATGAGTTTTCTTGAGAAAAAAATCAAATAAGCTCGTTTCGCACGATTACTCAAGATAGCCGGCATCGGCTTCTGTCTGCAGAACATCACAGGACAAAATCATTCCAGGGGATATCCGGGATAACGTCTTCTATTACAAGCAGAGCAAGTTAAAGCAATTTGTGAAAAAAGGCATTCTCAGATTATTTTCCCGGTCACCTTGTAGGACAGAAGGAGAAATTTTATGCACGCGGATGTTGAAATTTACCGGCCAGAAAATGTTGTCAGAGTAATCACCGCCACCTCCCTTTTCGACGGTCATGACGCCTCGACCAACATCATGCGCAGGATCCTGCAGGATTCCGGCGTCGAAGTTATCCATCTTGCTCATAACAGATCGGTCCAGGAGCTTGTCGATACGGCAATAGAAGAAGATGCCCAGGGTATCGCCATGTCCAGCTACCAGGGCGGGCATATGGAAGCATTCAAATACATGATTGACTTGCTGAAGGAAAATGATGCATCCCATATAAAGGTATTTGGGGGTGGTGGCGGTGTCATCGTCGCAGACGAAATAAAGGAACTTGAAAGCTACGGAGTGGCAAAAATTTACACCCCGGAAGACGGTGCTTCCATGGGCTTACAGGGAATGATCAACCATATGATCAAGATCCTTGATTTTCCTACCCTGCCCTATCATGACCTTCGTGCGGAAAAACTCAGCTTCTCCAGTCCGAAGTCCATAGCAGGTTTTATTTCTGCCGTGCAGCAGGCCAAAGCCAATGGCAACGGCAACCTGCAGGAGCTGACTGCTATGCTCGCTGCTCAAATTGAAAAGCACAACCCGCCTGTCATCGGCATTACCGGAACAGGTGGTGCCGGAAAATCTTCATTGACCGATGAAATCCTTGTCAGATTTCTGCATGACTTAAGAGATATTCGCATAGCAGTCATCAGTTGCGATCCATCAAGACGCAAGACAGGCGGTGCTCTCCTCGGCGACCGGATCCGCATGAACTCAATCGGCAGCTCCGATAGAGTTTATATGCGAAGCCTGGCCACCCAGAATTCAGCTACCGAAATTTCCGAAGCCTTGCCGGAAGCCATCCAGGTAGTGAAAGCCGCAGGGTTCGACCTGATAATTGTCGAAACGGCCGGTATCGGCCAGGGTGATTCTAAAATTACCGACATCTCCGATATCTCCATCTACGTTATGACCAGCGAATTTGGTGCCCCTTCCCAGCTGGAAAAAATCGATATGCTGGACTATGCCGACCTTATCGTTATCAACAAATTTGAAAAGAAAGGCAGCGATGATGCTCTGCGGGATATCAGGAAACAGGTACAAAGAAACCGAAAGCAGTGGGACATTTCACAGGACGATTTGCCGGTTTTCGGCACAATCGCTTCAAAATTCAACGATGATGGAGTCACAGCTCTCTATCACGGAATTATTGAGGAGCTTGACAGAAAAACATCTCTTAAGCTAGAGCCAAACCTGCCAAAACCAAACCAGAAAACGCCTTCGTCCAAATCCATAGTTATACCGTCGGAAAGGATTCGCTACCTTGCTGAGATTGCTACCACCATCCGCAATTATCATGCAAAAACCGCCCAGCAAGCCAACGCAGTTCGTCAGAATTATCATATCCAGCAAACCATTGAGCGGCTCAGCTCCAAAGAAGGGGAAAAGATAAGTAACGCCCTGAATGTTCTGAGAACCGAGGCCGCTTTAACGGCTGAAATGATCGATCGTGAGACCAAGGACTGCCTAAAAAGCTGGGATGAACTCAAACAGGCTTATACCAAAGATATGCTGGT
Source organism: Desulforhopalus sp. (assembly GCA_049645845.1). Taxonomy (GTDB): domain Bacteria; phylum Desulfobacterota; class Desulfobulbia; order Desulfobulbales; family Desulfocapsaceae; genus Desulforhopalus_A. The sequence continues at coordinate 7,090 of JBARUR010000375.1, read as the reverse complement.
TTTTACGGTTCGCGGTCGGGAGATGCATGTTCCGCTTTATTCTAAGTCTCTTTCACATTCAAAAATCCCTAAAATTTCATTGCCGACTTTTAGCGATCCGGCTGATATCTACAGATGGAGACGAAGGGAAAACCTTCCGGGATACTTTCCGTATACCAGTGGCGTTTTTCCTTTGAAACGAACCGGCGAAGATCCAACCAGAATGTTTGCAGGCGAAGGCGGCCCGGTGCAAACCAATCAGCGATTCAAACTGCTTTCCGCGAATTACGAAGCAAAACGGCTTTCCACCGCCTTTGATTCAGTCACTCTTTATGGCTGGGATCCTGCTGTTCGTCCGGACATTTATGGCAAGGTAGGTACTTCCGGAGTGAGTATCTGTACTCTTGATGATGTCAAACAACTCTATGACGGTTTTGAACTCTGCTCCCCCACCACCTCTGTATCCATGACCATCAACGGACCTGCTCCAATCATCCTGGCAATGTTTATGAATACTGCCATCGACCAGCAGGTGGATAAATTTGTGAAGGAGAAAAATAGACAACCGGATAAGTCCGAATACGAAGCGATTAAAACTGACGTCCTTACCAATGTTCGTGGTACTGTTCAGGCCGATATTTTAAAAGAGGATCAGGGCCAGAATACCTGCATTTTCTCCATTGAATTTGCCTTGAAGATGATGGGTGATATACAGGAATACTTTATCGAACAGAACGTTAAAAATTTCTATTCCGTCTCCGTCTCCGGCTACCATATTGCAGAGGCCGGGGCCAATCCAATCACCCAGCTTGCCCTTACACTGTCCAATGGTTTCACCTACGTGGAATATTATCTTGCCAGAGGCATGGAAATCGACCAGATTTCTCCTAACCTTTCGTTCTTTTTCTCAAACGGCATGGATCCTGAGTACACGGTCATCGGCCGGGTAGCCAGACGTATCTGGGCTGTGGCAATGAAGGAAAAATATGGCGCTGCCACATCATCGCAGCGTTTAAAATACCATATCCAGACCTCAGGCCGATCCCTGCATAGCCAGGAAATCCAGTTCAACGATATCAGAACAAGTCTGCAGGCGCTCTGTGCCATCTACGACAACTGTAATAGCCTCCATACCAATGCCTATGATGAGGCCATCACAACTCCGAGTTCAGAATCTGTACGCCGTGCGCTGGCTATACAACTCATCATCAACCGGGAATGGGGACTGACTAAAAACGAAAATCCTTATCAGGGTAGCTTTATCGTCGAGGAGCTTACCGATCTGGTCGAGGAAGCAGTTCTTACCGAATTTGATCGGATTACCGACCGAGGCGGCGTTCTCGGCGCTATGGAGACCGGTTATCAGCGAAGTAAAATACAAGAAGAATCAATGCATTATGAACGGCTGAAACACTCAGGGGAATATCCCATTATAGGCGTCAATACTTTCCGAAATCCCAACAGTAATTTCGACCAACAGAACGCAACGCTTGAGCTGGCAAGATCAACTGACGAAGAGAAAAATGAACAGATTGAAAGACTCGCAGCTTTTCATGCCAAACATGAAGCCGATAGCCCTGCCGCGCTCGAACGCCTGAAAAAGGTTGCCTTGAGCGGCGGTAATATATTCAGCGAACTGCTCGATACCGTCAAACACTGCAGTCTTGGTCAGATTACCAATGCCATGTATGAGGTCGGAGGGCAGTATCGCCGAAATATGTAAGTAAGAAGGTAAACGTCCACCAGCACCCCATATGCGTACGATCAGACAGACGTGCATAGCAACAAACTATAGCCCATCTGCCTGCTTGTACGCCTCTGGGGCACTAGTGAACGTTTACAGGACTACAGTTATGCAACAAATTTTTTTTCTGATTTACGGTTACGAAACAAGTCTGGGAACTGAAGGGACTGGACCAAAAAAAAATTGCGGAAAAACATTTAACGCCAGGCAAAAAAGGGTTGCTCAAAATGAGCGACCCTTGTCGCTCGTCCGGCAAGAGCCACCTCACGGAACTGATAGAGTATTGCGGCAGTCGGGGTAGCGATGAAGGTCTCACCAACAGGCATGAAGAGTATCGGCCTGTCACTTTCCTGTCCGTTCTCCAGAAGAGGAGCATCCCGACGGAAAAGCTCCTGACAGGGAATTCTGTGTACGGAAGCGACCTCGTGCTCGTTGATATGCAGATGTTCTGTAATTCCACCCCAGATAACCACCGGGGTGATATGAAATCCGGATCTGGTAATGAAATCATCCAGACAGCCGAGCAGCCGGTCTGCCGGAAGACTCAGGCCGACCTCTTCCTCAAGTTCCCGAAAAGCTGTCTGGACAGGATTTTCTCCAGGGTCGATGCTCCCTCCGGGTAATGCCCATTGACCGGCGTGGTTTTTCAATCCTTTTGACCTTCTGGTGAGGATAAGAGCCGCACTGCTGTGCGGAGCATCTGTAAGACAATAAAGCCCCCCTTCGCGCCGGTAATCAACGATGGTGATCGCCACTGCAGCCTGCCTGAGTTTTTTCGGGTTTAGGCAGGAACTTGAAAAACTGGCAAGATTTGTTTCAATAAGCTTTCGGATCTCCAGGGAGCAGGGAAAGGTTTGCATATATTTATTCAGCTTGTAGGCTTCAGCCATTGGGACATCAGGCTTTTAGAGTTTTATAAATATTTCCCTACGACTGAAGCGGTTTTTCTTCTTTTGCCATGTTCGGAACCATGGGTATAACCGATAACATCGAAATCTTTGCCTATTTTCTCCACCAGCTGTTCGTAACCGTCATATTTGCCCCGCATACAGGTCGACACGTGAATCACCTGAACGCCGGATTCTTTCAGCTTGGTCAACTTATAATCCAGGTCTCCGCCACTATGAAAAAAACCTGCCAGCTCCACATCCATGCCCTGATACCGGGCAAAGCTTTCGGTCTTTGCAAAAAAACTTCGCAAACACCCCTGACCTGTGCACTTGGCTGTTGTTTCTTCACGCACCAGAATGGCAATCTTCAACATATTATTTTCTGCCTTTATACAAATGAGTTGTTTAACTCCGTCAGTTATTTCCATTGAAGGGAATGACTTTAATAAACGGTTTTTTAATCTGACAGGGAAATAAATTATAGCAGGGATCGATATTTTAAACCTTAATAATGAATAGATATATAAATCAGTGCTACATTTTCCGAACACAGTATTTAAAAATATGAGGAAACCGATACCATGAATAAATATGAATTTTACCTGGTAGAAAAAGCACCCCCAATAGCATGGGTATACTTAAATCGTCCAGATAAAAAGAATGCCATGGGTCCTGCAGCCTGGACTGAACCGATGGAAATCTTTGCGGAACTCGACCTCGACCCCGAAATCAGGGTGATAATAATCGCCGGCAAAGGCTCTTGTTTCTCCGCCGGGATCGACCTCCTGGGGATGGTACCGCAACTTCCTGAGTTAATGGATAAAAATCAGACAGGAGGAACTAAATGGAAATTCCTCCCGAAAATCAAAAAACTTCAGGACGGTATTTCGGCAATAGAACGATGTCGCAAGCCGGTTATTGCCACCATCCATGGCCATTGTGTCGGCGCCGGACTGGATATGGCAACCGCCTGCGATATTCGGATCTGCACACAGGATGCGTTATTTTCACTTAAAGAAGCCGCCGTGGGTTTTGTAGCTGATGTCGGTGTCCTGCAGAGAATCCCCTTGATCATTGGTCAGGGACACGCCCGCGAACTCGCCTATACCGCCAGAAGCATTACCGCAGACAGGGCTAAAGAAATTCAACTGGTGAATGATGTTTACAGCGACCACGAAAAACTCATGGCTGAAGCCGAAAAACTGGCGCTTGAAATAGCCGACAATTCTCCTTTGGCCGTCCAGGCATCAAAAGATGTACTTAACTACTGTGTCGGCAAGTCAATAGACGACGGATTGAAATATGTTGCTTCAGTGAGCGCGAACATTATTCCATCAGCGGATCTCATGGAGGCTGTCAATGCCTTCAGCGAAAAACGAAAACCTCATTTTACCGGAAACTGATATCATGCATGAAGATTTAAAACATTACCTGGAACCAACTTTTTTTCTCGACTATGACACGGATATTCTGACAGACTTTGCTGTAGATGTATGCAGAGGCATCACTACACCCCGGGAAAAAGCTATAGCCCTCTACTATGCTGTGAGGGACCGGGTAATATATGACCCGTACGACTTGAAATATTCCCGAACAGCCATGAAAGCCAGTTGCGTTTTGAAAAAACAGAGTGGCTACTGTGTTTCAAAGGCCGTGCTCCTTGCTGCTGTCGGACGACATCAGCAGATCCCCAGCCGACTCGGTTTTGCCGATGTAACCAATCATTTATCCACTGCCAGATTAAGAGAATTGATGGGCACGGATCTGTTTATTTACCATGGCTATACCGAAATGTATTTAAACGACAAATGGGTAAAGGCTACTCCCGCCTTCAACCTCTCACTCTGCAGCCGGTTCAATGTAAAACCTCTTGAATTTGACGGAACACATGATTCCGTTTTCCATGAGAACAACACACTTGGTCAAAAACATATGGAGTACGTCAGAGATCACGGTCATTTTGCCGATCTGCCTTTTGAGGAAATATTTGCAGCGTACGGCAAAACCTATCCAAGATTCTTTGAACATTTTGGCGGGACATCATCTCATGATTTTGGTGCAGAAGCAGCAATAGAAGAAAACGTAAAGTAAGGCATTCCTATTCTACAAGAACAGAAGACTACTTTACCCCCATTCCACCCGGACCTTTGCCGCTATAAGGACCACCATAAGGGCCGATAGTTGGATCATATCTTTCTGATTTAACACCTGAATTATCCAAATTTCCATTGTCATGATACTTCGTGCATGCTTGAAGTGTTGTCATCAAAAAGAACGCCACCACGAGGATAATAGATGATGTGAGTGACTTCCACATAAAACCTCCTTTTTCTTCATCCTGCGGGTACTTTTCGCAGATCTTATCTTTTATCTATGTTGAGGTGGCTATCACGCTGCATCCGGTAGCAATGCAGTCTTGAATTATCTTATTATAAATTAGTGACGCCAGGGTAAAAAACAACCCCGTTGTTACTCTCTTCAAGGAGGATTTTTGTCTTTCACTTCACCAAATACTGCAACCTCCGACAAAGGTCTTATTTGACCACATTGGGCAAATATAACCATTATTTTCAGGAAGCTCTGTCTCGACCTTTTAATAAATTTACTTATAGTTGAAGTTAGAGCTGCTGTGAAAATTATACCCAAAGCCTGGCACAATAATTGCTCAAACAATATAAGAATCTCGAAGAGGGTATGTGCAGTAATGAGCTAATGCGACAACAAGTTGTCCAATGACAGAGTTGATGGAAGATTAATAATTTAGCAAAATATCCGTTAAGGAGGAACCAAAATGAAAAAGTTAACAATTTTTATCGCCGGAGTAGCAATGATGGCCTTGGCCAGCCCGCTTTATGCAGCAGGAGAGTCACCCAAAACCATTAGTAAAAGTATGACCGGTTCAGCTCAAGTTCAGTCCGCCGAAGAACTCAAAGATATGCAGGTCTTCTCTCAAGATGGAGAAAAACTCGGTCCAATCATAAGCGTAACAAAAGATCCAGTATCCGGCCAAATTCAGTTTATCACATTTTCCAAGGGTGGATTTGCTGGTGTTGGCGGCGAAGAAATAGCCCTTCCACCCCAAGCCTTTCGGATTGACCAAACATATCGTCGGGCCACCCTTTTGGTGAGTGAAAGCAAGCTGGACTATGCTCCACAGCAGGAAACAATGTCCGATAATGAATTTCAGCGTAATCTGGAACAGTACTATGGCGTAGCTCCGAGATGGCAGGATAATTCCCGGGAAATGGGAATCGAACCATCACTGCAAATGGATGCAGATCAACCAGTTAAGAGAAAATCACCACATTCTAATTAGCGCCTTACCCCAAACTTTAACAACTTAAATATACCGAACTTCCACAAGGGGGCTAAAAGAATCCCCGTCAAAAGCATAGGGATTAAAAAGAATCCCCCTCAAAGCATGGGGATTAAAGAGAACACCCCCTTGTGAGGTGGTAGCAGTATGTTTTTTATCAGGAGATTGTAATGAACAGTGAGAACAATGAGTTTAGTGTAGAGATTTTATCTTTCTTGAAAATCTCTGAAATTGAGAATGCCTGGACGGCCGATGATTTTAAGGCCCTGTTATCTATGATGGATATGGGTGAAAATGAACTCGTCGGGATGAGTGAACTAGAGTTAAAAGAAATGTGTTTAATGTCACTCAATGATTTTGAACATCATGAATCTGCTAAATTTCTGTTGACGCATATTTTTAAAGATGAAATTACTGAAGGCAAGATAGATCAACTGAGTCATCAAATGATTGAAAATAAACTTTGGGAAGAACATGCTGACGCAGCTTATCACAAGAGCCTTTTTAACGCGTATGGACTTTTAAGAAAAGCGTACAATGGCATATTTAAAGAGCCAACAGGTGTAAAATTTACTATAAAGATCACTGCAGATAAAAATGACTCATTCGAGATATTTGATCCATCACTCCATGCAGTAATAGTGAGGTTGCTCTCAAATGGTTTGGATGAGACTGCAATCTTGAATCGACTTTACGAAACGCAAATCAGTGGAAACAACTTCCCGGACGCAAAAAATATCCTTTGGATATTAAAAGAGATCTCCGCAACAGAAAATGAGCGTCAGTATGAAATTACAAGCTCAGAACTTTGGTTTGGTGGCTTAGAAGAACGTACTGTTTTTGATGCAAAAGCTCACGCAGATGTAGACGAAGATGCGGCTTAATCCTTGGACGTTCACCAGCACCCCTTCGCAACAAGCGTAATTTTCATGTTTGAGGCTCAGCGGTCTCAAACATAGCAGCCCGATACAGACCTTGCCTTCGATCAGAGACCAGTTATTGGTTACAGCATAAAAATAATTGCGAAAGATGTCTTGAAAAGGTAATTTCAATGCATCCGAACGGATTTCTATCCCGGACAAACCGACTATTTATCACCCTGAATTTGGTTATCTGGAGCAGGAACTTCGGTCTCTGGCCGGGTGACCTGCTCGGCTCAGG
>JBARUR010000374.1:0-2109 GCA_049645845.1 Desulforhopalus sp. | reverse complement strand
CTGCAAAGCCGCACAGGTACACTGCCAGTCCCTTAAGCGTAAGAAAGTCACACCTCATGTGCTTCGTCACACCGCTGCCATGGAATTACTTCGACATGGGGTGGATCGTTCAGTAATTGCTCTCTGGCTTGGACATGAATCGGTGGAGACCACTCAAATGTATCTTCACGCAGATATGCGTTTGAAACGGCAAGCTCTTATGCGAATACCGCCACTTGGAGTTAAGCCGTTCCTATACAAGCCGAACGATGAACTTTTATCTTTCCTGGAAAACCTCTGATTATTATGCCGACTTCAATTGTGCCGGAACCAGAAGAGTTCCTTGTTTAATATGGTAAGTCGGCATAATCCTGGAGTCGGCATTATGCCTTAGGCAGTGGACGGATGCGTGTTTGTGAATGCCGGCTTTTTTAATGGCAACTTTTACCGCCCTTTGGAGTGTACTGTCGCTGACATGGTGCCGACGGATAATATTACTCCGCGGATCGATTGATCGATTGGCGGAGGGAAAAAGATATTGCCAGGCTTTCTGGGTAGGAGCGTTGGGGTACTTGCGATCAAGAGCATGTGGAAGCCATACTGCACCATACCCTTCAGCAATATCCTTGTCATGGAGTGTCAAGACCTTAGCAATATGAGACCGCAACTCGCCTGTCAGGGATGCCGGCAGCAGTGTGGTTCGGTCCTTGCCACCTTTGCCGCCACGGATGGTGATGAGCGACTGATCGAAATCAATATCTTTGATCCGTAAACTGCAGCATTCATTAACTCGAAGACCTCCACCATAAATGATTTTCAACATCAGGCCGGTTGTGCCCTTCACGGATTCCAGAAGTTTTTTCGTTTCGTCGACGGACAGAACAACCGGCAGTTTTTGTCCAGTCCGGGCTCGGACCGTATTTTTGAGATCACCGAGATCTTGATTGAACACCAGACGAAAAAACATAAGAATGCTGTTAAATGCGAGATTCTGCGTCGAAGCGGAAACATTTTTTGTCATTACAAGATAGGCGAGAAAATCCCGAACCAAGTCCACACTGCATGGGGAGTTTTCGGAAAAGGAAGGGTTTCTGGTTTTGCAGAAATTAAAATATTGAACAACCCAATTGATATAGGTACGTTCAGTTCTAGGTGCGTAATTCCTTAGACGCAGAGCTTCCTGGAAACTCTGAAGAGCAATTTTCTGAGGGGTCTGATTATTTACTGTTGAAGCTCCTCCATGCGATATTTTCGGAGAAATCGATATCAGAAAATTGCTGAAATAAAGACGGACAGCCTGATCCGCCTGGCGAATTTGCCAGTCTTTATACGAGCCGGTACTGTCGAGTTCTTTGATATAAAGAGGAAGAAGATCGGACCAGATAATCTGAGGGTGGCGCAATCGGTACTCAAAAAATTTTCTGGTCCAGTGGACCATGAATTTTTCTTTACCCGCAGCAACCATTTTGCTCTCAAGGAGATATTTTCCAAAGTCAGCACTACGAAATTCCTCGATATTATTCATGTAATTCAAAAGTAGTAAGTTATTTGTGACTTATTGTCTCATCAGTATAACAAGCGATATTTCCCAAAAGGCGGAAGAACGCACAGTCGAAGAACTTCATTTCTGTGAATATTTACCAACAGCAACGAACAAATCTACCCTGTTATACGGACGCGTTATAACAGGAACATTCACCTAAGATGCCGCACAATCCATTCCTAACTATTTTTTCTTGTAAATGGCAAAATTCTCACCTAATATGAACACAAGATCTTACATTTCTCTTACATGCGGACAAAAAAACAGGATTACAAAGAAGAAAAGCAGCAAAAAAATCGAAACGCTGACGATTGAGACAGTGATGAAACGGCCCGATCGGGCCTTCTTGTCTCCCAAAATGGTCATGCAGGATATTAATAGTTATCATTAAAAAATAGAATTTGTTGGCAAATTGAAAGCAAAAAAAATAATTCCCCTGGTTCTGCTTATCATTATTACCTCAATAATTGTCTATATATCATACTTTGAATTCAATAAAGTAAGAGAAATAAGCAGGTTGGGAGAGGTTGCCGATGCAGAAGTTGTAAAAAAATACTCACCGATAACTCGATTACGCGATGAAGGAC
>JBARUR010000373.1:0-7335 GCA_049645845.1 Desulforhopalus sp. | reverse complement strand
TGGTGGTGGGAAATAGCTTCCGGACGACAGACGATTCCAGACCTTGTAAAGGTTATCCTTAAGATTCTCTTCAAAATCTTCAATCGTCTCAGCATCGACACCTGCAGCGCCTTTATTCGCCTTTACATGTTTCCATGCCTCCACTATAACTTGTTTAGAAATTTGGTACGACTTTGCCTTTTCCAAAGACTCCTCCCATTTCTGGTTGGTCATTACATTAGGCAGGATAACCCGCCCCCTTTGCTCCAGCCCCATTACAGGGCCTTCATCACTACTACGGGGCGGTCCGTCACTGTGTTCCGCATCGGTACTCTCATTCTTGTGGGGCTTCCACTTGAATTTCTCCCTTCACATCGGAACGACAGCTTCCCACGTTCCACACAAAAGCCTGGCTCTAGTTCACGCCGCCTTAATGCCGGACGCCGAATGGGCAGTAAACAGGTAACTCCCAAACTTATCCCGGAGCAACGACCAGACCCCGGTTTTGACGCCATCCCTACGCTTTCGACACATCATCAGCGGTTCACTCACGTTCGTCTCCATGAGCCTTACCTGATCCCGTCATGCGGGACCTTTTCCTCAACGCTCACCACCATGGCTCTTTACCACAGCAGCTTGAGGTGGTTTGAAACCTGCTCCTGTAAGCCGGTTCCGAGGGGCCTACCCTCATCTCTTGTGCAGCATGGCTACACAGGGTGTGCAACATCACACACCTTAGTGTGCCTTCGTGACACACGACCATCAGCGAAACGGGCATATTCAATATAGGTGAATCTGCCTTGTCGGGTTACCTCTTTAGCTCGCTCTAGCATCTTATCTGTAATCAACCTCATTGAGATAGATGTTACTGAGTAGAGGTGAGATTACCCCTCCTTATGCAAAGTTGACGATTATGCAAAGTAATTCTCTATGCTATCAGATTTCCAACACTTTCACTGAATTTACTTTGCATAATATCACGACTACTTCAGACTTGAAAGCCAGTCAATCAATGCAGCATCCTTGTTACAATCAGAAAGATTACTGTCCACCAGATCTGGATAGGCATTTTCGATAGCCAGAAGTTTCAATTCGGAATCAGGCTTTTGCGTAAATTTCGGTAGTTTTACTATCCAATTCTTGTAATAGTTCATTCCGTGGCTTCTTTTGCATAAAGAATTCACCTTTACTGATTTTTGAGCTTTACTGAGTTATCGTTAACGGAGATTATGCTAAGTAAATCAGCAAGAAGCCCTTGAATTATGAGGTTTTTTGGGATTACTTTGCATAATTACTTTCTTTGCATAAAGCGCCCTGAGGTGTGCCTTTTGGTCTCTCCATCAACGTACCATCTTCTTTCTGGAATGGAGCCTTCAGCCATCTTTCGATGTAAAGGATTTACGTTTCTGCGAACGGCCGATGTGTCCTCACAACGCGCTACCATGTGTAACCTAAATTCCCGCGCTATTGTAACGATGCAGGCGGCGTGACACCCAATTTGGTGTAGAGGTCCATCTGCCGTTTCGTGGTTTCACCGACCTGTAACTGTTGTCTCGGCACTTCAAAGCATTCAATGATGTCGAGCTCATCCAACACTTCCTGCATCGTGTAGTTCTTGAACAGATTGTTTTCCTGCATTCTCTTGGTGATAGAAGATAAAAAAATCAGGGCAATGAATTGCACAAAGAGCTTACCATCCAGGCTTTGTTCCGATGAGACGGCCATCCGGCGTAGATTCAGCCTTTCTTTCAGGTTATCAAAGGCCTTTTCCACCAGGTCCTTATTCCGATAGATCTCCAGCGCCTCCACTACGTCCTTGATCTCATTGCTCAACAGGGCAAAATATCCGTAATTGAGTTTCGCCTCGGCCAGCACCTCTTCATTGGCAACAACCTTCATGCCTCGGACCGGCGTACTTTTCACTGCAAAATATTTGGCATAGTGCTTCTCATGATCAGGATGGCGCTGTCCACTTTCCAATTCCTCTTGCCACACAGCCATCCGATTATTGAAAGCTATCTCATCCTCTAGGGCCCGATCCGGTGAATAATACAGATGAAGACACATCCGGCGATCTGCCGTGATTGTATCACCTTTATACGGACGATCCTGGACATAGTTCCAGGTTATCGGCAGAGAATACGTGTAGAGCTGGTAGGCCTGACTGTAATGAGTCCAGCTGCGCATCGGCTCACGCGCGGTATCGAGATGTGTCTTTAGAAGTTTCAGCGACAGCTTGGCAGCTATCAGGAACTTCATATGATTCTTGTACAGGTCGTTGATGTTGGCCGCACTGAAGAAGCCCCGGTCCAGGACTACCTTGATCTTCTCATAACCAAGCGTGTTCATGTCGGCCAGCAGTTTCCTCAGGGTTTTTACGTCGGGAATATTCCCCGCCAGCTTTCGGTAATAAAATGGCAGTCGGGATTTTTGTCCGAAGAGCAGAGTCAAATTGATCTGTGCCAGATGTTCATGGTCTTTGTTTTTGCCATAGCGAACCTGTCTGAGGCATTTTGAATAACTGGATATGGAGGTACTGTCATATGCCAGGTATTCCCGATCCACCCTGCGTTTTCCCTGAAGCTTAAAGAAGCGCTGTATGGCTTCCTCGCCGATAGAAGCAAAGAGTTCGCTGCTCCTTTGGGAAGGAATATCGCTCCCATAAGGATGCCGATGGACTGCCGCCCAGCGGGGAAACCGGCTCAGGGGGTTCCTGTCCTCCAGGATGAGGTAGTAGGCGATGGATAAAATCTGCCGGTACGTATCGGGAAAGCAGGTCTTCAGGTCCTCTGTCACTCCGATTTCCTCCCCGAGGTGATCGAAAACATAGGTTGCCCCGTAAAAGCTGCGAGCCTGCCGGGTAATTGGCACTGGTCCCGGTTTGGCTTTTGCCCCTACTTCCGATGCCCTTCTTTTCCGCGTCGGCACAATCTTCTGTGTTTCTGGATCTACCCGCCCGATGCACTTGCGTTTTGCCCGGGAATGTTGCTTATCCTTATCCCAGAATGAGATCGACTCGTATGCATAGGTAACTCCAGTCTTCTTATTCGTTTGATATACAATGGCTGGCATATAAAATCCCCCTTTATCTCGTTACAATATTATATATTGTAACGATGTTTTGAGCTAGGGAAATTGTACTATTCCACACATTATTATAGAGTTACTGTATTTTCATCGTTACACAATTCCGGGAACTCAGGGTCTAACCTCCTTCTCTCCAGCGGCATTACCCGCCTTCACAGATACTATTAGGTTATCCGACTCCCTACGCCCTATTTGCCATCCTCCCTCTTCGGTTGTCCGGCATACTCTCAATACTCCGAAAGAAACGTAGGGTCTCCCGGGTTTCCGTGTAATCACAATGTCAGCCATGCCATGCTCTCAGACCCCGGGGAGCAACCATCTCCTTGCCATTAACGGATATGCTCATATAGCTTTCCACTAGCCCAAGAGTGTCATCCATCCCTTTACGGTTATTTCGAGGCTCAGTCCCTTCACCCTTACGGATTACGGCCTAACTGCTTGCTGTCCTACGCATAAATCTGAATGTTACCATCCAAACTCCAAAGACTTGCTATCTGGTGGCTGGCCTGCCTTCCAGGGCGGGAGTCTCACCCGCTAGATTACACGACCTTTCCCGGCCGCAACTGGGCTTAGACCCCCTGTACTGGCAGTTATGGCTAAAGAGTGGTTGCTAATCCATTCATTTCGTATCAAATCTGGGCTAAAACAGGCCAAACTAAAGGGAAAAGTTCTTGGAAGACCAAAATCTGACCCTATTAAAAATGAAGGAAAGGTGAGTATTCCGAAGGAATTCGGCTCTCCCGCTATTAAAACAGGGCTTGTCGTATCGAAAAATTGCCAAACAGTTTGGGATGTCCAAAGACACAATCAATAAAATTAGCAAAAAACATCAGCTTGTATGAAATGATGAATCCCTTTATTTACTGGCCAGCCACCGGCTTTTAATTGTCTCAGCAGCCACTCCGTTTGGGCTAGTTTGATCCAAATTTCCGGTCATAAGCTGAGGCCATTTCCTTGACCCATTCATTTAAAAAAGTTCTGGTTTTTTTCAGTAACATCCGGTTAGAAATTTGCATGTCATTTCTAACCGGATGTTACTGATGGACTAGTTGAGTTTTTGCATCAGAGCCAGATTTCACATGGCCCTGCCGCTAGGCCTCCCTGAACAAAGAGAGCCCAATCCCCACCACGCTCATCAGAGCAAAGATCGTCATGCCAGCGTGCATACTTTTGAGGTATTCAAGATAATTGTCTCCGGTAATAGGCGCATTCCCCATAAACAAAGAGATCACAGCAGTGTTGATGACCATACCGGTCAGGATGCCTCCGGTGCGCATGGTGCCGGTGATGCTTGCTGCAGTACCGTAATGACGCGGTCCAACGCAGCCCATAACTACTTTCAGGTTAGGCGAGGCAAATATACCGAAACCAACGCCTAACAACGCCATGATGGGTATGATGGTGATAAAAGAAGTGGCCTCACGCATCATCATTGCTCCGAACAGCCCGACAGCGCAGATTGTCATGCCTATAGTGGAGACATTCCGCGGTGAATAAACATCTGCCCAGCGCCCGGCAATGGGCGAAAAAATTGCCTGCAGGCAGGGAGTGATCATCATGACGAATCCGGCTTGCTGGGCGCTGAGTCCTTTCACATACTGCAGGTAAAGGATAAAGAGGAACATTACACCAAATGAAGCGCCGTAATTGACTAATGTTGCAATATTGGTGAGAGTGAATGTCTTGTTCTCTATGAGAAGCCGCACATCGAGTAGCGCATTTTTACTGTTTACCTCGGTTTTCAAAAAGAGACCAAGCCCACACAGTCCGATGACACCTATAATCCACGCATAACTCAGGCTATTTATCTGGGTTGCACCAAAGATGACCAATGACAGGGAGACGATGTATGCCGCACTGCCGCTCCAGCCAAATTTCTCTCCCCGGGCATCCGCCCATTCGCCTTTCAGTTTGAGCAGGGTTAAAATCAACACGATTATCTGCAAGGGGACCATCAGGTAGAAGATCCAGCGCCAGCCAAGCTGGGTCGTGACAGATCCAGCCAGAGAGGGCCCAGCTGCTAGGCCGAAATAGGCAAGGCCTGCAACAATGCCAAGCGCTCTGCCCCTGCGCTCTGGTGGGAAGACAGCGACGAGAATGGCGAGGCTGGTTGAGTTGATCATCGCTGCCGCAACGCCCTGCAAAAAGCGAAAGAAAATCAACGTTTCGATACTTTCGACAAAGCCGATGGCCAGGGTGGAGAAAATAGCCATCACGATGCCAAGGTTGAAGATCAATTTTCTGCCATGGATATCCGCAAACCTGCCAAGGGGGAGCATCAGTACCGCGAGGCCGAAGATATAGGCTACTTGAATCAAACCAAGTTGCGTGGCGCTTGCCTCGAACTCCTTGCCGATTACCGGTAGGGCTATACTCACGGATGAGGCCATAAGCGGAGTGATGAACTGTACGCATGCAACCACGAAAAGAACCAGCGAGGCTGCTGCGGTGCTAAGGGGGGGGCGGACACCGTTATTCATACAACGCCTCCTTGGCGTTAGCAATCATGCGCTCCATTAGCTTGGAGATGGAGGCATTTTCTTCTTCGAAAAAATCTTTCATCAAGACATCCAGGCCTTTTTCAAGAGAAAGTATCAGCATGGAAGTTATCTAGAGGGTTCTGTCGCAAAGTTTTCAAATGTTTTAGACAGTATTCTGCAGAATATTTATGGTTATGGGGGATGAAATTCGGAGCACCTCTTTTTTGCTACTGTAACAGGAAGCCTTTGGAGTTAAGGTAGCCAAGCATATGGGGGCGCGATTCTTTTTCCAGCATTTCTGAAATCTGCTCACTCCAGGAGCTATCTTTTGTGCCGCCGGTTCTGGTTCTATAATATTCGCGGACAGATTTATCATAGTTCTTGATGAACGTGGTGTCGGAAGTGTCGTCATATTGCTCTTGTTTGAGTACTACCGGCAGAGGAAGTCTTGGCTTGGGCTCCGGATCTTGTGCAGGATAACCAAGGCAGAGCCCAAACACAGGGTAAACAAGTTCCGGCAGTCCAAGAAGTCTATCAACTTCTGCAATGCGATTCCTTATGGCACCGATATAGCAGCCGCCAAGTCCGACGGATTCTGCGGCGACAAGCATATTCTGGGCAAAAAGGGCACAATCTATAGATGCAGTAAGAAATTGCTCCGTATATCCAGACAACATAGAAGAATCGTGCATGTCGCAAGCCAGACGGTGTCGTTGCATATCCGCACAAAAAACTAGAAAAACCGGAGCCTTGGCAACATAGACTTGTCCCGCTGCATATTCACAAAGCTTTCTTCTGGTTTCCGGGTGGCCTATTTGAATAATGGTACAAGCCTGAATGAAGCTGGAGGTTGCGGCACTCTGGCCTGCTCCAATGAGAGTTTCAACCAACTCTTGGCTAACCGGACGATCTGAATATTTCCGAATTGATCGATGTGAGTTCAATAGATTAATGACGCTGTTCAAAATCCCCTCCTATGAGTTATATAAAGTTTCGGTGGTGTCTGCGTTATCAAGAAACCTGCTGCTGTATCATGCATGCGACGTTGAGATTTCCAGCGATGCAGAGCAAAATGCAGCAAATGCACTGGAAACTTAGCCTAGCTATAAGCCTCAACTCAAATTGGCCGTGAAAGATAGAATGCGGCTGATATGAGTTGAGGGCAAACCCGATTGCGACTGCCATTGGTTACATGCTCCTTGGGCCAATCGAATATCAGAAAATATTTACAGGTATTTTTCTATGAGACCATGGATCATTTTCCCATGACGCACCTCTTCCTTGGCTGCTTTATCTATCTCTTCAGCAACCTCACGAAGTTCGAGTTCCCGGCATCTTTCAACTATTGGTGCTAAAACGCTTTCCGCTTTTGACTCCTGTTCGGCAATGTTTGTCAGGATCGGCAGAAGATCTTCTGTCACTTTCCCGTTCATAATTGCATAAAGACCCGCATGCCTTGCTTCGTCGGCGGCAATGTGCTCTAATCCCTCGGCAAGTTTTGAAAGGCCTTGTTGCCTGGCAACGTACGCAAGCGCCAGATACAATGCCGAACCGTCTTTTTCAAGATTTAAAAGTTGTTCAACCTGTGGTTCCAGTTCTGTACCTTTTGTAGCGCCTAAAAGACTCATAGTGCCTCCTCTATTAGTTCATTGTTTCTCTTTTTTTCAACGGCACAGTGCAAGGCTTCATTCATGGAGAGAGTTGAGAAACATTTGTTGCAAGAAATACATGCCGCCTTAGTCCTGTCTCCGCCTGTCCACCTGCTGATAAGGTTTGGCTCCCTTATGAG
>JBARUR010000372.1:0-16397 GCA_049645845.1 Desulforhopalus sp. | reverse complement strand
ACCAAATACTGCAAATAAGTGTCATCGGTTCCACAGCAGCCTCCCAGAATCCTGACACCAAACTCAGAATTAAGCCGCAGCATATTCTCGCCCCAGTGCTGCAGGTCATCCTGATGGAGAACTGAGGAGCCGTCCAGTTGTGAATGATCAAGCGATGAGCTGTTGGCCTGGATACCGATGAGGCGTTTAAATAATGTGGCGGATTGCTTTTCAGCGCAGATAAAAGTGGGATACACGCAGTTGACCATATAACCGAGTGGTGCAGTGGCAAGACTATTGTCAATGATGGTGATGGCTTCCGGAAGTGGTGTATTATCCAACACCCTGGCTTTACGATCAATGACAAAACTGATGATTGCAGGTATGCCGGATTTTTCCAGAGCTCGCGCCATTCCCAATCCTTCGGAAACGGCAGGGATCGTCTGAGCGACGATGCAGTCCACTCCCGCCAGGGCAAGTCGTTCGATCTGCCACTGATGAAAGTCATAGGCTGCATCGGCACTAAGAGCTTGCCTGGGACTATAGCAGTCGTTTTTGGGTCCGATCAGGCCGCCAATGAAAATTTCGGAGTTTGGAGTTTGCCAGCGTTGTTGCAGGTCGCGCATAAAGCTGACGGCACCAAAGAGCAGCGACTGGTCAAATCCCGCCTCGGCAAGCCGCACCTTATCCACTCTCCATGTGGGGGCGCAGAGAAGTATAGGCAGGGCAGCCCGGGCGGCAATTTCTCTATATTGATGATAGATTGCCGCTAACTTTTCCCGCCCTTTTTCATGGTAAATAAGCGGAGTATTAAAGAGTGTCGGATGGAGTTCTACATCGCCCGCGCGGCGAAGCCTTTCTGAGATGGCGCACTCCGTAAGAACCAGGGAAGATGAAGTGATGACAGTTTGTATGTTCATGATGTCATGTTTACCTCATAGCTGCATCCGGAGGCAATGATTTTGTTGTCCATCCCAGAGGATAAAGATATCAGGTAAAAGTGTTACCTTTTCGAAACATCCTTTATGTACCGAAGACCTTCAATCGTGTATAATAGGGCCATTAGCAGTGCTGGATTGAAATTTGCATTTTGCTGTCTGTTATTCCCTTATCAACACTGTGAGGACAAATGAACTACCTATCCATTTTATTGTGTTTACTTCTCCTGGCTTTTCCAGCGGCAGCTCCGGCGGAAAACCCAAAGACCTTGCTGCGCGCCGGTGTTGCCAGCATGATTACGCCTGTCAGCGCTGTAAAATATTATTATCAGGTTGTTGATTATGTTGGCAGAAAAATAGGTATGCCGGCTGAGATGGTTCACCGGACAACCTATGATGAAATTGATGTAATGCTGGAGGCAAGAGACGTTGATTTCGCTTTTATCTGCTCATCACCCTATGTCTTAAATAATGAGAAATACGGGGCTGAATTGCTGGTTGCGCCTCAAGTCAACGGTAAAATCTTCTATCAATCGAACATCATCGTCCACAAGGACAGTGATATTGAATCATTTGAACAGCTTCAGGGGCGCAGTTTTGGTTTTGTCGATCCAAAATCAAACAGCGGCAAACTCTATCCGACCTATCTGCTGGCCAAGCGGGATCACACGCCGGAAAGCTTCTTTCAATCGCATCTCTATAGTTACAGTCATAATAAATCTGTTGAACTCGTTGCTAAAAAAAGGGTGGAAGGGGCAGCTGTCGATTCGATAGTGTATGACTTCATGGTTGCGACAAATTCCCCATATATCGAACAGACAAAGGTTATTCACCATTCGCCTCAGTTCGGTATTCCACCGGTAGTCGTTCCTCCGGATCTGCCTCTTCATTTAAAACAATCATTACGTTCCGTTTTTCTGCAGATGCACAATGATCCCGAAGGTAAAGAGATATTGGCGCATATGCGCATTGAAAAATTCGTTGAAATAGCTGATTCCAACTATGATTCGATCAGGGCCATGCGCGCTTTTATATCAAATAATGCAGCAGCACTCGATTTTGCGGCCAACCTTCCAGACCAAAGAGAAGTGGGCAGTGAAGTCATTTCTTTCGGCGTTCTGCCAAGGGACAATCCGATTCTAGCCTATGAGCGATATCAGCCGTTGATGGATTACCTTACCGAGTCAACTGGAATTAAAACGGAGCTTCACCTCGAAAAAAATTATCAGGGAGTTGTCAACAGTCTCGGAAAGGGCGAGATTTCCTTTGCCCTGCTTGGACCGCTCACGTATTTGGATGCATATAAACGTTTTGCTGTTGTGCCCATCGCCAAAAGCAAAACTGCAAAAGGAGAGGCATTTTTTCGCAGCGTCATCGTCACGGCCGGGGATGGCGGCATCGATAATATAAGCCAGCTGGCTGATAAACGTTTTGCCTTTGCTGCACTGTGGTCGACGTCCGGAAATCTTATCCCCAGGTACATGCTCGCCTGGTCGGATATTCATCTCGACAATCTCAGCGCTTACCGGCACTACAATTACCATGATACCGTCGCCAAAAAAGTTATCAGCAAGGAATTCGATGCCGGTGCCATTCGGCTGTCAACTGCCGAACGGTACAGTGTGCATGGCCTGAAGATTATCGCTACCTCCGATCCGATCCCGACCGGGCCAGTAGTCGTTTCACCCAAAACACCCTATCTGGTAATGCAGAAGATTCAGAAGGCCTTGCTTGATATGGCCACTGATGAAAAAGGAAAAAGAATCCTGCAGAAGCTCGATCCTGATCTACAGGGAGGTTTTGTGGTTGCATCGGACGCCGATTATTTCGAAATCCGCAACATGATAAATGAGGTACCGAAGTCCTGTGGAATCGACTGCCATCCAGACATCTCTTTTTAAGTGACAATAATGCGATTTTCCCTCCAGACAAAATTCATACTGGTCACATTCCTGGCGGTTTTCGGCATTACTTCTGTTATAGGTCTGGTGACAGCGGCCAAAACCCGGTCGGCCTTATATTATGCTACTGAAAAACAGGGACGTATTCTTGCCCAGACTGTCAGCGCTCTTATCATCAATGAACTTATTTATGAGAAGCTTGGCCTGGTGGAAGAAGGAGGGCTGATTGACAACTATATGCGGGATCTACACCAGCGGAGCGATATAGCTCTTAACTTTGTTGCAGTACTGGATAATGCACTGCGGGTCATTTCGCACAGTGATTTTAAAGAATTCGGCAAAACATATGACAGCATTTTTATTCAGGATGCCCAAAATGTTGATGCAGTTAAGGTGAGAAAAATCGCCGGTGACGGACCAGTTCCCGACTCCCTTGAATTCGTTTCCCCTTTGTCGATTGAAGGAAAGCACTGGGGGCTGTTGAACTTCTCACTGTCACTTCAGGAAATGGAGCAGGAAATGTGGGCGATGGTTCTTCAGATCATCTCCCTTTCCAGTCTGGCTCTTATCTTTCTGTTTACCCTTATCTATCTGCTCAGCAGGCGGTTTATCAAGCCTATAATAGATCTCTCTGAAGCAATGGGGGAAGTAGAAGTTGAAATGGGTGAAAAAGCTGTTCCTGTTTCCGGCAACGATGAACTTGCTCGCCTGGCAGAAAGCTATAACGAGATGGTTCGAAGAATACGTACGGCAAATGAAGAAATGAAACTTGCTCATGAAAAACTCCTGCAATCTGAAAAGCTGGCGACTCTCGGGGTATTGTCGTCAAGCATTGCCCACCGCATCAATAATCCATTGGGCGGATTGTTTAATTGTGTGAGCATGTTGCGCAGACAAGGTGATGATCCTGAGTTTCGAAAAGACTATCTCGCCCTTGTCGAAGAAGGATTGCAAAGTATCAGGGAAACAGTAGGCCAGTTACTGTACACTGTCGGCAAGCGGCAGGGAGAGGAGAAAAAGTCGGATGTGGCTGTTGTTCTTGCCGGAGTTTTGAAGTTTCTCGATTACCGCCTCAAAAAACAGGACATTTCTTTTACTCAAAATATTGAGCCGGGTCTTTTAGTTCCCATTGCGCCCCACGATCTTGAAGAAGTTTTCATGAATACAATGATCAATGCAATCCAGGCGATGGACGGTGGCGGTGAGCTGCAGGTTAATGCAGAACGGTCAAAACAGCAGGTTGAAATACATATAAAAGATACCGGAATTGGTATACCGGAAGATAAGGTAGCTGATGTTTTCGACCTCTTTTATTCAACCAAGGAACCAGGGGAAGGGACCGGCCTCGGTATGTGGATGACCTATGAACTGGTAAAAAAATATAAAGGGCATATTTCCGTGAGCAGTCGCGAAAATATCGGCACAACAATATCTTTTGTGATTCCGGAGGGCGCATGAAACATTCTATTCTGGTTGTGGAAGATGAAAAAATAGTCCGAATTTCTTTGACGGATGCACTGAAGGCCGAAGGATATACTGTTTTCCCTGTTGAGGATGGCGGTAAAGCGATTGCAGCACTGGAAGAAGCGGAATTTTCCCTCGTCATAACCGATATCCGTCTGCCTGAGGTCAGCGGCATCGAAATCCTGCGCAAATGCCTTTTCGAGGCACCTTCGACGCCGGTTATAATTATGACCGCTTTTGGCACTATTAAAGACGCCGTCGAGGCAATGCGGATTGGAGCTTTTGATTATATGACCAAGCCATTTGATCTGGACGAGATGCTGCTCACGGTCGGCAAGGCCCTTGAATTACAGTCGCTCACCAGCGAAAACATTCGCCTGAAAAAGGAGTTGAGCAGCTATTACAGTGCCCCCAACATAATAGGCGAAAGTAAGGCTATGCGGTCAATTTTCGGCTTGCTCGATAAGGTCAGCAGAACCGATTCAACAGTTCTTATTCTCGGAGAATCGGGAACAGGCAAGGAGCTGATAGCGTCGACTATCCATTATCAAAGCAGCAGGCAGAAAAAACCTATCATTCGAGTGAACTGTGCAGCGCTTCCCGAGGAACTTATCGAAAGCGAACTGTTCGGCTATGAGAAAGGTGCCTTTACCGGAGCAGCAGCCCGTAAGCCGGGCAGGTTCGATCTTGCGGATGGAGGCACTATATTCCTTGATGAGATAGGAGACCTGCCTCTGCTGACCCAGACCAAAATCCTGCGTGTTCTGGAAGAGCGTACCTTTGAGCGCCTTGGAGCCACTCAATCGTCATCCGTAGATGTTCGAATAATGGCTGCAACCAACAAGGACCTTGAAAAGGAAATTGAAAAGGGCTTGTTTCGCGAAGATCTCTATTACCGGTTAAATGTCATCCCTGTTGTCATGCCCCCTCTTCGTAAAAGAAAAGAGGACATCCCCCTGCTGATCGATGCCTTTGCCCGAAAATTCAATGATCAGATGGGAACCGATGTTTCTTTTGATGCGGAAGCGATCCAGGTCCTGATGAATTATTCTTTTCCCGGCAATGTTCGGGAACTTTTAAATGTCATTGAGCGCTGTATAGCCCTGGCCAATGAAACGACCATTAAGCGGACGGATCTTCCCAGCCACATTGCCGGAACACGCAACCCAAAGACTCCACTGTTGACCCTTCAGGAGGTTACAGCCGAGGCTGAAAAAAATCACATCGCCCAGATTCTCAGGCTGACTAACGGGAACCGGTCAAAAGCTTCAGCTGTCTTGGGTGTCAGCAGAAAAACCCTTTGGGAAAAAATTAAAAATATGGATTTGATGCTAAACTGAGAACGGCTCCTGCTGTTTAGTTTTCGTAACACATTTTATTTTGAAGATGCTACTTTTATTATATAAGTATCGGAATTTAGAGGTTTGTATTCATATATTACCGAAGTGTAGCTATCCGCAGGACGCCTTTACAGTATAACCTCCTGAAAACCCACCATAAAATTTCTTCTCCTGCAAAAAGTGTTTCGATTGAGTAACAGATATCCTGTTCATTACCCATGGCACGATTAGTGCTAGTACGATGTGGTAGATAGAAGTATCCAGAAACAACATCAACAAGGTACACGGAGGTTACTATGAGAATTAAAAGGAGGGACTTTCTTAAGCTGTCAGCCATTGCAGGAGCAACTGCAGCTATAGGAGGTTGTGCCCAGTCCGATCCAGGAATGAATGCCCTTGCCGCCAATCCAAAGGGCGATAAGAAAATAGGTGAAGGCCCCGGTGAATGGAAGCCAACCACCTGTCAGGGGTGTACTACCTGGTGTCCTGCTGAAGTATTCGTGCAGGATGGTCGTGCAGTAAAAGTAAGAGGGAACAGATACTCAAAACAAAATGACGGTAAAGTCTGTCCAAGAGGTCACCTCTCATTGCAGCAGCTGTATGATCCTGATCGGCTCAAAGTCCCGATGAAGCGTACCAATCCTAAAAAAGGGCGCGGCGTTGATCCGATGTTTGTCCCTATCAGCTGGGATGAGGCTTTCAATACCATCGCAGATAAGATGATGGAATTGCGCAACGATGCAGAGCCGGAAAAATTTTGTCTTATGCGGGGCAGATACACCTATATGCGGGACATCATTTATGATGTGTTGCCGAAAGTTTTTGGTTCTCCCAACAATATCTCCCATAGCTCGACCTGTGCCGAAGCTGAAAAATTTGGTTCCTACTATACCGAAGGGTTGTGGGGTTATCGCGACTACGATATCTCCAACTCTAAGTATATTCTTATCTGGGGCTGTGATCCCGTCGCCAGTAACCGCATGGTTCCGGCGACAATAAAGAGGCTGGGCGATGCTCTTGACCGCGCAACGGTAGCGGCAGTCGATCCCCGCCTTACGACCAGTGCAGCCAAGGCAAATGAATGGCTGCCGCTCATTCCCGGTACCGATGGCGCCCTCGCTTTGGGAATTGCCCATGTTATTTTAACTGATGGCGGCTGGAACAGGGAATTTGTTGGTGATTTCACCGATCGTATCAATCGTTTCAAAGCCGGCCAAACCGTAAATGAAGCAGATTTCGTCGAGAAGGAAACCTACGGTTTGGTGAAATGGTGGAATATTACCGTAAAAGATATGACACCGGCCAAAGCAGCAGAGGTGAGTGGTGTACCGGCTGAGCAGATTATCCGTGTTGCACGGGGCATGGTGGAAGCAGCACCTCATGTCGCCGTCTGGATGGGGCCTGGTGCGGCAATGCAGGCTCGCGGGGCTTATTCTGCAATGGCGGTTCATGCATTGGCCGGACTGGTCGGCAGTGTGGACAATGTCGGCGGCTCTCTGCAGACAGCGAAAATCCCGGTCAATAAACTTGATAAAGACATTCTGAAAAAGCATCAGGACGAGCTGGCCAAGAAGCACTCCAAGATGGAAAAAATAGATCAGCGGGGGCGACTGGAACTTCCTGTTGTTGCCAAGGGAAAATCCGGCGGTGGTGTTTCGACCAATAATGCACCAAACGGCATATTGAACAAAGACCCCTATGAAATCAAGGTAGTTGTCGGGTACATGAACAACTTTGTTTTTTCTTCTAATGGCACCGAGCGCTGGGAAAAAGCTTTGTCATCGGTCCCGTTTACCGTTCACCTGACAACCAACGCCTCTGAATTCACCATGTTTGCCGATATTGTCCTGCCCTGTGCGGTGAATAAATATGAGCGTTACGGCTTTATCAAGACAAAAGCCAATCGCTATGCAACCTGCAGCCTACTGCAACCTGTTGTGGAACCGGTCTGGGATGTTATTCAGGATGAATCCGAATTTCCGTTTATGCTGGCCGAAAAGTTCAAAGAACGCGGTTTCCCCAACCTTTACGACTGCCTGGTTGAGATGTATTCAGATCCGGAAACCGGAGCAAAACCGAAGGATTCCAAAGAATTTACCGTCTATGCCCTGAAGTATTACACCAAACCATTGTGGGATGGCAAAAAAGACACCCATGGCGACAAAATCAATGGCTGGGATGACATGCTCAAAAAAGGCATGTGGAACTCGGAAGCCTATAAATATAAATCGCACTGGGGCGGCAATTTCGCAACAGAGACCAAGAAGTTCGAGTTTTACAGCGAAACCCTGAAAAAAGCCCTGACCGGCCATGCCGAAAAGCATAAGGTCGATGTGGACACCGTTATGTCCAAAATCAATTACACCGCCCGTGGTGAACTGGCGTTTGTGCCGCACCATGAGCCATCCTTTCGACATGGCAGCGAGAAAGATTTTCCGCTCCTGTTTATCGACTATAAGTCCCGTCTGAACCGCGAGGGCAGAAGCCAGAACAGTCCGTGGTACTATGAGTTCAAGCATGTTGATCCAGGCGATATCGGTGGCCAGGACACTGTGCGTATCAATCCTGTCGATGCAGCAAAATATGGTCTTAAAAGTGGTGATAAGGTCAGAATCACCTCCATGGGAGGCAGCGGTGAATGCTTTGTCAGTGTCTGGGAGGGAGTGCGGCCCGGTACTGCAAGCAAGTCCTATGGCCAGGGACATTGGGCATACGGTCGCACCGCAACCGATGATTTTGCAGGGAGTGCAACCAGGGGCGTAAATAACAACACCATCATTCCATGGGAACTGGAACGTCTCTCCGGCTCAAATGCACGAAATGGCGGCCATGCTGCAATTCGTATAGAGAAGATTTAGGGAAGGAGGACTGAACTATGAAACAATATGGAATGATAATCGACTTGAGGAAATGTGTTGGCTGCGGTGCCTGTGCACTCGCCTGCAAAACTGAAAATAATACAGCGTTAAGACGGGACGGACAGACCTTTAACTGGGCAGACTTTGTTCACGAGACAACTGGAACCTTTCCGAGTACAAAGTTCCGGACCCTTCCAGTGCTCTGTAACCACTGCAGTGATGCACCCTGTGTAGAGGCCTGTCCGGTTGAACCCAAGGCGATGTTCAAGACCGCCGATGGTATCACCATGCACAATGATGAACGTTGTATTGGTTGTCGTGCCTGCCAGGATGCCTGTCCGTACAGTATGGATGAGGTCTTGAAAGATGGGGCTTCCGGAGAGTACAGCGTTATTAGCTATAATGAAGAAGGAGCACCAACTCATCCGTTTTACGCGGATAAGACTGAGCTTATCAAAGGGTGTTCGTCTTCGGGTGCCGAGCAAGCAGCATTAGCCAATGCAACGCCTCCCCATAAAACGAATTATTCCCATCCCGATTATGACAATGTACGGCGGGATAATATCGTCGAAAAGTGTATCTTGTGCGAGCATCGGGTAAAAAATGATCTCCTGCCTGCCTGTGTTGAGGCGTGCCCTTCATCGGCACGAATTTTCGGTGATCTCAACGACGCAGGAAGCGATCCTGCAAAACTTCTGGCAAAGCACAAGAGCTTTGTATTGAAAGAGGAAGAAGGTACGAAGCCAAACGTACACTATATTCGCGAGTATTCAGCTCGATAATTACTGTTTTATCTGCAGCACCGCCGGTTATACGGCGGTGCTGCATCATCATTTAGCTTATGGATATTAATTTTATGCACAACCCAGATGAAGTTATGAACCGCGGTAATTGCTTTAAACTCATGGCAGCCTGCTTCTACGAGCCGGATAAAGAACTGTTTGAGGAAGAAAACCTCTGCGGTAATCTGGCTATGCTGTTGAAACCGCTGTCTCCCGGTGCTGCCGCCGCTGCCGAAACCATGAAAATCAGTTTAAAGGATACGGAGCAGGAGCACCTTAGTATGGATTATGCTGCTTTATTTATCGGTCCGTTCGAACTGATTGCCGCCCCTTATGGATCGGTATATCTTGAACAACACAGACGTATTATGGGTGATTCAACCATCGATACTCAACGCTTTTATCAGGATGCCGGGCTTGCTTTAGAAATGAAAGAACCTGCTGATCATATTGCCATCGAGCTGGAATTTATGTACTACCTGTGCTCGAAAGAGGCAGCAGCTCTTGCTGAGGGTGCTGAGTCTGAAGCGGCCAGGCTCAGAAAACTGCAAACCGATTTTTTCGAGAAAATGATGGGCTGGATTCCGCAGTTCTGCGAACTTATCTTAGCCGGAGCTTCCCAGCAATATTACAGATCTCTGGCAAGCTGTCTGGATAGTTACTATTCTTTTTGTCGACAACTCTATAAAATTGCACCATCAAATTAAGCCATGTTGACATGGTGAAGATCGCCAATGAGTATATTTTCGCTCCTTTCAAAAACGATCGATTTAGCTCCGGTAGCGGAGGTAGTTGAAAGCCGATGCTTACGCAGGCGATTAAGCAGTTTTGACTGCACGCTTTGTGTTGACAACTGTGTGGTGAACGCAGTTACCCACCGTCAGGCGAATGGAAGAGGCGAAATACATATAGACAATCAAAAATGCACCGGCTGTGGAAGGTGTACGGCTGTTTGTCCGGCAGAGGCGATAGTCTTTCCCGACTTTGACTTGTACCAGGCTCTAGATGAGTGCGATACATTCGAAGAGACCCTGTTTACCTGCCATCGGCAAAAGCAATCTTTTCCGAAAGAGTTCTGTGTTCCCTGCGTAGGCGCACTTTCGATCGAAGCGCTGCTTTATGTGGGTTTAAAAGGAAGTGGTCCGGTTTACTTTAATCTTGCATCCTGCCATGGGTGCTCTCGGCATCAGGTTTTTGAGAAATTTCTGGCTCTGCTTGACCATGCACAAAGAATACTCACCGATGAATTTGCAAACCTTATTGCCATAACAGAAAGTTCCCAACTGCCTGACTTCTCGAAGAAAGACCGAAGATCTTTTCTATTCGACTTGGGCAGCAATGCCGTATCCCTTGTTAAAAATCAATACGGAACGCCTCTTCAACAAAAGATGTCATCTCAAGCAGCATCTCAAGCGAAAGGCCGTCGAGTTCCTCGAAAAACATTATTGCTTGGAAAAGCCATAAACGCCAAAGACAATCCAGCCGCCGCTAATATCTTGGCTCGGTGTGTTCCCACAATCTCCCTGACTGATTCATGCACTCTGTGTCCGCGTTGTACAGGTATGTGTCCGACAGGAGCGCTAAAAGTCGAGCGGCGACAGGATAAGAGTAAAAAATTGTCGTTTGCTGCTGATAAGTGCACTGCATGTGGTCTGTGTGTTGCTTTCTGTGAAATGGAAGCAATTACGGTGACTTATCCTTTAAAGTAAGATCCGGCTCATACCGTTTCCCTTGGCGTTTCAACCAATCCCAATTGAAATGCCTGGTCATATAAACGCTGCGCCAGACGCACCGTGGCCTGATCAATCATCCGTCCTTCCACGGCGATAGCCCCGCGTGACTGTTGTTGAGCTTTCCGGGCTGCCTGAAGTATGGTGATTGCCCGATCTATGTCTTCTGTTGACGGTGAGAAGATCCGGTTGATGTCCTCAAGCTGGTTCGGATGAATGGCCCATTTGCCGTCACACCCGAGGGCTCCGGCCATGACTGCCGATCGCTGGAGGCCATCGTTGTCTTTGAAATTGCCGTAGGGTGCATCAATTGCCAGAAGGTCATTGGCCTTTGCGGCCATGACCATTCGGCTGAGGGCAAAGTGCCAGCGATGACCTGGATAGATGTCGGCCTCGTTTTCTCCGTGTCCGGATATGGAAATCAGGCGAGCCCCGACAGAAGCAGAATAGTCGGCAATGCCGAACACCAGGGTCTGCAGCCGACGACTGGCTCCAGCTATAGCCCTGACCTCGGCTAACCCCGCGGCAGTTTCTATCGAAGCCTCGATGCCGATTTTGCCGGACAGCTGACAGGCCAGTTCTATGCCGTCAAGCATCCTGTCAACGAAATAGATATCTCCCGGATGATTGACCTTCGGGACGACAATAGTGTGCAGTTTTGCTCCAGCCTTTTCGACTACTTCCATTAGATCGCGGTAAGCAAACGGCGTGTCGAGACTATTGATGCGAAGGCTTACCTTCTTTTTTTCCCAATCAATGGTTTGAAGGGATTCCAGGACCTGTCTTCTTGCTGTCTCTTTGGCCTCCAGTGGAACGCTGTCCTCCAGGTCGAGCATGATGACATCGGCCGAACTTTCGGAGGCTTTTGGATGCATCTTTTGGACATGTCCTGGAACGGATAAAACTGAACGATTGGCTTTCATGGGATGATTTTTCTCCTTGTGAAAAGGGTTAGCTGGAGATTATCGGTGGTGAGGGCCTCGTTATCCAAAACTCTTCTTTGATGAATTCGTAAATCTAAAATCTTAAATGGCTATGAAACTTCATATGCGAGGCGCGCAAAATTTCTATTATTTCGGCGTACTAGGGTACGTCGTAATGATAGAAGTTTTGAAGCAACGACGCAGATGAAGAGTTTTTACGACGCCATCTTTCTTTAATTAATCCTGATCATACAACAGGGCAATGAGAAAATAACCCCTTCCTAACATAATCTTCACAAGCACTCTCTAACATAGCCACTGCTGTGATGTGGTCTGGAATTACTCCGGACCTTTAGAGAGTCTAAATGAGGAGAAATGTTCATGTCTTGCATCCCTGTTTCGCCAAATCCCCTGCGCCGCTTAAGCCGCGTCTTGTTTTGCCAAATGTTCTGTGTCCTGATCCTGATAAGCGGCTCTGTCCAGGCAATGGACTCCCGTTTTACCGATACCGATGGTGATATGATTGCCGACATTCCTTCCGACCCGAAAGATTTGATAGAACCCGATACATTGGTATTTACTTATACTCCGGAGGAAGACCCGTCGGTCTATGCAAAAGTATGGGATGGTTTCATTCAACATATGGAAAAAGTTACAGGTAAAAAAGTAAACGTTCACCAGCACCCCATATGTGCACGATCAGACCGTCGTACATAGGCCAACTATAGCCCGTCGTTCTGCTTGTGCACCTCTGGAGCAATGGTGTACGTTTACAGGTCTCGGGTTAGGCAAGCATTTTGCTATTTTCGGTGAACGGTTGCGAAATCTGTTAGCAGATATCAAAAAATGTCCGTTCTCAAGTTTGTTGACTTGGCGGAGGATGGTAAAAGCATTATCTTCAACATGAGATGGACGAAGTGACAGAGCAAAGAACCTTTGGCTGTAAGCTGCGGTCCCTGCCCACCAATAGTTCTTGCCCTTTCATTGCGTTTCTGAGGTTAAACTCATGGGAAGGAGGGGATAATGTTCAGTTATGGTAAGGTGTTGGTAACATGTATATTTGTAATTTCACTGTTGACATATCCGCTTTATGCTTTGGCTGAAAATATTCAGCCCGTATCAGCCGAAAAGCACAATAGTCCCGAAGCGATGATTGTCGATATTATCGCCGCGAGACCGATTGGCTTGGTTGCCACGATCACCGGAACAGTGGTTTTTGTGGTTTCATTGCCTTTTTCTGCTCTTGGAGGCAACACTGGAGAGGCCTGGGACAGCCTGGTGGTGAGTCCGGCCAAATACACTTTCCGGCGACCACTCGGCGAATATGAGGAGCCTGCCATTTCTACAGATTTCTAGCGGCTAGCGGTATAATCCCGGGAAGACCATTTTCAATACTTCATCATCAATTTTTTCCAACAACTGTTCTTCGTATTCGCCGGCTTCACACCGAGAACCTGAAGGGAGAGGTTCCGCTGACTCACCCGCGGTGATAGTTTCATCCTCAGAAATCATTTCTGAAATATATAACGAGTCATCTTCGCAGAAGCTGTCATATCGGTGGGTTTCAATCCATCTATCCGTCTCATCGTGACTGCCGGCAAAAGTAATAAAGAGGTTGTGGCCATCTTTCACAGTGACAAGTCGATAACCGTGGCCAAGATCATATTTAATACAATTTTTGAGTCTGTATTCTCCGTTCTTGGTCCTTTTACAGTTAATCATATCACTGCGCCATTGAGCCTGCCTGATGCATTCGATAATCTGCAGATATTGTGATGCCGCCAAGACACCGTGTTTTCCTCTTGCGCGCAGCCTGTCGAGGTATCTGTCAATGTTTTTGGAAATATGGAGGTACCGCATTTTTGCTCTCCGTAATAAGTAAAAGTAGCCAAGATCCCGGTTAGCTTTTGGAGAGTAAGATTCAACCTTTTAGTAGATTATGTCAAATATATAATACCTATGTAAGGGGGGCAGCTGATTGGTTAATCTTATTGAAGCGGTAATATTCATGAAGCAGCATTTGCCGGCTGGTTCTGCTTGAATAGATAAATAAACCGCATCATTTCCAGATTCTTTTGCGATAAACCCAGAGGTGACGGCCGAGAAAACCAAGGAAAGTTCCGCCAATCGCTGCTCGGCGTCCTGAAGGAGTAGGAGGGTGCGTCGCCAGACCGTGGTAAGTAGGTATGTCAGTAAGCAAGTGCGGAGGTAACTCCTGTGCCAAGTCAAATAAATGGAAAGTAGCACAGGAGCTAAAGCAGCAAAAAATGTCCGGTTCAACCACTATTCAAGGACAGGTCTCGGGGTGGCGTCAGTAGAAGCCGGTAGGATAGGATAGACGATGTAGGGTTGTATACCGGTTGTAGTTTGTAAAAAGGCAGTGATGCTTGCTACTTCCTGTTCATCAAGTTGTATTCCCAGTTGTGCAGAACTCATGATTCTGACAGCTTCGGGCAAAGGCCAGACCTTGCCTGAGTGAAAGTAGGGCGGGGTCAGCGCAATGTTTCGGAGTGTAGGGGATTTAAAGACATATTCATCTTCTTGGAGGTTCGTTACCACGAAACGCCCTTTATCATCACTGATAATGTCACTTGCCGGTGTCTCCATCACGCCAAAGGCGTAATAATCATGGCCACCCATATTGATTCCGTTGTGACACTCGGCGCAGCCTTTTTCCATGAAAACCTCTAACCCTTTTAACTCGAACTCGGAAAGGGCCTTCTCCTCACCCCGCAGCAGACGATCAAAACGGCTGTCGGGAGTTATTAGGGTTGCCTCGAACACTTCAATAGCCGCGGCCATATTGTCAAAAGTGACCGGGGCCTCCTGGCCGGGGAAAGCAAGAGCAAACATTTCCTGATAATGGGGCATGCTGTTGAGGGTCCTGAGGACGCCTTCAGGGGTGTTGTTCATCTCTACAGAGGCCTGAACTGGTCCTTTGGCCTGTTCCTTCAGGTCTTCGGCCCGTCCATCCCAAAACTGGGCGATGTTGAACACTGCATTCAGCACTGTCGGTGAGTTGCGCGGACCTCTTTGCCAGCCGTGACCTGTAGAGGTCTCCTGAAAATCATCACCTCCCATACCCACATTGTGACAGGTGTTGCAGCTTATAAGGCCGCTTCTTGAGAGGCGTGGATCAAAAAACAGAGCTTTTCCCAAATCTATTTTATCGGTGGTGGCAGGATTGTTAGGTAATTCGGGCATGCCGAAAGGGATCGGCTCAAAGGTATTTCGGGCTTCCTCGACAACAGGATTAGCGGCCAGGGCTGCAGTTGACGAGAGGACGAGAAGAAAAGTTATTACAAGTACCGGTCTCATTTAATTACCTCCTTGTATGAATGAATGTTGCTGTTGCGGGAGTAGAAACGTATGTGGCGGCAATCAATTTTCAGGGTAATCTGAAATGCAGTTATAGTAAGCTAATCTATCATATTGTTTCATTTTTACTGTAGTTAGGAATTTCTGTCAATTTTTTAAAAAATAGAAAATTGTTATACAAGATACCGCTCGAAAGGGAGGGAAAACCAACCATATGTCAACTAATTATTTCGGTTACATCCTTCGTTAGCCAACCTGCCTTTTAAAGCAGGGACAACTCTGTCGAATTTTTGCGGTGCTGGAAAACATCAATTCGGCCTGACATTCCAATGAACTGTAAGAAAAGGTAATGGTAATGGAAACAGAAACAAAAAGAGTGGAGGGAAGGCTATGACGCGATCTGTGGAAACTTTACTTCCGGTCTGCGTTGCCTTAACTCTTCGTTTTCCGGCCAGTATTATCGGTCAGGAAGTGGAGGAGGTCAATAAATTTGATGAAATCGTCATACCCGCCGAGACGCTGCAGTCGGAAAGTCATTCACTGCTTGGCAAGTTTGATGCCTGTATTTCTGCCGGGAAAGGATATGGAATACTCGGTGGGATCGGGATGAACACCGGTTGCGGGGGATTCATCTACGGATGGCGGCAGAAGCGGTTGTATTTGATGAAGCAGCATCGGTAAGTGCGAAATGACAGAATCAGCGTGACTCGCTGCAATACACTGGTTATGGTAAGAGGGTAAATTGGCAGGAGAAATGTTGGTTAGTAGCTCCTATGATATATAAGCTGTCTAAAATAATCCTTCTCATCTTAATCTAAAATCAGGAATGGCCGTTAACCTCCCTAAACAGATCGACGAGTTTTTTACGGCCGCCAGGCACTCCTTTAGTTATAATCCCAAACGAAATATCTATATCTGGTTCGGGATCTTATGGGGGGTGCCGATTCCACTGGCCACCATTCTGCTTCAAGCTCATTTTCTTGAAGCATCAGGAGTGGATGATCCATATTTAGCCGCCATTTGTTCACCGCTGCAATGGTTCTTTCTGGTCCACCCGCTGTTGTTTGGAATTATCTTTGGCATTATGGGGACAATTAGAAATAATCAGGATGCGTATCTCAATGAAATGATAGGAAAGCTTGAAGAGCTTTCAACTCTCGATCC
>JBARUR010000371.1:0-12602 GCA_049645845.1 Desulforhopalus sp. | reverse complement strand
TTGCGTATCCCGCGATCAATATTACTTCGAGTGAAACCATTAATGCGGCCCTGTTGGCATTTAAAGAGGCCAACTCCGATGGTATCATTCAGGTATCTACCGGTGGCGGAAAATTTGCATCGGGAATTGGGGTCGGATCAATGAGCAAAGGTGCCATAGCGCTGGCCTTATATACTCATGTTATGGCTGAACATTACGATATAAATGTCGCCTTGCATACGGATCATTGTCATCCTCAGTATGTGGAAAGTTTTTTGATGCCACTTATTGAGGAGACCCAAAAACGTCGTGCGGCAGGGCTGCCGAATTTGTTTAGTTCTCATATGTACGATGGATCGGCCTTGCCGATGAGTGAAAACATCGCTGAATCAAAACGCCTTATGCAGCTCTGTGTTGAAAACGAGCTTATTCTGGAAATTGAAACAGGCATTGTAGGTGGTGAAGAAGATGGTCATGATACATCCGGCGTTGCCGCCGATAAACTCTATACTACTCCGGAAGATATGGTAATGGCTGCCAAAGAAATCGGCTCAATGGGACGATTTTTGCTGGCGGCTACCTTTGGAAACGTGCACGGGGTCTATAAGCCGGGCAATGTTAAACTGACGCCCGCTATTCTGCAGCAAGGTCAGGCGGCAGTTGTCAAAGCACTTGGAGATAATGCTTCGCTCGATCTGGTTTTCCATGGTGGTTCCGGTTCCGAGCTTGAAAAAATACATGAGACTCTCGAGTATGGTGTCGTGAAGATGAATATCGATACAGATACTCAATATGCTTTTTCCCGCCCGATAGTTGATCATGTCATGAAAAATTATGACGGCATGTTGAAAATTGAAGGGGAAGTAGGCGATAAAAAAGTTTATGATCCTCGATCATACTGCAAAAAAGCCGAACGTAATATGGCGGATCGCATCATTCAGGCTTGTCGGGATCTCCGTTCGGCAGGCACATCTCTTGGGAAAAATATCTAGAATATCAAAAAGAAATCAGCCATTCATCCAATAAGGAAATATATGAAGTGCATTACTCTGTTATTGTTTTTTTGCATCCTTTGCACTCAAACTGCATGGGGTGCACGTGCGAAAGTGGATAACATAGCCAGGGATCCCTATATGTCGGCCTTGGTTCTCGATGCTGAGTCAGGTAAAGTTCTGTTCGACGACAATGCCGCGGCAACGGTATATCCCGCGTCTGTTTTGAAGATGATGGACATGCTGGTTATACTGGAGCTTATTGAGCAAGGCAAGCTGAGGCTGGATGAAATGGTGCAGGTGACTAAAGAAGCTGCACGGATGGGTGGTTCACAAGTCTATCTTGACCCAAAGGAACAATTTACGGTTGAGGATCTTTTATATGCCCTGGCTGTGCAGTCGGCGAACGATGCTGCTGTTGCACTGGCTGTTCATGTAGCAGGATCAACAGAGGCGTTTGTTGCCCTGATGAACCGACGGGCTACAGAATTGGGAATGAAGGATACAAGATTCTCTTCAGTACATGGACTTCCACCTTCAGTTGGACAAAAGCCCGACGAAACCACTGCCCATGATCTTGCATTGCTCAGCCGTGAACTTATCAAAAAGCCGGAAATTTTTGAATATACGAGCACCAGGGAACGGTCGTTCCGGGAAGGAAAGTTTATTTTACGCAGTCACAACCATTTATTGGCGCAGGTAGAGGGCTGCGATGGTTTCAAGACGGGATATTTTCAGGCAGCAGGATTTTCCATAGTAGCTACTGCAAAAAGAGATGGTGTGCGTATTATTGCCATTGTTATGGGCAGCAAGGACCGAAAAGTCCGTGATGCCAAGGCAAAGGAGTTGTTGGCAAAAGGTTTTGTCCTGGCACCGCCGAAGCCAATAGAGGTGTTAGCAGTAAACAAGCCGGTTGTGACTCAGGAAAAAGTGGAGAAAAAGGAAGTAGCGGTTTCTCCGGAATCTTCAGTTGTTCTGCCTCCGGAAAGCCGTGAAGAGGTCGCAGATTCCTCTGGTGGATGGGGGATGTTTTTTTGGGGCTTGCTCACCGGCCTGATTCTTTCAGGAATACTGGTTGTGTTTATATCAAGAAAACGTTCAAGAAAATCTTTGAACTATCGAAGCTACTTATAACAGAACATTGCGAAACGTTCGCCAGCACCCCATATGCGCACGATCATACCGCCGAGCATAGGCCAACTATCGCCCATCGGCATGCTTGTGCACCTCTGAAGCACTGCTGGACGTTTACAGGTCTTGAGTTAAACGAGCTTTTGCTATCCCCGGTGAACGGTTATACCGGGACAATAAGAAATAACAGTTGACTCAGCATATCTTTTCGGCCATTGATCAATGGCCGAGAAGATATTGTCGAATTATAGCTTTAACTCAACACGTCTGTTCTTTTGCCGTCCTTCACTTGTGCTGTTTGGAGCTGCAGGTTGACTTTCACCAAAACCTTTCGCTGTTAACCGATCTGAGCTAACGCCTTTGGCGGTTAAATAATTAACTACCGCCTGTGCCCGTTTTTGAGAAAGATTCATGTTATAGGCGGAAGGCCCGACGCTGTCTGCGTGGCCATAGATTTCTGCTGTTACTTGAGGATTATTTTGAAAATAATCAGCCCATTGATCTAATTCGGGAACAACACTTTCCTTGATGACCCATTTGTCAAACTCAAAAAGTATATCGGAAACCTCCAGCACCATTTGTAAATCAGCCAGTTGCGGAGAAGCCTCATTGCTGGTTGCAGGCTGCTGCGCCATTTGCATCTGCCTTACTCTGGGTTGGAAATCAGGCCGATCACCCGGTCTAAGGATGTAATGTGCTGTTACTTTACTATGTTGGCCGGAAGTAGAGACCGATTTGTTTTGATCACTTGGCGCGGTGTATGTTTTCATTGAGTCGTCATACCGTATTTCCGTTGGAGAACCGGCGCAACCACCAATAAGAAAAGAGAAAAGAAGGACTGCAGGTCCAAGTCGATTTAAGGTAGTTGTATGACGCATTTTGTTCATGGTAATCCTTTTTAGGTTATTTTGTGGTAGCAGACATAATGAATTTCTTATGCTTATTTGTTGATTATACTTAGGGACATTGAATAATCAAATTTATTGTGCAGTTAGCTCACTCATTTTTTATTTTATAACTGCCGTCATAAATGGCGCATGATTTGAGGTAAAAAAAGGCGGATCGTTCAGGAGAATCCTGGCGATTTTTTCAGAACGTTTGAAGGAGGTATCAAGAAAACGCCGCACCTCCCCACGATTCCATCCTTGCGGGTGGGTGAAATTACGATATATCGATAAATCTCCTTCATAAAAATCGGATACTTCAAGGCTTATTATTTCCTGGCTGGAGACCGGAAGGTTAAAAATTGCCAGATTAAGAAAACTAATGGCCTTGTGGTGCTTTTCCACGAAGCGAAGAGTCCGCATCGCTTCTTCATAACTTTCGGAAGGAGTGCCGAACAGCAGATAGATGTATGCAGCAATGCCTGCGGTATGAAGATTTTCAAGAACCTTGGCTGCAAGTTCCAGATTGATTCCTTTATGCATGCTGTTGAGAACGTCCTGATCTCCTGATTCGAGCCCGAGTTTCAGCATGATGCATCCAGAGCTCCTCAAGCGCTTGCAGAACTCCAGGTCGGCAAGCTGTGTATCAATTCTGGCAAAACCATACCAGGGAACGTTCAGGGGCATATCAGCCAGGGCCTTGAACGTTGCAGGACTTACAGCATTATCCAAAAGATGGATAAGAACAGGTGAGGTTGCTGTGGTCAGTGCTTTCAAGTCGCAGAGAGAAGTATTCGGCTCCACATGCTGATAGGGGTTATCCTCGCTTGTCTCGGGACAGAAGCTGCATTTTTTCCAAAAGCAGCCAAAAGAACTGGTGTAGGGCAGGATGAATCCGGGAGAAAGATAATCATTTTTTAGAAGTTGATCATAGACGGGCCGTATATGATCAGCTCTCTGCGTCCTACCCAGAAGGGCCAGGAGCGGACCTTCCCCCCGGCCTCCGATAAGGTGATCGACAACCCCGGCAAAAGGATTGTGCCATTGTGGCTGACTCAACCAGGTTGTGACCAGTCCACCACCTAAAACGATCTGAACCTTCGGGTGGTTCACCTTGAGGTAGCCGATCATTGCAAAGGTACAGAGTGCCTGACTGAGGTAGTTGAGCGAAAAGCCAATGAACCTTGCATTCAGTGTATTTTCCGCTTCAAGCAGTTCATCCAGTTTTTTGCTGAAATATGGAAAAAAAATGTTCTTCGCATACTCTTTGCAAGCGCTTAACAAATCGGCACTTTTTAGCGGGGATTTGGTATTATCCTGGTAGTTTGCCAGTGATAATTGAAGATCAAATCCTTTTCCGGCCATTTCTAAAACACGGTTAATATCTGCAACCGCCCGACGATACCTGGCGGTATGCTGATAAATATTGTTGCCTTGTAGGGCGGTAATATTATCATGCAGATGCTTAAACGCTCTTTTTGACCACGTGTCTTTTGCTGCTTCAGTCGTATCAAAGAGAAAGTGTAATCCTTCAATATTCATATCGCATAAGGTACACGACTGGCCATGCACAGCAAGAGATGCAGCGAGGTAAGCAAGGGCTGCCGGTGGCTCGCAGGGTTTGGTAAGTGGTGGGTGGATAAGTAGCATGTACAAGTCTCATTTGAAGAAATTGTCTCTTTCTCTGGCTTCTTGCCAAAATTGCACTATAATGTAGCGCTGGTTTGTAGAGATGATCAACCTGCGGGTTATACAAATTATTAATGAAAAAAATAGGCTCCGTTTTCTTATTTTATGACAGAAATTTAGGAGTAAGCCACTAAAAATTTAAATGGATGTGAATTATGATGACACTTTGTAAAACACTGGTGCCAATGATTATGTTGTTTTTTACCTTCACGCTGTTTGAGGCCGGAATGACAGCCAATTACGCGGAAGCCAAATCTTTTGGAGGCGGAAGATCGTTCAAGATGGCGCCTAAAGCTCCAACAAAAAGTACGCAGGCTGCTCCTAATCGGGGCGGAAGCACATTTGGTCGAGGTCTCGCAGGAGGGCTTCTTGGTGGTGCGATAGGCGGGATGCTGTTTGGTTCGATGTTTGGCGCCGGTGGAACGGGCATGGGAATTCTGCCGCTTCTTCTTTTAGGCGGCGTTGCTTATTTCCTGTTTAAGCGTTTTTCAGCTAAACGTCAGGCGGGTTTCCAAACCTACCAGCAAAATCAACAACCACAGAGTCAGTCGGGTATGTTTGGCGGTGGTGGTTTTGGCACCAGTGCTCAGCCTCCTCCGATGTCTGCCCCTGAGATTGGTGGAAATTTATTGGAAGAAGGTTTTGACCAGATTCGAGAAAACGACAGGGATTTTGATCCAAGCTATTTCAAGGAAGTTGCCTCGGACGTCTTCTTTCAGGTGCAGGCTGGCTGGATGCGACGGGATTTGGATTCCTACAGAAACCTCCTCGGCGAGCAGCTGGCCGGTGAATATGCAGGTCATTTCGAAGAGATGCGGAAAAAGGGGCATATCAATAAACTTGAATCCATCGCCGTTCGCAATCTGGAGATTGTTCAGGCAGGCAATGATAATGGGGAAGATTTCGTCACAGTTTTGTTTTCCGCAAACCTTCTTGATTATACCGTTGATGATAAGACCGGGGAGCTTGTATCCGGCAGCATGACACAGCCGATCAAGTTCAATGAAGAATGGACCTGGGCAAGACCGGTAGGGACTCAGGATTGGAAATTGGAAGGTATAAAAGAAGTTTGATATAAACCGCTGGTGCCGATGAAGTAATATTTATTGGCACCAGCGTTTTTTTAAGAGGGTACGTGTGGATCTAAGTCAATTCCGTAGGGAATATTTAAAGGGAGGATTGTCTCGCTCCAATCTTCATCGTGATCCGATTTTACAGTTTGCCGAGTGGTTTGAGCAGGCTCAGAAAACTGAAATAGCCGATCCAACGGCTATGGTTCTGGCAACTGTCGGCAGTAACGGACAACCCAGCCAGAGGACAGTACTGTTAAAGTACTATGACGAGCTTGGATTTGTTTTCTTTACTAATTTTGAAAGTAGGAAAGCAAAAGAAATACAGAACAATGCTAAAGTCAGCTTGCTCTTTGTCTGGCTTGATCTAGAACGTCAGGTGATGGTCAATGGCATTGCTTCCAAAATATCCGCTGTTGAATCAGCAAAATATTTTATGACCAGACCAAAAGAAAGCCAAATGGCTGCCTGGGTCTCAAGTCAGAGTAATCCGCTGACTTCAAGGCAGATGCTGCTGCAGAAGTTTCAGGAAATGAAAAAGAAAATTGGTGAAGGAAAAGTGCCGTTGCCATCCTTCTGGGGAGGATATCGTGTGCAGCCTGTCGAGGTTGAGTTTTGGCAGGGAAGAAAAAACCGTCTCCATGACCGGTTCCTTTATACCAGGACGGGGGAAGCACAGGATTGGAATATAGAACGGTTGGCTCCCTGATATATTCTTTAGTAATCCGGTCGGTGCGATAGCAGTAAGTTCATCAGTACCGATCGGAAATTTATCCTTTCACTACCGCCAGCGGCCTCAGTGTTGTCAGTATCTCAACCAGATCCTGCTGATTGCCCATTACTTCAATAATATCTTTATAAGCCCCTGCAGCCTCATCAAGATCTCTTTTGCTGCGAATGGCATGGATAATACCCTGTTGGTCAAGCCGGCTGATCTCCTGCCTGAGGTCGAGCTGCCTCTGGGCCATTTTTCTGCCGAGTCTTCTGCCTGCCCCATGAGAGCAGGAACTAAAACTTTCTTTATTGCCCTTTCCCCGCACTATATAACTGGTGCTCCCCTGTGAACCGGGAATGATTCCCGTTTCTCCGACAGCAGCTCTGGTAGCACCTTTACGGTGAACGAAGGTTTCCTTACCGAAATGAAATTCCGGTGCTGCATAATTGTGCGCGACATCAAGGGTTGGGGAATAAGTGATTGATGGTTCGAAGTCGTGCAGAATCTCGCAGACTTTGTGCATCATAGTCAGGCGGTTAGCAGCAGCGAATTGAACACAATAGTTCATTTCCTTTAAATAGTTCTGGCCTTTATTGGATTTGATGGGCAGATAATCCAACTGCCATTTAGCAGGTATTTGGCTGGAAAGCTTTGAGTCCTGCGCTTTATTATAGGCTATCGCCAGCCGATTATAATGATTTGCCACCTGAAAGCCGATATTTCTGCTGCCGGAGTGGATCATCAGCCAGATGTAGCCGTCATCACCAAGCTGCAGTTCGATGAAATGATTTCCGCCGCCAAGCGTACCCAGCTGCAGGCGGCCGTTTTCATATTCCCGAAATACCACAGGCATTTCTTTTTCTGTGATAATTCCCGGAATCTTGGGCATTTTATCGTGGGGGTGGACAGTCTTATGATGCTTGAAACCAAGAGGTACCGTCTGTCGAATTGCCTGGAGGATTTTTTTTAGTTGCGCCTTTTCAACGTGATGCAGTGATGTCTGAACTGCACATATTCCACAGCCGATATCGACTCCAACCGCATTGGGGATAACCACCTCTTCGGTTGCGGCCACTCCGCCGATCGGCATGCCGTAGCCAACATGGGCATCAGGCATAATCGCCACATGATGGTGCAGAAAAGGCAGGTTGGCAAGGTTTTTAGCTTGCTGCAAAGTATCAGCATCTATGTCTGCCAGCCAAAGTTTTATCGGTTTTTTTTCTGTACTGATTGTTTTAATCATTTTGTTCGTCCATCATTCTCATCAGTGTGCCTGTTTTATTTTCTACTTAAAGATATTAAGCATCTGGAAAAAAAGGGTCGAACTTAATTTTTTTTCTAACTCAATGCCTGATACATTGTCCCGGTCTTCAGTCAAGCCAGTGTTTTCTTGAATCGTCCTATGGCGATGGCCAAAAAAGTCAGTGAAAGAGCTGATTGGGCGGCAATTGCCGGCCAAAGAACCGCAATGCCGACATCTTTCATGACAATGCCTCGCAGGATATCAAGATACCAGCGCATCGGATTCAGGAAGGTGGCATATTGAACAGGCTCGGGCATATTGCTGATCGGGAACATGAATCCGCTGAGCATGACTGAGGGCATAAGGATCAGAAAGCTTGTCAGTAAAGCCTGTTGCTGGGTTGCAGCACTGCCGCTGATGATAAGGGCAATGCCCATATTTCCTGACAGGTAAACCCCGGTCAGTCCATATAGGAGCAGCAGGCTGCCTTCAACATGTACCCCGAAGATGAAATAGGCAACCACAAGCATGAATGACATCGAAATATAGCCTGTAATCATGTAAGGAATGGTTTTCCCGAGAATAAATTCGATTCCGCGGATAGGAGTAACCATTACCTGTTCAATGGTACCTATCTCCTTTTCCCTAACGATGCCGATGCTGGTAAGAAGAAGGCTGAATATATAAAGCATAGTGGCAATCAAAGAGGGGACATAATAATACCGGCTTTCCTGATTGGCATTGTACCAGGCGCGACTCTCTGTCTCAATCTGCAGGGGAGGCGTAATGATGCCCTTTCGGCCAAGACGATCTTCCAGTTTCCGGTCATTGTACTGATTGACTATTAAGCCGGCATAGCCGAGGACAATAGAGGTGCTGTTGCTGTCGGTACCGT
This sequence comes from Desulforhopalus sp., assembly GCA_049645845.1. Taxonomy (GTDB): domain Bacteria; phylum Desulfobacterota; class Desulfobulbia; order Desulfobulbales; family Desulfocapsaceae; genus Desulforhopalus_A. The sequence goes on along the minus strand of JBARUR010000371.1, from coordinate 4,004 downwards.
CGGTCAGAAGCTGTACACTGGCCGTTTGCTCGGTGAGAATATCTCTGCTGAAGCCTGCCGGTATATGCAGTACTGCCCGCACCTTGCCGTGATCAAGCAGGGGAGTGATCGCATCCTGGGAATTCAGGTATTCGGATATGCGAAAATATTTGCCGGAGGTAAAAGTACTGATAAGTTCTCTTGAGGCTGGAGTTTTATCCATATCCAGGACAGCCATGCGGATATCCGTCACATCGGTGGTCAGGGCAAAGGCCATGATGGTCATCTGGATCACCGGGACACCAAAGATAACTACCCGCATACGTGGATCGCGAAGCATCTGCAGGAATTCTTTGATGAGCATGCGGAAAAGTCGTTGCAGCATCGCTTACTCCAGCTTGAAGGAAAAGTTGCGATTGGCAAGAAACATCATGAACAGTGCATAGAAAGTTAAAAACAAGGCATCAAGCAAGAGGATTTCAAGGCCTATGCCTTTCAGGTAAATACCACGAAGTATGGAAATAAAATAGCGGGCCGGGACAATGTAGGTGAGGAATTGCAGAGGCATCGGCATGTTTTCGATAGCGAACACAAAACCACTCAGGATCAGTGTGGGTAGAAAACCGGCGATGATCGCCAGCTGATTGGCCAGGACCTGGGATTTTAATTTGATGCTGAGCGTCATCCCGAAAAACAGGGCGCCGGTTAGAAAAACGGATGAAAGGGCAAACAACAGACCGGCATTGCCGACTATCGGGACATCAAATATCCATTTGCCCATCAGAACGGCAACAATAACGTCGATCATGCCGATACAGAAATAGGGTACAATCTTGCCGAAGATTAATTCAGGACCGCGCAGGGGAGTACTGATCAATTGCTCCATGGTTCCTGTTTCCCATTCCCGGGCAACCGTGGTGCTGGTAAGCAGTGCGGCCACAACGATCATGACCAGGGCAATAATGCCCGGGATGAGTACATTCTGGCTACGTAATCCTGGATTATACCAGGCTCTCTGCAGTAACTCCATCGGCTGCTTCAACTCTCCCTGCCCTTTGAACTGCATTTGCTCCGAAGTGACCTGAAGGGCATAAATGGCTCCAATATTTGCCGCATAACCCATGGCCAGCCGGGAAGTATTGGCGTCGCTGCCGTCACCGATAATCTGGATTTTGACCGGTTTTGCTGCTTGCACCTTGGCGGCAAAATCGCCGGGTATGACCAGCGCGATCATGGCTCCTCCCCGGTCCAATTCCTTTTGCAGTCCGTGGTAATCATCATGATAGCCCCTGATCGCAAAATAGGGAGAATTCTGAAAAAGACTCAGCAGCTCCCTGCTCTGGGAAGTACGTGACTGGTCCCATACCACTGTCGGAACCAGCCGCAGATCCAGGGTGAGGGCATAACCATAAAGAAGAATGAGGATGAGCGGAATGGCCAGGGCGAGGGTCAGGCTGCGCCAGTCGCGAATGAGGTGCAGAGTTTCTTTTCGGGCTACGGCAGTCAGGCGTATGAGGTTCATTGTTTTCTTTCCTCTCGTTCTTTGTCACTGCCGGTGTCTCTTTTTCTGTCCTCTTCCTCAATGAGAGAGATAAAAACATCTTCCATGCTCGGCAGGATGGTTTCCAGCGAGAAATCTTCAGGGCTCAGGCCGCGGGATTTTAGAAGACGTGATATTGCAGCGGTGGCAACCGAATCGTCGGGCGTGACGATATGCAGCCCCGAGCCAAAGAGAGCAGCATCCCGGACTTCGGGCAGAACTTTGAGGGGAGTTATCAGCACCTGGGGATCGGGGCAACGAAGATCGATTATCTTGTCATGCATAAAGCTGGTTTTCAGCTTCATCGGTGATCCTGATGCGATCATCCTGCCATCGTAGATGAGGGCGATTCGATCACAGTATTCCGCTTCTTCCATATAATGGGTTGTAACGAAAATAGTGATTCCCTGATCCGCCATGGCATAGATAAGATCCCAGAACTGGCGTCGGCTTAAAGGATCGACTCCGCTGGTCGGTTCATCGAGAAAGATGATCGGCGGTTCATGTAGAATGGCGCAGGCAAGGGCCAGTCGCTGCTTCCAGCCACCGCTGAGAATTGAGGTGATGCTGGTCCGGTGTTCGCGCAGTCCGGCCATCTCCAGCGCCCAGATCAGACGATTTTCAAGGTGTTTGCCGCGCAGCCCATAGATGCCGCCGTAAAAACCGATGTTCTCTTCGACTGAGAGATCTTCATAAAGGGAAAATTTCTGGCTCATATAGCCGATATGCAGCTTGATTTGCTCTGTCTGTTGCAAAATGTCATAACCTGCTACTGTTCCCGTGCCCGAACTTGGGCTCAGCAGACCGCAGAGCATGCGGATGGTTGTGCTCTTCCCAGCTCCATTTGGACCAAGAAAGCCAAAGATTTCTCCTTTTTTTACCTGGAAGCTGACATCATCGACAGCTGTAAAGGTGGTGAACATTTTTGTGAGGTTTTTCACCTCAACTGCCAGCATGCCTGTTGCTGTCGAAACTGCCGCGGATTCCAGCCGCATTGTCTTTTCAACTTCAGGAATTGATACCGGCTTTTTCCCCAGTAAACTTATGAAAATATCTTCAAGTGAGGGTCGGATTTCCCGGACATGTTCATAATTAATGTTCTCTCTGTTGAGGAACTCAATAACCTGCACCCTGGTCTCGTTGCTGCTGTGACAGACCAGATGGACAGAATCGCCAAAAAGGTTGATGGCTTTTACAAAAGATTTTCCATGCAGCATGCCGATTATCTGCCGGGCCTGACGTGACCTGATCGACAATATCTGTCCATCCATCAACTCTCTGATTTCGCCTGGGGTACCGACAGCCAGCATTTTACCCTGATCGATGAGTCCAACCCTGTCACATCGTTCTGCTTCATCAAGATAGGCGGTAGTAATAAGCACTGCCACGTCCTGCTGTCGAAGCTGGTGGAGGATTCTCCAGAAATCCCGACGGCTTACCGGATCGACCCCATTAGTCGGTTCATCAAGCAGCAGAACTTTAGGGGTATGGATGAGGGCGCAGATAAGCTGCAGTTTTTGTTTCATGCCGCCGGAGAGATTGCCTGCCAATCGATGGAAAAAGGGACGCATGTTGCTGAAATCGAGCAGCTCTTCTATACGCTCTTTTCTTCCCTTATGGCTCATGCCGTAGAGGTCCGCATAAAAGTTGATATTTTCACCAACTGTGAGATCTTGGTACAGGCCGAATTTTTGGCTCATATAGGCGAGATGGTCCTTGACAGCGGCGGCCTCTTTCGAGATATCAAAACCGCCGATCCGGGCGGTGCCTGAATGGGGATCCATGATTGTGGCCAGCATGCGGAGGCTGGTTGATTTTCCTGCGCCGTCCGGACCGACCAGGCCGAAAATTTCCCCAGGAAATACCTCGAAACTTAATTGGTCGACAGCGGTAAGTTGATCAAATTTTTTAGTCAGCTTATCTGCAGCGATGGCCGAAATGGCAGGAAGGGGAGTCATGTCCGGTATACTATTGATCTGAAAAATCAATACGGCCGTCCGCCGGCATTCCGGGTTTTAGTTCATTGTCAGGATTGTCGAGCAGAACTTTGATCCGGTACATCAGCTTGACCCGTTCTTCAAAAGTTTGAACTGTTTTTGGGGTAAATTCTGCCTGACTGCTGATATAACTGACCCTTCCCAAATATACTTTGCCGGGATAGGTATCCGTTGTTACCTCAACCCGCCTGCCCAGTTTGATTCTGCCAAGATCAGTTTCATGGATATAGGCACGCAGCCATGGCTTATCAATTCTGCCCAGGGTCAGCACCGGAGAGGCGGGATTCAGGAATTCGCCCTCCTCTGCCGCGGTACTGAGCACTACTGCATCCATTGGGGCAAAAAGCTCGGTATAGATCAATTGTTGCCGGGCTTGATTCAACGTTTCCGCTGCAATTTGATGTTTAGCCCGACCCTGAACACTACTTTCCTTGCGCGGTCCGGCTATGATAAGGGCATATTCTGCCTCCGCCTGTTGCAGCGCAGCC
>JBARUR010000370.1:0-1607 GCA_049645845.1 Desulforhopalus sp. | reverse complement strand
TGTGTTCATTTTCCAACCTCTCTGGAGCAGGCGGCTGTTGTTAACTCGTTTTCATCCTCCTCCTTACATGACTCGACTTTAATGATGACCATATTATAATCAACAAGAGTAAAGAAGTGGCTTATTGATAGTAAATACTGCTGACAATAGCTGTCCCCAAACAGAAATAGGGGATAATTCGGAGATTTGCTTACCGATCAACGTCTGGATAGTTGCGTCTCGGCCGCGGACAGGCTTATGTATCAGGCAAAAAAAGAGGGGCGTAACTGTGTCGTGGTCGGGTGAAATTAGTGGTGAATGCCTTAAAAGATATTGCTGGTTAATTCAGCCAGTTCAGACCGTTCACCTTTGCGCATATCAACATGGGCATAGAGCTTTTGTCCCTGCATTTTATCAATCAGCATACTTAATCCGTTTGAGTGTATGCCCAAATAGGGATGGTCTAGCAGGTTGATGTCCCCTGTGAAAACAATTTTAGTGCTTTCGCCTGCCCGGGTTATAATGGTTTAGCATGTTCATCCTTTTAATGGCAGTTATTGTGAAGAGCAGCAAATGAAGGTGACAACTTTTGTTAGGTCGTAAATTACAATGCGGATTATCCCGGTGAGGTGTATTACACTGCACCAAGTACAGTCGGCGCAATGACCTTTTGGCGCGACCTCGCCCATAAACATCAGGTCATGCCTACAGGCGTTCTTCAACCCAATGCGATAACCTCAAGTTTTTTTGCAGGAAAACTTGGTCTGGCCTTTCTTTCAACAGGCGCGCTTGGTCATATTCGTTCAAACGTTAAGGATTTTGAACTTGGCGTTGCATTCATGCCGTCCCATGTCAAACGAGGTGTCATTATCGGTGGAGCCTCATTGGTCAGTTCAAGGAAATTAATGAGGAACAAAAAGAGGCAGCCTGGAAATTCATGGAGTATCTTACCGGCCCCGAGACATCAAGCCGCTGGAGTCGTTTCACCGGCTACTTTGCACCTCGGAAGCAGGCTTACGAAATGCCGGAAATGAAGGAGTATCAGGCAAAAGATAACAACGCAGGGTGGCGCTCAGCCAACTGCAGTACGCAAATCCTTGGTATTCGACGTATGAAACTGTGGCCGTTTGTAAGGCCATGAAAAATCAAATGGCCGCTCTCCTGAACGATGCAAGTCTTACTCCGCTGCAGGCTGCAGAAACCGCGCAAAAAGAAGCCGATGATTTATTGGCACCTTATGTTGCCAAGCTACCTTGGCTTTACCTTGATTTTGAATCACTGAGAAATAATTGATTTTCGTGGCGCAGCAAATGCCGAAAAGGATCGTCCGTTCGCTCATGAATGGACGATCCTTTTTTAGTGCTTTACTCCAGAACTTGTCACTCAGTTTAGTGTTTAGTAAATTAAATTTGCGAATTTTATCGTGATAAGGTAGTCAGCTACATGAATTCGATTTTTTGGGAGGATATCGTCTCTTAGTTAGCACCTCATCAGTTCAGGTGGATTGGTGTGATTGCAAATGAACGGATAGAAAAATGAGTGCACTTAATTCTAAAAACATAATTCCATTTTTAAAAATAGCTGCGGTTTACTTCCTGCTGGTTGGTGGCATTTATCTACTTCCGGAC
>JBARUR010000369.1:0-3431 GCA_049645845.1 Desulforhopalus sp. | reverse complement strand
GGACTTGAGATATTGACTAAAGACACCTCTGCTCAAGATATATTACAAATCTCTCTGTACAGAGGAGCTGAGAAAAAAGAGAGCCGGCTATGCCGGTATGGATTATTTTTATTGATCGACCGTATAGCGTAGTGGCTCTATAGCCTCTGACTCTCCTGTAGCGTGTCCATTTCCAACAATGCCGCAGCTCCGGCTGCTTTGATCTGTTGTTTGGAAATTCCCTCGGCATCAACGGCACCGGGCAGATCGACGATGACCTTGCGGTGGGCGTATTGTATATCCTTGGTTTTGAGTGCCTCAGTGATACGCTTGTAAGCCTCCCTTCTGATGACAAAATGTGCTCCCGGCTGGGAAGTGAATTTGACCCTGATGGTCATCACCGAATTGGTTATTTCCCTTACACCCTGTGACTTGACCGGCTTGATGAAATTCTTGCCGAACTCCTCGTCGGTCATCATTTCCTGACCGACTTTTTTGATGACCTTGCGGATCTTGTCAATATCTGCATCGTAGGGAAAGTCGAGATTAAATTTGACCACGATGCCGCCCCGCATGAAATTGGTAACGGCACCCAGCTGGCTGTGAGGTACTATTTGCAGCATGCCGCGGTGATGGCGTAGCATCACGTTGCGTAGGGTAATATTTTCTACAGTGCCGGAAACTGCGCCTGCCTCGAGATACTCTCCTACCCGGAATGCGTCGTCCAGCAGATAAAAGAAACCAGAGAAGATGTCTGCCACCAGCTTCTGGGAGCCGAAACCGATAGCCAGACCGATGACCCCAGCTCCGGCCAGCAATGGACCGATATCCACACCCATCGCGGATAAAACGGTCATAGCAACCATCACCACCAGGATCGAGCCGACAAACTTGCGCACCATAGGCAGCAATGTATAGGAGCGGCCGTAAGCCGCGGCGGCACCCCATTCATCATCGACGCTAATGTTCTCGCTTCCTTCGGGAACCGACTCCGCTATCTTGCGTTCGATCCAAGTACTTATGAACTGCCAGAGCAGTAGCGACAGAGCAAGGATGAGGGCGGAATCAAAAAAGACCTCCGTGAATTGGGAAATAAGCGGTACATGAATGCCCCACAGGCAAATCAGCCAGATGCCCAATGCAAATATCAGGCAGGCTCGAGCTGCTATATTACACCTGCCGAACCAAAGCCTACCTTGCCGTCGTGACGCTAATACACTTATTGAAGTGTCCTGAATGGGGAGATTTTCATCATGTATTTTGAGGGTCATCATGAGGAATCTCACCATCCATTGGATAAACATGTCGGCGATCAACCACAGGGGCAGCATAAAGAAACTTATGATGAAGGCGGCCCGGGAATTGGTCTGTTGCGGCGAATCTACAGTATTAACGAACAATATCCAGATAAGAAAGAGATATATAAGTGCCGGTACGTGGCACAGGGCGGCAAACTTTTTTCTGCCCAAGGAGGGTGGCCCCGATGATGCGCCCAGTAAGTAGGTCTCCATTCTTCTCTTGTAGATAACGACGAGGATTGCCGCGACAGCGAGGAGAATCGTGGCAAAGAAAATGGCAAGCAGACTTACCGTGATTCTCTCCGCTCCCAGGCGGAAGGTAACCGCGGTAAACATCAATGCAGTGATGAAATACATACCGGTGCCGACCAGAAACCGGTGAAAAACTCGGGCATTTTGATTGGATACAGAAAGAAGGCGAAATTGTTCAGCTGCCGGAGAGAAGATCAGGTGCGATACTATGGCTATGACACGGGTCAGGGAGATGGTCAGAAGAAGTGAGAGAAAGAGCAGCTGTAGATAGGGGGACTTGGTCCAGATAAAGGTAAAGTAAGAAAAATATGCTGCCACAAAAAAAACGAACAGGCCGATGATATCCGGCAACGCAGTTACCATGGCTGCGATAAGCTTATCGATGCCGCTCAGGACTGGAGTACCTTGCCTCTTGGCTACCTCCTCGGGGTGGCCGCTGAAATAGTGGCGTTTAAGGAAGGTTTTCAGACCTTTTTCCGCCACCATTCCGATGGCAATGAAAAAGAGAACCCAAAGAATATTCCCAAGCGCCCCCTGGGTGGTGTGATGGGGTCAGAGGGCGACAAGGACCTTGTTCAGGTCGACAAAAACATGGGGAATACCTGCAACTAAGTTCTTAATCCTGGCATCCGATTCGGTGGACGCGGTTGAGAAAATTTTGAGCAGTGCACCAATAAAGGCTCCCGGACCGGGCACGTCTTCGGCCAGGCTGACCGAGGCCGCATTTTCCCACTGCTCCAATTCATGCGAAAGCATTGCCATATCCGTTTCGTCACCTTTTTCCAAGCTATTCTGGACGTGTGCCTGGGGCTGGGGAGCCTCTTCCGGTAGCGGAGCAGCGAACATGGCCGCTGGAAACAGAAAGATGGCGGCCAGAGCAAGAGATGCAATACATATTCTGAGCAGGCGCTTTGTTCTTTTTAACAAAATCATTATCCTTGTCCTTTTTTATCCTTATGCAGAGCGAATGGCAGCGTTAGCCAGTCAGTCGGAGGAAGTTAGCCTGATCTGCCCAAGATGGCAATATCCATATCGGGGCAGACTGTCCCTCTCTGTAAGGAAGCCAATCGTTTTGTGGATATGTCTGAGGTCTTAATTATCGTACGAGAACATAAGGATGTTGTCGGACAGAGCATTGTGAGGCAGTATGGTGGGAATTCCGCCGAAAAGCTATCAATGTTCAATGAAAACTGAAGTCTGCATTTATGTCCTTTTCGGCACATCTTGGCTCCTTCGGGGAGCTTAATTTGGCAAGATCCCGGAAAAACATCGCGTGTAATGAAAATATTTCATCCGGGCCACCATCCTGTCCAACCCGCAAAGCTCGAACGACCGCATCTTGTCAATATAGATACAGTCGTTGTTTAACAGCATGAATATGTATTCGCGCAGTAGTTGGGGAGTCGCTTCCTGCAGGGTGAGGAATTGCAACAGACCTTGGTCTCGTAGCTTGCGCGCTCGTATCAATTGTTCTTTTCTGGGAGTTTCACGAGGGATAATTAAGGAAGGGGTCTGCTGCGTGAGGATCTCACAGATTGTATTATATCCGCCCATTGAGATCACCAGATCGGCAGCGGAGATAAGTGTCTCCATTTGTGGATGAAAAGGGATGATCTTGATGCCAAAGCGACGGGCTCTGATTTCCAGCCGTTCTCTTTCCGATTTCGCCATGAAAGGACCGGTGATGATGACAGTCTTGCAGAAGAGCGAGGTAGGATAGTACTCATGCATCGCCAGATAGCGGTCAATCACCTCATACCCATCTCCTCCACCACCTGTGGTCACCAGGACAAAATGGTCTCCATCCATGATCCGAAAACGTTTTCTGATCGCCACCGTGTTCTTGGAATTGATTTTCTGGCGGGGAATGTACCCAGTAAATTGAACCTTCTCGGCAATGGT